>JANMKA010000007.1:0-1801 GCA_031371765.1 Blastocatellia bacterium
GGCTTGTCCACGAGACCCATGTGAGACTCGATAAGTTCCAACTGCTTTTGGCCTACGAGAAGAATCTGAATAAGAATCTGTGTGTCCTGAAGATTGAAGGTTCTTCCTTCAAGTAAATACCGAAGCGTCCTGAAGCGGGTCCCGGTCGTCTTTTTGTATTCAGGAGCCACCACGAGGGCAAACTTTCCGTAAAGAATAATTTGTAGTGCACCCCTGAAATGACACAAGAAGTTAAGAAAGTATTGGTGGTGAAAGCGACGCTTCAAACTCGACTGGCGGCAGGTAGCCGATGGCCGAATGAAGTCGCTTCCGATTATAGACTGCTTCGATGAAATGCTGGACCGAGGTCAAAACCTCGGCGAGCGTTTCGTAGTCGTTCAGATAGATCTCTTCGTACTTGAGCGTGCGCATGAACCGTTCGGCTTTGGCATTGTCATAGGGATTGCCGGTGCGGCTCATGCTGATCTGGATCTTATGTTCTTGTAAAAGCGCGACGTAATCTGCGGCCGCGTACTGGACGCCGCGATCGGAATGATGGACCAGGCCAAGTGGCACGCTGCGGTTGGCCAAGGCCATGCGCAAAGCCTTGAGCGCCAGTTCCGTATCGATGTGACGCGAAAGCGCCCAGCCAATGCAGCGTCGACTGTAAGCGTCCAGGACAACGGCGAGATAAACAAACTCGCGCCGCAGCCGGATGTAAGTAATGTCTGAGACCCAGAGTTGATTGATGTTTGAAAGCACCAAGCCGCGGGCCAGGTTGGGATAAACCGTCAGCGAGTGATTGGAGTCGGTCGTGCGCACAAAAGCCCGCCGCCGCAGACAGAGCAGATTGTCTTCGCGCAGCAGGCGCAGAACGCGCTTGTGATTGGCTTGCACGCCGCGCCGATGCAGCTCTCTGGTGATCGGCCGGTAACCGTAAGAGCGCATCTCCAAAGCTATGCTTTGAATCTGCCCGCGCAGCTCGACCTCGTTGTTGGTCGCCGAACTCGAACTGGGCGCATGCAAATGGCGAAAGATGGTCGAGCGCGAGAGCCCGACCGCCTCGCCGAGCTGTGCAGGGCTCCGCTCGGCGGCCGGTCTCTCTTCAAGTTCCTTTTGCAGTAGCTCCATGATTAGTTGCCGTGCTTGCCGCTTGGGGCTTAGCTCTCGGTTTCCAGTTTCTGCAAAAGCTTTTTTAAAAAGTCGTTCTCCATGGTGAGCCGGCCCACCATGCGTTCCAGCTCGTTGACGCGGGCTTCATCGGTGTAAGCATTGCCACGACCGGCAAACGCGCGCTCTTTATATTGTCGTAGCTCCCGGCGCCACTTCGAGATGGTGTTGTCGCTGAGTTGATATTCGCGGGCGACTTGCGCCTGGGTCTTCCCGGCCTCGATCTCGCGAATGACTTGCAGTTTGAATTCGCGGCTGAATGTGCGCCGTTTGAGCACCGCCGTCTTGGCGGCCACTGCCCCCTTCTTGGTCATTGTTAAGCCTCCTTCCCCGTAGGGATATGTGCTTAACTTTTTGTGTCAGTCAAGGGTGCAGTTCACACTGTCCTGCAACAGTTTCCGGACTGCTTCTCTTGTATCGTCAATCGCATGAATGACCGGAGCCTTAAATAGCGGCTACTAGGTGCGGGAAAACTTGGCTATCGTCAGATGGATATCGTCAAAAGCGATTTCCTGGCGACTTCTTTCTTGCGCTGAACCGATGGACCATGAGGAATATTTCAAGTTATGCGCGAAAACTATAGGAAATTCTCACGTTATGCTCGAACAAAATTTCACTTATTGACCGAACGGCGCCCGTAAGTTGTTGATTC
>JANMKA010000116.1:0-6185 GCA_031371765.1 Blastocatellia bacterium
ACGGCGACCAGCGCCAGCGCCGCGACCAGTCCAATCCAGGGATAGTATTCCGCCAGAATCTGTTTCGCCTGCGAGCCATAACGAACCGCGAAGAAACCTTCAAGTAAAAACCGAAAGGCGCGACCGGCAATGATGGCCAGCGTAAAGCGCAACACGCTAAAGCGAAACACACCCGCCGTTATCACAAACAACTTGAAAGGAAACGGCGGCGGCAGCAGCGATGCGACCAGCACCGCCAACACGTCATAACGATCGATTAGTTCCTTCACTCTTTTTTGTTTCGCTTCAGAAAACTTCTTGAGCGCTCGCCCGCCCGCGCGACGCGAGATGTAATAGAGGATGACGCAGCCGATTGCCGAACCGGCGGTGGCCAGAAATGCGTAGAACAGCATCAAGCGCGGGTGCGCCGTCGACAGCAACAGCATCAAGGCATCGGCACTGCTCGGCAGCGGCACGAACGCCGAATCGAGCAGCGCGACAGCAAACAGTCCGAAGGGACCAAGGGCAATGAAATAATCGGAAAGGCGAACGAGGCCGGTGCTGATTTTGTGAAACAAATGTTTCAAGTGATCTGTCCTCTTCGCTTATGACCTGGGCTGGTCCGGAATTTTCTTGTCGTTTGATCCGTCTGGTTGGGCAGCGGCGGCTTGCTCGTCCGCTACCTGCGGCCGGCTACGGTTGAATAACGTGAAAATCAATACCACTACAATTGCCACCGTCCCGCAAATAGTAATGATGACCAAACCGTTATCAAGCATGAAGGCCAACACACGACGTCCGTAAAAAACCGCCAGGATACCTTCAACATAGTAACGAAACGCGCGGGCCAACATCACCGTCACTAAAAATTTCCAACGCGGATACTCCAACGCGCCGGCGGTAGCCACAAAAATCTTGAAGGGCATTGGCGGCGGCAACAGCGCGGGAATTGCGATTGCCAGGAAGCCGTACCGGGCATAAGCACGCTCAACTTTTTCGATGTTTTCACGTTTGAATCGCCGGCGCAGTAGCGCCTGACCGCCGCGACGCATGATCGTGTAAAGCAGCAGGCAGCCGAGAACCGAACCAATGGCCGCAAACATTGGGAAATAAAAGACGGCGCTCGGTTGCTTGAAGCACCTGCCCACCACCAGATAGTCATTAATTTCGGGAAGCGAAAGCAGTGACGAGTCGAGCGCGCCAATCAAAATCATCGCCGGGGCCGCGTAATAAATCGGCAAGGCAATGACATAGCGCTCAAGCCAGCGCCCGATCGGTCTTAACCAATCAAACATAAGTCAAGAGAAAGTGCTGAGTGCTGAGTACTGAGTACTGAGTGCTGAGAAAAACAAAAACCGCCCTAACCCGTCACGCGCACACTATCAGGAGAAGTGTCAAACCGAGTCATAATAACGAGCAAACGGTTCCAAGTGTAAGCGGAGAGCGCTGACCTTAAGCCTTCGCTCGATACCCAGCACTCAGCACTCAGTACTCAGTACTCAGCACCCAGCACTTCTTATTTGGCTGGAGAAAATATAGCGGGCGTGTCGTAGGTAACGCCGACAGTGACGCCGCTGCTGTGTGTAAGACTGGTGAGTCCCTTAATTGCCGCGAAATCAAAGCGCAAGCCAGAGGCGCGCACCTGCATTCCCAAACGCGCTTCCGATTGCGACTCGGTGCCCTTTGGTCCACCGCCGGGACGGGTGTTGGCACGACCGTTAACCTCGCCTGCGATACTGAATTGCTTGTTCAAGCGAAAGATTCCAGCGGCGCCGTAGGTCAGCACATCGTTTTGAGAAAACAACTGGGTGGGCGCTGTCAGGATGGCAATTCCCAGGTTTCCGAAAGTATTAAAGCGGCCATCGCGGCCAAATTTCTTCCCTACCAGAACGGAACCGTACGCATTCGTTTGATTTATGCCAATGCCGCGTCCTTGATTCGAATTTGGCAGTCCCACCCCAAAGCGAAAACCCAGCGATGGTCCATTTTTAGTTTCGCTGCGCAGTTTGAATTTCGCCCAAAGAATGAAATCGCCGGTATCGTTGGTTGAATTCGCGCCCGGCGCAACTAACAAGGGAATGGCTGAAGCGCCGCGAGAGTTGATACTCAAAACATTTTGGGCCACGCCTTCGATTTGGAACTCCACGTTGGGCGCGATCCCAAAATTGATACCGATAACCCCGACGCGTGTCAGATCGCCGGTCAGTCCGGAAACGGGAAACTTTGCGCCCTGCAGAAAATCGATGCCTGCCTCGATGCGCATTGTGCCGGGCGGAATGATGTCCACGTCCTCGGTCAGCAAGGGGCGCTGTTGCGCCGCTGCGACCGCAGCGCACGCGAGCAGAACAACCAACGCTAACGAGCTCCGCAGAAATTTGTAAGTTGCAGGCATTTACTTTTTGAGACGTTACTGGCAGCGATTGTAATGGCCACTTCTGGTCGCGTCAATGTTCACATTGTGGCAGAGACTTTCAGTCTGTGCCTCCTGACCCGTAACACAGACTAAAGTCTGCGCCACTTAGTTCTTAACAATCTGAAACGAATCGAAGTACTTAGCCGCGTTTACATTCATGGCTTCGCTTTCCCCGGACTTGGGATAAATAACTTGCAGCACGTACACGCGATTTTCTGTGTCCCAGAATTTTGCCAGCAGGACGTAGTCATTGGTGTCCGATTTGGCTCCTACTTTCAACTCGCGGCCGGGATACCCGCTGAGACTAATGACGTGTTCACTAACCAGCGTGCCCTTAACGGCCGCCACCATACCATCGCGAGCACGATCGGCGGAAAAGGTTGTTCCCGGCACATGATCAAAATACCCAATCAGATAAATGGCATCTGGTTGCTGAACAGTCGCCATGTATTGCAGAAACTTTTGGCCGTCAGCGGTAGCGGATTCCTGAGTACCTAACCTCGGCTCGGCCGGCAGTGAAATGTTGTAGCGACCTTCAGCGGAATTGTAGGTAATCCAGGCTGGGTCCTGGACAGCAAACGCCAGCGACGCAATGAATAACAAAAGGAGAAACGAGAGCGTGGCTTTTCTCATTAATGTGTTGCCTCGAGAAAGAGTTTGTCTTGTTTCGAGCACCTGCCCGAAGATGCACAAAGTAGCGAACTGATTCTAGGAACTATTCCGAGAGAGGGTCAACCAATATTCGCTGTGCTAATATTCGCGCCAATATTCGGAAGCGAGGTTCCCCCAAATGCCCTTCAGCGCAACTGTCCGCACAATTTTCTGTTGTCTATTACTTTCCCTGGCAGCATTCGCCACGTTCGCACTCTCTGAAACAAGCGCTGCCGCCCAGACGGCGCCGACGCTTATTCCCGGTCTCATCGATCAGGTGATAATCCGGCGTGACGAACGCGGCATTCCCTACATCCAGGCGAAGAATGATCACGACCTTTATTTGGCCCAGGGCTTTGTGACCGCGAGCGATCGTCTGTGGCAGATGGACTTGCTGCGTCGCAACGAGCGCGGAGAGTTAGCGGAGATTTTGAGTGCCGGACCCAACAACGGCGTGCTTGACCAGGACAAGCAACACCGTACGCTCGGCTTTACCCAGGTTGCTGAGGCGGAGTTTGCGCAAGCATCGGCGCAATCGCGCGCACTGCTGCAAGCGTACGCAGATGGCGTTAATGCATACATCGCGACACTTGATGCGCGAACCCTGCCTCCGGAATTTCAAATCCTGCAATACAAGCCGAGTCCCTGGACGCCGGTTGACTCGCTGCTGGTCATCAAGGTTTTTGCCGAAGCGCTGTCTTCCTCCTGGCGTCTTGACGTGATGCGTGAAGCGTTGGCTGGGCTGCCTGCAGCAAAGCGCGTTATGCTGCTGCCTGAATTCTCGCCGCTGGATGTGCTGGTGGTTGGCAAAGATAACCGCAAGGTTGCAAATGCGTCCGACTCTGCGCAGCCAAACTTTTCTCCCAACGAAACTGGACTGCTCGCGCTCGTGAAAGATCAGGAGCTTGAATCCCAGGCGCTCACTCGCGTCGGCGTTTATGCGGAAGGACTCGCAGCCAGCAACAACTGGGTTGTAAGCGGCAAGCACACCGTAACTGGCAAACCGCTGCTGGCCAACGACCCTCATCTGGCGCCGTCGGCGCCATCGATCTGGTACCTGGTCCATCTCAGCGCTCCCGGCGTGCGTGTGGCCGGCGTCACCGCGCCCGGGCTACCCGGAGTAGTCATTGGTCATAACGAGCAAATCGCCTGGGGCTTTACCAACGTCGGTCCGGATGTGCAGGACTTGTACAGCGAACAATTCGATCCGGCAAATCCGCGTCGTTACAAAACTCCGGGCGGTTGGAGCGAGGCAACCATCCGTCATGAAGAGATCAAGGTGCGGAAAGGTTTTACCGAATCAGCTACGGACATTGTTCCATTCGATGTGACGGTCACGCGACATGGACCAATCGTCTTCGAAAAAAGCGGCAAGCGTTACGCCTTAAGGTGGACTGCGCTCGATCCAAAACTGAACAACCCCGATTCGACTTATTCATTAAACCGCGCGCGCAACTGGAAAGAATTCAATACGGCGTTGCGCATCTTCACCGCACCGACCCAAAACATTGTCTATGCGGACGTAGCCGGACACATCGGTTATCACGCGGCCGGTGTTGTGCCTATCCGAAAGTCCGGCGATGGCAGTGTTCCTTATGACGGCGCAACCGACGAAGGGCAATGGACCAGTTTCATTCCGAGCGACAAACTTCCCATCGTCTACGATCCGCCATCGGGAATCATCGTGACCGCGAACCAAAGAATTGTGGGCACGGATTATCCCTACTTCCTGACGCACTCGTGGGCCCAGCCTTATCGCGCGCGCAGAATTTTCGATCTATTGAACCAAACACCGAAACTGAGCTCCGCGGACTTTCGGCGCATTCAGGGCGATATCTATTCCCTCGGAAACGTGCTGTTTGCTCAGCAAATCACGAAAACCATGAGCGGCCAGGTAAAACCTGAAGAAACGCGTCTGGCCGCCACGCTGGTTTCTTTTGCAAAGTGGGATGGGCGGATGGATGCCGATTCACAGGTGGCGCCAATCCTCGCGCAAATGCGGATTGCGTTTCGTTCAAGAGTCTTGAATGCTGCCCTCGGCGAAGACTTGTTTAAGATTTATGCCTGGTCCAATTTCGATACGACGATCGACCGGTTGATAACTGAGCAACCGAAAGAATGGCTGCCAAAGGAATTCACGAGCTACGCCGATTTATTGCGCGCTTGTTTTGGAGACGCGGTCAAAGCGTTAACCAAAATTAACCCGGACGAATCGAAATGGACCTGGGGCGAGATGGCCAAGGTGCGCTTTTCGCATCCGCTGGCAGGTGCTCCGCTGGTAGGTTTGCAATTCACTATTGCGCCATTTCCGCAAAACGGCGCGGGCGGTCTAGCGGCGACTCCGAACGTGGGCGCTTCCGTGTCGATGCGCTTGATTGCCGACCCCGGCGACTGGGACAAGACTCAGCACGGCATCACACTCGGCGAATCAGGCTTGCCTGCTACCGCGCATTGGAGCGATCAACTTGCTGATTGGCGCGCGGTCACGCCGCGCGAGTTCCCCTTCAGCGAAGCAGCCATCGCGAAAGCGACCAAGGCAACCATGGTGCTGGCGCCTAAGAAGTGACAGAAACCAGGAATGACGCGTGGCGCGTTTTTTGTGCGATTGAACTGCCTGGGCCGGTGATCGAAAAAATCTGTGCACACACCACGCGCTTGCGCGCAGCAGCGCCCTACTCGCCTGCAAGCTGGAGTCGCCCGGAGAATGTTCACCTGACGCTTAAATTCATAGGCGAGATTGCGCAGGATCGGGTAGCCGATCTGTCAGAAGCTGCCGCCGCAGCGGTCGCCGGTTTCTCACCGTTTGAGATTGTGATCAAGGACACCGGCTCGTTTCCCAAACACGGCACGCCGCGCGTTTTCTGGATCGGCATCGACGATTACTCAGGAAAGTTGACGCAGTTGCAGGCAAAACTTGAGGACGAATGCCAGCAATTTGGCTTTGCGAAGGAAGCACGTGGATTTAATCCGCACCTGACAATCGCGCGCGGGCGGAAACCGCAAGGCGCCCGCGCGCTGGCGGCTGCCCATAAGGAAATGGGCTTTGCGTCTGCCGGGGTCAGCGTGAATGAGTTGAGCGTGATTCGCAGCGAGTTGAGCAGCAAAGGATCGAACTACACAACGATCTCGCAACACGCATTGG
>JANMKA010000194.1:0-2529 GCA_031371765.1 Blastocatellia bacterium
CTCGAACTCTGAATAGTTGTTCTCAAGTATTGATCTGCGATCTTCGCGGTGTCCCCGACACTGGCAATCTTGCCAGCTTCCAACCACATTACTTCAGTGCATAAATTCCGAATCGCGCCCATGTTGTGGCTGACAAACAAAACCGTGCGGCCGCCGTGGGCCACTTCGCCGATCTTGCCTAAACACTTCTTTTGAAAGGCAGCGTCGCCGACCGCGAGGACTTCATCGATAACTAAAATCTCGGGTTCGAGATGCGCGGCGACGGCAAAGGCGAGGCGGACGTACATGCCGCTGGAGTATCTCTTGACCGGTGTGTCAATAAACTTTTCGACTTCGGCGAAGGCGACAATCTCGTCAAACTTTTTCGCAACTTCGGCTTTGCGCATGCCGAGGATGGCCGCGTTCAGGTAAATGTTTTCGCGCCCGGTTAGTTCCGGATGAAAACCGGTGCCGACTTCCAACAACGAGCCGACGCGACCATGAATCTTTGCGTGTCCCTTCGTCGGTTTGGTGATGCGCGAAAGAATCTTGAGCAGCGTGCTCTTCCCTGCTCCGTTGCGGCCGATGATGCCGACGACTTCGCCGCGTTTTACGTCGAAGGAAACGTCGTCCAGGGCCCAGAACGTCGCCGAAGACGGCGAGCTTAGAGCAGAGGGCGAAGGGCTAAGGGCTGCGGGCGAAGGGCTAAGAGCAGAGGGCGAAGGGCTAAGGGCAGAGTGTGGAGAGCTAGCGCCTGAACCGTTACTACTTTGCGCTTTGCGCTTTGCTCTTTGCGCCGCCAAGCCCTTGAAAGGCGCAGCGGCAGCGTCCGCGATCACGTCGCGCAAGGCCTTGTAAGACTCACGCTCGCCGATGCGGTAGCGCTTGCTTAGGTTTTCACACTTGATTGCTATATCAGTCATTACCAAAACAAAGCGGCGTCAAGCCGCCTCACTCCAAACACCCACCCGCTACCGCAGGCGGTACTGACCTCATTGCGTGCGACCAGAGTGCCTACGACCGGAATAATTGTCCAAGTCTTCAAAGCGAAACTGCGCTCTCATCCACTTACGATGCGCATTTTGGCGCTTTGCTCTTCGCGCTTGCCTCTTTGCTCTTAGCGCTTAGCTCTGTGCCCTTGGCACTAAACGACGTCGGCAAACTGTTGCTCCATGCGGCGGAAGTAATAAAGGCCACCAATCAAAATCAGAATCACGACGGCAACCGAAACCCAGAGCATCGCGCCGGGCGCTTCCTGTTTTCCCAGCAGCGCCCAGCGAAAGCCTTCAACCACGCCGGCCATCGGGTTCAAGCCATACAGCGCGCGCCACTTTTGCGGAACGATTGAGCTCGGATAAGCCACTGGCGTCGCAAACAGCCAGAACTGAATCAGGAAGTTAATCGTGTAGCGCACGTCCCGATACTTCACATTCAGCGCTGACAACCAGAGCCCGACACCGAGCGCGGTCAGCACCGCCAGCAGAATGAAACCGGGTAGCGTAACGATCGCCCAGGTGGGCACGATGCCGTAATAGAACATCATCACCAGCAGAATCGCGAAGGCGACCGCGAAATCAACCAGGCCACCCAACACCGCGGCGATGGGAACTACCAGCCGCGGAAAATAAACTTTGGTAATCAGCCGCTCGTTCGCGACCAGGCTGTTGCTCGATTCCGTCAGCGCGTGCGCAAACAACTGCCAGGGCAGCAGCGCGCAAAAAGTGAAAATGGGATAGGGAATTCCGTCGGAAGGAATCTTCGCCAACCGGCCAAAAAACAAACTGAACACCAGCATCATGAACAACGGCTGGATGATGGCCCAGGCGGCGCCCAGTGCGGTCTGCTTGTAGCGAACTTTTACGTCGCGCCAGGTCAGAAAGTAGAGCAGCTCGCGATAGTCCCACAGCTCGCGAAAGCCGATGTCCGCCCAGCCCTCGGGCGGGTCA
Source organism: Blastocatellia bacterium (assembly GCA_031371765.1). Lineage (GTDB taxonomy): Bacteria > Acidobacteriota > Blastocatellia > Pyrinomonadales > Pyrinomonadaceae > PSRF01. Next base: position 1,926 of record JANMKA010000194.1, read on the forward strand.
ATGTTGAAAGTCGGTAAGGCTTCGGGGTGAGTTGACATATTTAGCTAAGAGCAAAGCGCAAAGGGCAAAGAATCAACTTCGAAGACTTCGGGAAAAGTTAGTGATCTTTCTGCTTAGAATGTCGCAGTCGATCAGTAATGCTCTGGTGTCGTCGGGACCCAGCAAACCCAAAGACTCGAAAACCAGCAGCATAGAACTATCCTCAAACAGCGACCGTCGCGCAATGTTGAGATACTGTTTGAACTCCTGTGTATGGATGCTTCCGGAACCCTCTGCGATGTTGTTCGTTAATGAGAGCCCTGCGGCTCGGAGTTGTTCTGCATACCTGTAGAGCCGACGCTTATCCAACTCATCGGCGACCTTGTGGAATTTCACTGCCAGCACTCGAGCTAATTGCCATATCTCGAAATCTTCAAAACGAAAGTGGGGTCGTGAATTTACTGGAGCCGGCACGCGAGCCCCGTCGACTTGCGTTGCCCTTTGCTCTTTGCCCTTTGCCGAATCGATCTTCATTGCCTTTGTCCTCCGTAGCGGCAATGTTAGGGGTGATTCGATTTAACGCGTTTGTCCTACCCATCTCTGCCTTTTGCTCTTTGCTCTTTGC
>JANMKA010000019.1:0-35795 GCA_031371765.1 Blastocatellia bacterium
TCCTTTGCCTTTCCTTGCTGTGCCTGAAGCTGTGAAAGAAGGAAGATAGCCTGGGTGTAGTCGTGCTTGAGCGTAATGGCCTTAATGAGGTCTGCTTCAGCATCTGCACCATTGCCCTTCGCTATTTCAAGCTGAGCCACAATGAACGGAAGCGTTGGGTTGGTTGGTGAGAGTACTTGGGCCTGCGCAAAAGCTGCTTTGGCATTCTCATAGGCACCGGCGATGTTGAGTGGTACGACCGTCTCATACACATTGCCGAGCATCACCCAGTTCTGGTAACTGCTTGGCCACAAGCGCGTAGCGGTTGACGCAGCCTGAATACCACCCGTGAGGGCTGCTTGGAACTGCTGTTGAGCGTCTGCCGGGGAAAGCCCCTTGTCCGCTACAATTTGGCGATCGTTGACGGCCTGCCGATGTATGGAAATCCGTTGCCCTGGAAGGCAACGACGCTGACTCCGAACCTCGGCAAGATCGATTCGACCGACGACACTCGGCCGGGCCTCGGTTGGTCGGGTATCGCAAACCTGCAGAAATTCGTGCAGCAGGGTGGCGTGTTTCTGGCTGTCGACGACACGGCCAACTTTGCGGTGGACCATGGCTTCACGCCCGGCGTGTCGATCGCGCGGCCCAATCGCTTGAGAGCTGTCGGGGACATCCTGCGCCTGAAGACCGTCGACGCCACCAGCCCGATTGCCTACGGTTACTCGGACTCGCTCGCGATGTATTGTGCGAATGGGCCAATCTTCAACCTCAGCAATCTTGCCGACCGCAGCGGTGGTCAACGCCGTTCGGATCAACGCGTCACCGGCCGCGGCACGCCCGACGATCCCGATACTGTCCAGGGCCGTCCGCCCGCTGAAGTTCCCGAAGCGCCGAAAGCAGAAACCTGGGAAGCGTTACCGCTGACTGACGAACAACGCCGCAACGCGATTGGACTAATCCCAGCGGATCAGCGACCGCGCGTGGTGTTGCGTTACGCGGACAACAGCGATCTTTTCATTTCCGGGTTGCTGGATGGCGGCGACGAGATTGCGCAACACGCTGCGGTCATCGACTCACCGCTCGGTCGCGGCCACGTGATTCTGTTCTCGACGAATCCGATGTGGCGCGGACAAACGAAAGGCAGTTACTTCCTGGTCTTCAACGCGATCTTAAATTTTGATAACTTGAATGTCGGCAGGAAACTCGCTGAGAAGTAAGCCTCTGTTCCTATTGGTACAGGACGGCTTTTGCCTTCTTTATCTTTCAGAAGTTTGGCAAACGTCATGCACTTTAATCTACTTGCTGGACGCCATTTCAGGCCGCCAGAAATGCGCAGTAGTCCCTTTCGTCACTGCGCCGTTGATCACCAGCCATAATCCCATATGCTGCGCGGCTATTTAATTTTCGTTGGGTGACAGACATTAGTGTCTGTCCAACTTATCAACCCTCCTGAGGAGAAACATCATGCTAAAGAAACGCCCACAAATTCTGTTCTTGATTCTGATTGTATCCTGCGCCGCCTGGGCCCAAGGCACAAATAATTCGTCACAATCCGCGCACGCGAGTGCGGACAACGACAAGATCCCGGTCACCAGCTCCTCCGAAGAAGCGAAAAAAGAATTCATGTTGGGCCGCGACCTGGCGGAAAAGTTACTCATTCAAGATTCCATTCAACATTACGACAAGGCGATCGCGCTCGATTCCGGCTTCGCCGCCGCCGAACTGAACCGCGCTACTTCCAGCCCTACTGCGAAAGAATTTTTTACACACCTGAACAAAGCGGTGAGTCTGTCTGAGCACGCATCGGCAGGGGAGCGCTTGCAGATTCTGGCGACTGAAGCCGGCGCTAACGGCAATGTGGCGAAACAAAAGGAATACCTGGACCAGTTGGTCGAGCAGTACCCGAACGACGAACGCGCGCACTTCGCGCTGGGTGGTTATTACTTCGGCCAGCAGGATTATCCGAACGCGATCGAGCATTACCGGAAAGCGACCGCACTCAATCCCGACTATTCCACGGCCTTCAACATTCTCGGCTACGCCTACCGGCAAGCCGGTGACTATGCCAACGCTGAGAGCGCCTTCAAGAAATACATCGTGCTCATTCCCAACGACCCCAACCCTTACGATTCATACGCCGAGTTACTGCTGAAGATGGGCCGCTTTGATGAAGCAATCGTTCAGTATCAGAAAGCGGTGACGATCGACCGCAACTTTGTGAATTCTCATTTCGGTATTGCCTCTGCCTTGATGTATCAGAACAAACCGGCCGCGGCGATTGCTGAGTTAGACAAGATCACAGCTAAGGCCAGGAGTGACGGCGAACGGCGTACCGCGATGTTCGGTAAGACGGTTGTTTATGTGGATAGCGGACAACTGGCGAAAGCGCTTGCCGAAGTTGATAACCAGTATGCGCTCGGTGAAAAGACGAACGACGTTCCGGGAATGGCGGGCGATCTCCAACTCAAAGGCACCATCCTGCTTGAGATGGGCCGTTATGAGGAAGCAATGGACCACTTCGCACGCGCTTTGAAGCTGACCGAAGACTCAAACTTGTCCGCTGCCATCAAAAACAACACGCGCCGGTTTGATCACTACAATCGCACGCGCGTGGCGCTGGGCAAGAAGGACCTTGCGACTGCGAAAACGGAAGCGCAGGAATTTTGGAAGCTGGCCGAAACTTCAAACAATCCAATCCAACTCAAGCTCGCGCATGAACTCGGCGGCATGATCGCTTTCGACGAGAAGAATTACGACAAGGCAATCAGCGAGTTTGAGCAATCGAACATGCAAAATCCGCAGGACCTGTACCGGCTCGGCATGGCTTATCAAGCAAAAGGTAACAGCGCCAAGGCGCGCGGATATTATGCGAAGGCAGCGAAGTTCAATTCCCTGCCCGTAGTCAACCTTGCTTTCGTGCGTGCGAAAGCGGCGAAGATGATGGCGGCGAAAGACTGATTTACGTTTGTATTTGAAAAACCTGGCGGCCGGAAGGGAGTAACCTTTCCGGCCGTTTCTTTTGCCTCTATAATTCCGCGGCGCCCCAAAACCTGCAGCAATCAGATCACACGACCCTTTCACGCATGATTCTCTTCGACGCGATCTTTATGCAAGAGTCCCTGGACAAAGTTGCCGTTCGCTTTGAGCAGCAGCGGATTACTTACGCGGATCTGCGCGAACGAACACTAAGCATGGCGCGCGCGCTGAGCTTCTTGAAAGTCGGGCAGGGCGATCGCGTGGCGCTGCTGCTCAATGACTCGCCTGAGTTCGTCACATCGTTCATCGCGATCAGTTCGTTCGGCGCGATTGCGGTGCCGGTGAATATGGGCCTACGGCTCGATGAACAACGAACGATTCTTAATGACTGTACGGCTGCGGTGGCAATTGCTGACGCGAAACTCGCCGAGCCGTTGCTGGTGGACGAAGCGTTGCCGTCGCTTAGAACCGTTATCATTGTCAATCGCGAAGCAGAAAGGGAGTCCACCACAAAGACACAGAGAGCACAAAGGACGCACAGAGACGTTCAGACATACTCGTCAAAAAGCTTTTGGGGGTTGGGCGAATTGCTGGCTGAATCTGCTTCACAAGCCGCGCCAACTTTTTCGCCTCCTGCCGCGGACGAACCTTCATCCATTTTTTACACTTCCGGCAGTACCGGCGATCCCAAAGGCGCGGTTCATCGCCAGGCCGACATCTTCTACACCAATGAAACTTACTGCCGTGACGTTCTGAACCTTCGCGACGACGATCGGGTGTTTTCCTCCTCGCGCTTGCCGTTCTCTTACGGCTTCGGCAACGCATTTAGCTTTCCGTTGCTCAATGGGTGCACCACAATTCTTTGCCGCGAAAAGCCGAACGCGGAAGTTATCAGCCGCGTATTTGCCGAACACCGCCCCACGATCTTTTTTGCCGTTCCCGTCATCTATCGTTTGGTGTTAGACCATCACCGAAATGTCGCGCCGCTAGACTTTTCCTCCTTGCGCTTGTGTGTTTCCGCTGGCGAAGCATTGCCGGCGCGTCTGGGAAAAGAAATCCAGGACACTCTTGGCGTCGAGGTGCTCGACGGCATTGGCTCGACCGAGATGTTTCACATGTGGATGTCGAACCACCGGGGTGAAGTGCGTTACGGCAGCAGTGGCAAATTGATTAACGGCTACGAAGCGCGGCTATTGGATCCGGAAGGAAACCCTACGCCCAACGGCGCGGAAGGCAATCTATGGGTGAAGGGCCCGAGCGCGGCCTTGGGATATTGGAATAAGCCGGAAGTGACGGCCGACACGTTTGTCGATGGTTGGGTGCGAACGGGCGATTTGTACCGCCAGGACGCGGACGGTTACTGGTTTCACATGGGCCGCAGCGACGATTGTTTCAAATCCAGCGGCCAGTGGGTGTCGCCGGTTGAAGTTGAAGGCGTGTTATTGAAACACGACGGCGTCAATCGCGTCGCAGTGGTCGAAGATTTTGATGGGAATGGCTTGCCGTGCGCGTGCGCGTTTGTGATTAAAACAAACAGCAACGATGAGAATGCGGAGTTGGAACAACAATTAAGCAAGTTGGCGCGCGAAAAGCTGCCGCGTTTCAAACAGCCGCGCCGGTATGTGTTCGTTGCTGAACTGCCTTACACTGCGACCGGAAAGATTCAACGATACAAGTTGCGGGAGGGACTGAAAGAGAGTCCAAAGTCCAGTGTCCAAAGTCCAACGTCCGCGACTCGCGGTTGACGCAGAACCTACGGAAGGCGCAGCGACTCATTTGTAAATCAGTTTTTGACTCTAGACTTTGAACTTTGGACCTTGGACTTTCATGAAAAGCATCCAGGAAACTTACGCGCCCAACAACGCCTGCTTTGGTTGTGGTCCGGCAAACGAAAAGGGGCTGCACATTCGCAGCTTCCCGCAAGGTGACGAAGTTGTCGCGGAGTTTCAGCCTGAGACTTATCAGGAGGCGTTTCCGGGAATGCTCAGCGGCGGCATCATCGGCACGCTGCTCGACTGTCATTGCAACTGGACCGCTGCTTATCATTTGATGAAAAGCGCCGGCGCAGATCATCCGCCCTGCACCGTCACTGCCGATTACAAAATCACTTTGCGCAGGCCGACGCCGACGGATCAACCGGTGCGGCTGGTAGCGCGAGTAGTTGAATCCAGCGATGACCGCGCGGTCGTTGAAGGCGAACTAGTCGCCCACGACAAGGTCACAGCAACGTGTCGCGGAACGTTTGTCGCGGTAAAGCCCGGCCATCCCGCCTATCACCGCTGGTAAATTCTCAATGGATTTTGAGATTCTAGGCGAGTTAAGAGAAGTTACAGTGATAGCGACGGGCACGGGTATTCGCGATCGCGCTCGGCTGAAGAAGATTTAGGGTAGGGGCCGCTGGCGGAAGTTGAAAGCTGTTGCCAGTGTGCGCTTGCCTGATGGTACGATACGCTTGGCGGAAATACATTGGTATGAAGCACACGGAATCGGAAAGAAGGAATTCAAACTTAAGCTCCCTTTTCTGGATTAGCGATGAAGAAAAACAAAACAACTCATTTTGCGCTTTGTCTGAATAACGAAGGCTATAGATCCTCTCTTGAGGTGGGCAAACTCTATCAGACCATTCCTGACAAAGAAGCGGAATCTCATGGACTCATTCGCATAATAGATGAGAGCGGCGAGGAATACGCCTTTGGGGCGGAACGTTTCCACCTTATGGAATTACCACCCACAATCAAGAAGACTCTCTTGCAGGCTTCTCACGCCTAAGTTTGTTATCGGAATCGCTCAGGAGCTTTTGAGTGCCAGATCTAACCCATCGCCCTCGTCGTCTCAGAAAAACCGAAGCGCTGCGTTCACTGGTCCGTGAAACACGTCTGGCGCGTGAAGACTTCATCCTTCCCTTGTTCGCCTGCGCCGGCACAAAAGTTCGTCGCGAGATTAAGTCGATGCCCGGCGTCTGCAACCTGTCGGTCGATGAGATTGCCAGCGAAGCAGCGGCAGCTTTCGACTCCGGAGTCAAAGGGATAATGCTCTTTGGTCTGCCCGAGACAAAAGATGAGACCGCCACCGGCGCGTATCACGACTATGGCATTGTGCAACAAGCAATTCGCGCAATTAAGAAATCGGCGCCGGAATTAGTGGTCATGGCCGACACGTGTCTCTGCGAATACACCTCGCACGGTCACTGCGGCGTAGTGCGCAATGGCGAAGTTATCAACGACGAGTCGCTGGAGTTGCTGGCACAAACTGCGGTCAGCCAGGCCGCTGCTGGCGCTGATTTGGTTGCGCCTTCGGCGATGATGGACGGGCAGGTCGGCGCCATTCGCGAAGCCCTGGATGAAGCAGGTTTTGATCAGACTCCCATTATGGCCTACGCGGTCAAGTATGCATCGGCTTTTTATGGTCCATTTCGCGAGGCAGCCGACAGCGCGCCCGCGTTTGGCGATCGTCGCGCTTATCAGATGGATGCGTCGAACGCGCGCGAAGCGCTGCACGAGGCTGAGCTGGACTACCTCGAAGGCGCCGACATCTTGATGGTTAAGCCGGCGACGGTTTATCTCGACGTGCTGAAAACGATGCGCGAAGAATTTGATGTGCCGCTGGCTGCGTATCATGTATCCGGCGAATACGCGATGATAAAAGCGGCGGCGCAAAACGGATGGATTGATGAACAGCGGGTGATGATGGAAACATTGACGAGCATCAAACGCGCCGGCGCCGATATTATTCTTACCTACTACGCTCGCGAAGCGATTAAGGCCTTGGGATAAATCTTTCTCGCACGTTTTTCACTAGCCGTCGCGCAACCCGCCGCAACGAAGAAACCACCGCCACAGTCGGGAACCTGTCTGCTTGAAGAATCTTTATGCGTCCTTTGTGCTCTCGTGTATCTCAGAGCGAAGGATACTCGCAAGGACGGTTCCGGCTGTGCCGTCTGATGTGCGGCGGCGGCTGTGCCCCGCCGTAAGGTTGTCTTTTTGATTTTGGGCTACGCCCTTGGGCCGGCTTTGGGTAGATAAATCCGGGGAGGAGGGCATAGCCCGGTCGTAATCTGACTCCTTGCGGCCGCCGCACATCAGTCGGCACAGCCGAACCTGACGGCGCTCATGACACTTTGATGGCAAGCCCAACGAGGGGAAGTTGACGCACAGAAAAAAAATGAATATGTCCTACGTTCGCAGTTCATCAAGAGCTTTGCCCAAGCGTTCAAGCCCCTCACGCAAGACTTCCGTCGCGCCACCCAGTCCCACGCGAAAATGCGCAGGCAGCTCGAAATAGCTTCCCGGCACAACTGACGTTTCGTATTTGTCCCTTAACAAGCGGCAAAGACTCTCAGACGTTCCCTGCCGCAGACGCGGAAACATGGTCGTTCCCGAATCAGTCCTTACCGTCTCCAGATCGTCGCGCGTATCGAGAAACTCGTTGAGCAACGAGCGATTGGTTTCCAGCCGGGTTCGCGCTTTGGCCGAAAGCTGCTCGAGTTGAGCAAAAGCGCAAACGCTTAAACGCTCCGCCGGGTGCGCTGCGTTTACTCCAAACAAATCGTTCAGCAACCAGAGCTCGCGCGCCAGCGCCGGTTCAGCCACAATCCAGCCGCATCTCAACCCGCTCAGTCCGAACGCCTTGGTTAGGCTGCTCGTCGCCATGAACTGCGGTCCAAGATGCAGCGCTGTCGGCGGCCGCTGGTCAAACATCGATTCCAGATAGACTTCATCAACCAGGACGCGAGCATTCACGCGCTGCGCCTGCTCGCCTACAGCTTGCAAAGTTTTCTCGCCGGTCAAAACGCCGCTGGGATTGTGATGGTTGGTAATCACAATCAGGCGGGTGCGCGCTGAAATACTCTTTTCAATCTCGCCGGGAAGGATTGCAAAACTATCTTCAAACCGCCGCGTAAACCGGCGGACGTTTGCGCCAAGGTAACGCGCCAACGCCAGCAAAGGTTCGTAGGTGGGTTGTTCGATCAGCACTTCGTCACCAGGATTTACGACAGCGGCCAGCGCCAGGTGATTCGCGAGCGAAGTGCCGGTCGCGGTAATGATCGAATCAGCACCAACTTTCATTCTTTTAGCAATCGCATCGAGCAAAGGCGGGTAGCCATAGCCGCTCGTCCCCGTTAAGGCGAGATCTTCAAGTTTCACGCCGAGTTCGCTTAGCTCCAGATTATCCAGGCCGCTGGTCGCCAAATTAAATGAAGCGCGGGATTGCGTCTTGGCCCAGTTCATATAGTTCGAAGCGTGCGCTTCGCGTTGAGCGGTCATGTTCGGTTCTTTCCTTGCCACAAAAAGTATGCAGGAATGCCGGCCAGCAGTATCCCCAGCCCAATCAAAGTGTTCGCCGGATATTGGTAGACAGTATTGATCACCACCAGCCAGCAGACGGCGATAAAGATAACTGTTGTTACCGGGTGACCAGGCACGCGCGCCAATGATCCGCTGGCACCTTCGGTTTTCAAGCGGCGGCGAAAAATAAAGACACAGATGGCGGTCAGCCCGAAGAAAATAAAGTCGACTGAGACCACATAGTTGAGAATCTGTTCATATTTTCCCGAAAGCGCAATGATGGTTGCGAGTGCGCCTTGCATGATGATCGCAATCACCGGCACGCGGCTGCGCCGGCTTAGTCTTGCAACCGCATCAAAAAACAATCCGTCCTCGGCCATCGCAAAATAGACGCGCGGCGCCGTCAACATACTTTGGCTGAGAAAGCCCAGCGTTGAAATGGCAATGCCGGCGGCAATCAATCGCGCACCCGTTGGACCAAGTGCGATTCGCATCACGTCTGAAGCCGGCGTTTTAGTATTCGCCAGGCCTGACACGCCGAGCACCCGCAAGCAAACAAAATTCACGGCAAGATAAAGTATGACCACACTGGTTACACCGATAACGAGGGCGCGCGGCAGATTCTTTCCTGGTTCGCGTATCTCGCCGGCAACAAAGCTGGCCGTTTGCCAGCCGCCGTACGCAAACAACACGGGCACCATCGCCGCGCCGATCATGGTAAAAAAAGGAAAGACATCACGGGAACTATATAAATAGAACTCGGTACCGCCGACGTTACCTGTCCCGAATGGAATAGCCGCCGGCGCGTTCTCCGGACCAGCGAGGAACAAACCACACGCTATTAGGGCCACAATCGCACCGATCTTCAGCAGCATCAGAAAACTTTGCACTGTCGCGCCCGCCCGCACACCCAGACAGTTAATTATTGTTAGTGCCGCCAACGCCAAGGCGGCCACCACGCCATCAGCTATCTGCAGGTTGGTCAACTCGCGAAAGTAGCGAGCAAAGGTCACGGCGACGGCTGCCATGCCACCGGTTTGAATAACCAGCAACAGCCCCCAGCCATAGAGGAAAGCTACGAGAGGATGAAAGGCTTCGCGCAGGTAGGCATACTGGCCGCCAACTTCAGGCCGCACCGTTGCCAACTCGGCCCAGATAAACGCGGCTGCCAGCGCCACAAGTCCGCCCAACGCCCAAACCGCCAGGATCAGGAATTCACTCTTAACGGCACGAGCCGCGACCGACGGATTCATAAAAATTCCCGAGCCGATAATGCCGCCCATTACCAGCATCGTGGCGTCAAACAATCCGAGTCGACGCGCCAGACCAACATTCCGATGCGCAGGTTGGACCAAGCAACTCCTTTTTCTTTTACGAGTCAGAATTTCTGGTATAACTGTCGCAGCTCGAATAAGTCTATTCAAACACACCGCCGCGAATACCAGCGCTCAATTATGGATCTCATAAATCACCATAGGCCTCTTGGGATTGTCGACCTATGCTCATGGCTTTTTCCGCTCACCTATTTGATTCATGTTGCGGAAGAGTACTGGTGCGGCGAAGGTTACCCCGCCTACATTCTGCGCGTGCGCGGCGTACACCTGTCGACCACAAGGTTTATGGTGGCCCAAACGCTTGGTACTGCTTTGATGGCAGGCGGCATCATGTTGGCACGACGCTTTAACTTCCCTCATATGATGGTCATTATTATGTCGTCAACTGTGCTGGTCAATGGATTGACCCATACCATGACGAGCTTGAGTAGTGGTGTTTACGGCCCCGGCGTCCTGTCGTCAGCTTTTATTTGGATACCGCTCAGCATTTTTTGCCTGGTCCATTTTAAGCAGGACTTGAGCAGAAAAAGATACCTGATCGGGGTCGTGATTGGTCTCGGCGTTAATGTCTTGGTTTTCGTGATAACGATGCGAGGCGCGCGCCTGGTTTGAAAACTAAATCCGCAGATTGCGCGGATTACACTGATTAAGAAAACGAAAACACTAATTGCTTTTCCGAATCTGCGGAATCTGCGGATAAACAAAAACCGGAGCCACAAGGTTGTGACTCCGGTCTTTTATTCAGCAAAGCGCGAACTAGAAGCTGCCGCTTACGCCTTTAAATCCGTGGCGGGCCTGTTTCGCCGCCCAGGTCAGGACCCGCGTGGTGTCGTAGCAATAGCCAAGGATGTAGTTGCAAGTCGACAGGCAATGCTTGGTGCAATCGACCTTCATATCATCAAGCTGCTTGACGTCAAACTTGTGATTGCCGACCACGCCCCAATCGTGCGTCGCCGAATACATTGGGAAACACGGCGCCAGCGTGCCATCCGTGCGAATGATCAGCGAGTTCTGCCCAGCGCGACACTGCCAGGGTGGAACTTTCCCGCGCATCAACAACTTCATGTCTTCCATGTGCTGGATGGGGTTGACCATCTTGTAGCCATGGTTGACTCGCTTGTCGTTGAGGTAGTCGAGCAACGCATCAACCTTGGGCCAGTCGTCCGGCGTCAGGTAGGTCTGGTTCTCGGTAAGGTGTTTGAAGTGATCCTGCTCGGTCATCGGCGTCTCGTTGATGTGATAATCCGTCGCGATGCCGCTGTCGTGAGCAATCTCAGTCAACTCCTTAACATCGTCCATGTTGTTATGGCAGATGTTGATATTGAACATCACGGTGTAGCCATAGTAACGCTGGCGCTTGACGAGGTATTCGAAGTACGGCTTGATCGGTTCGAATGCCTTTGGCAATGACTTGCGATCCTTCACCGAATCGACCGCCAGGTTGACCGTGGCAATGCCGGCGTCACCGAGACGATCGATTACGTCCGGCTTCATCAGCCTCCCGTTTGTCGGCAGGTAGACAAAGATGTCTTTCTTCGCGCTATAGTCGACAATCTTGTGGATGAACTTCGGTCGCAGCAGCGGTTCGCCACCCATCAGGGCCAACACGCGCGAGCCGATTGAGTGCAGCCAATCAATCGAGCGCTTGGCCACATCTTCGGTCATGCCCTTGACGGCATTGTCATAGGACCAGCAATAGTGGCAATCGAGATTGCATTTCCATTCCGTAAACAAGTAGGGAATGATCGGTCGCAACTCGCCGCTGTGCCAGCGCGATTTGAAGTAAGGTGAACCCCAGGTCTTCCAGGTGCGAATCGCGTTCAACTTCTGATACTGCCGCTCGGTCATCTCCACCGGATTTGGTTTTTGCGGATACACCGGCTCGGGAAGAATGTTTTCCGGCATCGCCTCGAGCTTTGGCCGGCTCTCTTCCTTATAAAGTATCTGGTGGAGTTTCTGATCGATGCGAAAAGCCGGCGCATCAGTTCCTGCGTCCGTGGGCACAGGCGGGGGAGTCTGAATATTCTCCTGAATTTCTGCCATGATATTTCCTCTCTGAAGTTAAACGAGTAGGTGCGAGATTCGCCCTGCTAACAATTGAGTTCGAAGCCTCAGAAAAATTTTGCGAGTAGTTACCAGCGGTCAGTACAGTTTCTATGGTGTTAGTAAGACTGCGGGCCGCAGCGTTGCCTATTAAACGTCGCGAATATTGGCTGATTTCCGGCGAAATTGCAAGCTTGGATGGTTGGCAGCAAATGCCTGAGGAACTCCGGTTTGCTTAGGACTTTGAATCGCGCTACCCTTGCGGCTTTTGTTGGCGCCAGGATGGTTGACTAGCTGCTGGCGCCGCTTTTTTTGGACGCTTAAGGACAGCAAATTGGCCGCTAAAGCTGAAGTAATTGTTACCGCCGGATTAAGACCTGAGTTGTTTGCGGCACGCGGAATCGTTTCCTTAAACCATCGCGTGCTTGTAATCGCCCTGGCGCTGCTCGTCCTGGTGGGGTTTGCTTTTCGCCTCACTCACCTCAGTGCCGAAGGGCTGAGCGAAGACGAACTCAACAAGCTGGAAGCGGTTAATGACTATCGCCAACACGGCTTGACGTCGGCAAATGGCGAGCATCCTTTTTTGATGAAGGCGTTGCAAACCGCCACGGTGGTTTTCGCCGACAAATGGAATAGCATTTCGCCCGGCAGCACCAACCCCATCGCCACTGAAACTGCGCTTCGCTTCCCCAGCGTGCTCTTCGGCACGTTGACTACGATTCTTATTTACTTATTGACGGCTGAATTATTTGGAGCGGAGGCCGGTTTGATCGCGGCGGCATTGTGGGCGTTTGACCCCAGTGCGCTTGGATTTAATCGCATCGCCAAAGAAGACACGTTCCTCACTTTCTTTTTTCTGCTGGCGAATGTTTTCTGGCTGCGCGGTCAGCGCTTAGCGGAAAGCAATCCCGATGTGAAGCCAACCAGGTATTATTGGGCCACAGCCGCCGCGTTTGGCGCGATGATGGCTTCGAAATACCTGCCGCAGATGCTAACCATAACCATCGCCTACTATGGGATCTTCCAGCCAATTCCCGAGACCAGGTGGCGGCTGGGGAAGAAACGCATGCTGACTTTCTTTGCGATCATGGGAATCACTTTCCTACTGCTCAATCCCACCATTCTGCTGCCGGGAACGTGGAAACAGATGGGACTGTTCGCCGGCCAAAAATTGATCGGCCATGACGGTTACGAGTTCATGGGACAGGTTTACAGTCACAAGCTGACGGATTGGTTCAAGGGGATACCGTGGTACTTCTACCATCTTTTTGTCGCCGTCAAATTACCTTTGCTGACAGTGGTGGGATTTGTGATTGGCTTGCCGCTGCTTTTTAGACGCAAGCTTGGCGACGGCCGTTATTTCATCATGGTGTGGCTGTTCCTGTGGATGATGACGTTTACTTTCGTCGGCGGAAAATTCACGCGTTACTTTACGGTCGCACTTCCGGCCGTGCTGATCACCGCGGCAATCGGAATTCAATTCTGCAGCGTTTGGATTTCCGGGAAGTTGGCGAGTTTGCTGGCTGCAAGCTGGCCCACAAGCTACCTGCGACTGGCGCTCGTGACGGTTTTCATCATTGGCTCAGTGCAGGCGTCAACTGCGGTAGCCCCATACTTCAGGCTCTTCACTAATGCGCTTGGAGGAGGCGTCGCGCGCGAGGGTTATTACTTTCCGCACGATGAATTCTACGATGGCAGTGTTCGCGACGTGATGTTTGAGATAGCCAAACGCGCTAAACCGAACGCGCAGGTTGCCAGCGAGGTTCCCAATCTGGCGGCGTTCTACGCGCGCAAGGCCAATCGCGCCGACCTGGTATGCGTATCGGTGTCGGATCCGAATGCGTTGAAGCAGTTGCAGGAAGGCGATTTTGTAGTCGACGCTCGCGGCCGGCGATACTTCAGCAACGAGGCGTTGCTCAATGCTCTGTCAACCTCGGCCTCGCCCATATTTCAGGCGACGCTGGGACCTGCGGTTTCAGCTTCGGTGTACCAACTGGACAAAAAGTCGCAGGAAACTGTGATTGAAACCGCAAGCCGTTTGCCGCCATTGGCGAGGAACATTCAGTTGCTGAATGGCTCGCACCTAATCAGCAATTAAGTGTCTCGTTCTCCCTCTGGATTAGCACCCTTATCGATCGATCTTCGTTTTTCCAGCCAACGCTCAAATGAGCTTCGACTTTCGGCCGACCGTCTTCCAAGCAAGAGATCCTGAATGTTTATGTCTTCATCCAGTTGCGGCCAATGAAGTCCCTCCCCTTTTCCGATTAACCGCCAGTTCTTTCGCTCAGCGGCGGTCGCATGCACGAGTCGCGGAAACCAGTCAAGCGGAACCGTAATCGTGCGGCCATCCACCAAGCTGACGGTAAGATTAATTTCCGTAATCGCGATATCCTTCACAGGGACATCAGCTGTTGAAGTACTCATTCCAACTCCTCACCGGAAATTCTGAGTTGTCTTCTAAAACCTTCCGTATCCGATTTATTTCAATTGTCGGAAATCCTCCGCTATCCTCCAATCTTACAGGTTCGAGCCAGAATTTTGCCAACTTGTCATCGCGTTCAATGTGAACATGCACAGGTTCGTCGCGATCACCAGAATAAAAGAAGAACCTATATGGTCCATTTCGCAATATTGTTGGCATTCACGGAGCATATTCAGGCGATAGAGAATAGTCCACGTGATCCGGTGAAGTGCTTAATCAGAAATTTGCCAGAGCACTTGCTAAAACCTTCAGTGCCTAACCTCCACCTCGACTGGCTTGGCGTCGTGCGACTCGTAACCCTCGGGCCAGTTTGAGATGTTCACGCCATAAGGCCAGTCCGCCTCCGCACTGACAGCAAAGCGAATGCTAATCGGCAGTCCGCGCATGGCGCGCAAACGAACCAACAATTTGTCGACGCGCCATTCCTGAATCAAAGGCGCGCCGTGGGGCTCGATCGGGATCAACCGCGAACCGCAATCCGTTCCGTTCACAAAAAGCGTGACGCGCGTTTTGATTTCTTCAGGCTTGGCATCGATCGGCAACACCGGTTGGATATGCGCCCGCACAATCAGTTGGCTCACGCGACGTCGATCCTCGCGTGCCGGCACTGTGTAATCAAGGTGGCCCACGCCAAACCCCCAGATGTAGCCGGGCCCGCCGCCAATTTTTTCAAACTGCTGGGCTGAAGCCAGCTGCGGTTTGAACTGATACAACAGCGAGCGATCGTCGCGCACAATGATTTGCGGAATGGTGGCCGGGTCGCCCGGGGATCGCAACCAGGCAAACTGTCTTGGCACCAGGTGACGGGCTGCGTCGGTCAATCGTTCCGGTGGCTCAGCATCACTGAGCGCGCCAAACATTTGTGCCGCGCGCTTAACTTCGCCGAGGACACCTGCGTCTCGCGCTGTTGCATACGTTATGCCATAGCCGCGGCCGGGATCAGGCGTGAAAATCCAGAACATCGCACCGGCCGAACCAGCGCGAACATTACTTTCAAAAAATGCGCGATACCATTCCGCTTGCGACACGCCGCGATAGCCTTCGGGACCGATACCAAATTCTCCAAAGACGAGCGGCTTGTTAAGAGAAAAAGCTGCCGCCGCGCGGTTCTCGACAAATTCGCGTAGCGCCGCCGGCGAATCAACGAAGCTGTCGTTGTCGTCTTTCGGATAATTGTGAACGTCGCAGTAATCGATAGTCGGCAAGCGATGGTCGGCGAGCCACTCTCTTCTTTCGGCGGCAGTGCGATAGCCCCAATCGCCTGGCGTAATTGCATGATTAGGATCGAGCGACTTCAAATAAGTGCTCATCTCGGCAATCCAGGCGCGCCTTTCCGCCCAGCGGCCGGTTACGGCCTGCGCTTCATTCATTAACTCCCAACCCAAAATTGTTGGATCGTCACGATAGAGAACGCCGGTTACGCTGTTGCGCCGGGTAACAATTTTTTCCAGGTGTTCGCGATAAAGCTGTCGCGTTTTCTCGTTTGTATAAAACGACATGGCGCGTTCAGGATTAATTCCAAATTTGTATTTGGTGTCCGCCGCGTCAGCAATGCCTGCCCAGCGTAAATATTGAGTCACGCCGCCGGTGTCGCGCCACCAGTTGGCCAGGCACAATTGCACCTGAAGATTATTTTGCGCGGCTTGCGCGATGGTGTGGTCGAGATGAACAAACGCCTCTTCGTTCCAGTTGCCCGGCGACCAGCGAAAGGGATGCGTGCGCGGCCAATCTGCCTGATCGGCAACGGGTCCCACATCATTTGGACCACCTTCGCCGGACGCCCAGATACGCACCACGCGAATGCCTGCTTGCGCTGCCTGGCGCAACGTCTCGGGCATGCGTTGCCGGTCCTCATCGCGATACATCACCGACACGTTTGCGCCGGCAAAGCGAAACGGCTGGCCGGCTACCAGAAAACGGCTACCTCGCGTTTGGACAAAGCGGTTTGACGAGTCGCGGCGCGCCGTGGGCGAGCCGGCACGAATGAAGAAAAAGGCCGCACCCACAGCAACTGTGAGCGCGGCGTATGGTAAGAACTTTTTCACAACAGACGAATCGCGGACGCAGCCTTCTCAACGAGGAGTGGTCAATCGAATAAAGCCGACGATTGCGCAAATCGCTCCCAGTATCACAAAAAAGTTAAAGAAGGTCAGCACGGTAAATACAAAACTTGAGTCGTTGGTGAGTACTCCAAAACCCACGGCCAGAAACTGAATATGGAATAACAGCATGCAGACAGCCGTGAACGTAAACCAGCGCGTCGATGGTCCAAACGCCCGCGCGCGCGCAAACCCGAGCACTGCCGCTACCAACCAGGCAATTGCGCCCAGCAGAAACATGGTTGCGATAACCGGACCGAAATAACTCGGCTGGCGGAAAGTGGTTGAGACTTGCGCAAGCAGGGTTACCAAAAAGATTAACATTCGCCTTCTCCTCTTCAGTTTGTACGGGCCAACAAACCAAGCGCCGTTTGCGCACGTCCGAAGCCGCTAAGTGTGCACAAACGGCGGTCAAAGTTTTAATTTTAGAAACGACGATAGCGACAGCGTTGTCGGGCAAGCGACGCCGTGATGCGAACAAACACGAATCACCGCCTACTGCGTGATGTGAATCTCCTCTTCCTTGTTTACATGGCCCAGGAAGTAGAGCAACCCGCAGATGAAAGCAAGGGCCGCAAGGCCCAGGGCGCGCCAACCCAACGAGTGTCCGCCCTCGGCGTCCGTAAAGGTCACGAACCTGTAGAAGTAGTAAATCGCACCTCCAGCAGCGAGCAGACCCACAATCGCAAGTAATGCTTCTTTCATATCATTTTACCCCCGGCAATGAGTTGCTATGAAGGTTAGGAAAAAGCCGCGTAACGCTATGTGGCCAGCATGTTAACGCCAGCCACCGGGGAACGCAAGTTTTTCGACGCCGATGCTGCCATTAGGTGGCATTCTTTTCGCTGAATACTTCTAGAGAATGATTCGCTTGTCGCCGGCGCGGCGCGTTATCCGTTCGCTGTCAAGATACTCCAGCAGTGGAATCGCGTACTTGCGCGAAACGCCCGCCAACGTTTTAAATTGCGGCACATCAATCAGCCGCTCGGGTTCGTGTTGTGAAGCGAAGTCCTGCAGCAACGCGCGCAAACGATCCATTGCGCTGGCGTGCAAAAACAAATCCGCCTGAACGCGCACCAGTCTTTTGCTGTCAAGCAGCATTTGCAGAATTTTTCGCGCATGAGGGCGTTGCGCCGGCGTCACCCCGGCCCTTTCTAAAGCCTGGTCCAGAGTGGGTGGCTCAAATTGCGCCGTTTGATAAATGGCGGCGATCTTGTCGCGCAGCGTGGTGTCGGCCGTGGACAGATCAACTGTGTGTTCGCTGAGACGGACCAAATCCTTTTCTGTAACGAGCGTGCCTTTAGTTTCAAGCTGATGCATTACCGCGCGAAATACCTCGGGCGCTGAATGACTGAAGAACCGCTCGCGCAAAAGTTCGCGAGCAAGCCCGCGCGATAAAGGATCCCGTTTGTGATGAGACTTCACTTCGGCAGCGACCGTGGTGGCAAGTTCCTCAAGATTCGCAGTGTTGATGAATACCCCATTCGCATTCGTGATCGTCCCGGCCCGCTCAACTTCGTTTGCCGCAGCCGACAAAACTGACTCTTTCAAACCCGTCCGCGCGCTGAGTTGCTCCAGCGTCAATCCCTGATCGCCCGCCGCCAAGACAAACGCTGCTAATTTTCTTGAACGTTCGGGTCGCATCAATTCCTGCAGGCGCTTGTCAGTCATTGCCAGTTCCCTGCCTCGATGTTTTGCGGCTAGCGGATCGAGCACCACGCCGCCCGCGATCGTTAGCGCTGGAGAATAGGAACGAATGATAAAGCGCTCGCCATGCACCGCGACCACCGGTGCCTCCAATCTTAATTGCGCGAAAGCAGATTCACCGGGCGCAATTTCGCCAGACTGATTAAGGATGCGCACTCGGCCCCGCCCTTCAGCCGAACCGACATGCACTCGGACTCGCGCGCGTGTGCGCAAAGCTCGCGGCGCGCTCGGGAGAACTGTCAACTGAACGTCGAGAATTTGCGTCGTCGCCAAGCGGCCCACTTCCGCGAGCACCATGCCGCGTTTGATCGCGCTCAGCTCCACTCCTGCAAGGTTCACCGCGGTTCGCTGTCCGGCGATTGCGCTTCGTACCGCTGCACCGTGAACCTGGACGCCACGCACGCGCACCCGTGCGCCAGCTGGGAGCAGTTCAAGTTCATCGCCCTCCGCTATCTCACCTGACACGAGTGTGCCGGTAACTACAGCGCCGAACCCTTTCATTGTGAACACGCGATCGATGGGCAGGCGCGTGACGAAGTCAGCCGAGCGCGCCGGTGTTTCGGCCGCAACCTGGCGCAACGTCGCGCGCAATTCTTCAAGGCCGGCGCCGCTCCTCGCACTTACCGCGATGATCGGCGCGTTTTCCAGAAACGAACCAGCAACCAGGTCAGTCGCTTCGGCCCGCACCAACGAGAGCATTTCTTCCTCAACCAGATCCGTCTTGGTGAGGACGATTAGTCCATTAACTACGCCGAGCAGCCGGCAGATATCGAAATGTTCTCGCGTCTGCGGCATGACGCCTTCGTCTGCAGCGATTACGAGCGCGACAGCGTCAATGCCGTGCGCGCCCGCCAGCATGTTCTTCACAAAGCGTTCATGTCCCGGAACATCGACGAAGCCGACACACAGGTCGCCAAGCTCAAGGTCGGCGAAACCCAAATCGATAGTGATGCCGCGCCGTTTTTCTTCGGGGAGCCGATCAGGATTCTTTCCGGTAAGGGCCTGGACCAGAGAACTTTTGCCGTGATCGATGTGGCCGGCGGTGCCGATGACGATGGATGACATGGGAACGGGTGCCGAATAATCAGGTGCCGGGTACCAGGTGACGGGTGCCGGGTGCCAGAAACAGGCTAAACTCGCCGCGTAAGGGCGTTGCGTAGTGCGTAGATTTGCTTGCCCAAACCTGAAATTTCATCGAGCGTCTTGGACAATTTCAATGGCCTGCTGCCAAACTCGCAGTTCACGAAAACTTTTCATGAGTTCTCCCTATTCCGCGGCGGGTGAAACTTTCGGCGGACTATTGGCTCTTCAATGAAGCTGCCTGAAAACTTACAGCTGATACCGACATCTGGCCCTACGGCCGATACCTGCTTCCGGACACCCGGCACCCGGCACCTATTTCCCAAGAACTCGTTCATAAAACTCGATATAGCGCGGGATCACAAGTTCGGTGCGGTAGCGCGAGACTGCCGATTCGCGCGCGCGTTGGCCCATAGCGCGGCGCAACTCAGGGTCAGCTAATAATTTTGCGGCGTCATTTGCCATCTTTTCCACGTCACCAACTTCGCTGAGGAATCCGGTCTCGCCATCATCAATGACTTCCGGGATGCCGCCGACACGTGAGGCTATGACCGGTACTTCGCAGGCCATCGCTTCCAATGCCGCCAGACCAAACGATTCCTGTTCCGAAGGCAACAGCAAAACATCGGCGGCTGATAGGTAGTCAACAATCTTTGGTTGCTTGCCGACAAAAATACATTGATCGTAAACCTTCAGGCAGCGCGCACGGTGCTCGACGCTGGTTCGCTCGCTGCCATCTCCCACCATTACGAGTCGAGCCGCAACTCCCTTCGCGAGCACGCGCGCCAGTATTTCAACACAATCGACGGGACGCTTGACCGGACGAAAGTTTGAAACGTGAACCAGCAATGGTTCGCCCGCCGGGCTGAGCGCCGCGCGCAAGTCGGTCACTGGATGTCGTGCGTATTCCGACTGGCAAATGAAATTCGGAATGACCTCGATATCGTCAAACTGAAAAATTTCCCTGGTTGCCGCTTTCAGGTAATGGGAAATCGCGGTCACACCATCCGATTGCACAATCCCGTAACGCGTAATTGGCAAATAGGAACGATCGGCGCCGACCAACGTGATGTCGGTGCCATGCAGTGTCGTGATCACCGGAAGCCGCCGCTTTGGCTTAAGCGACTCGCGCGCGAGGATGGCGCTGATGGAATGTGGAATGGCGTAGTGAACGTGCAGCAGATCCAGATTCTCAGTCTCGGCGACGGTAGCCATCTTGGTTGCCAGCGCCAGCGTGTAAGGCTGATGTTCGAACAACGGGTACGACATCATCTCCACTTCATGGAAACGCACGCGCTCGTTCAGTTCAGTTAATCGTGTTGGTAGTGAGGAGGAAATGAAATGGACCGTGTGCCCGCGTTCCGCCAGTTCCTTGCCCAACTCAGAGCCGACAATGCCGCTGCCACCGTACGTGGGATAAACCGTGATGCCGATATTCATTTCAGTGCCTGGTCTTTGGTCTTAGGGCTTGGCCTTGGTTTTTCCTGGGCTAAGGCTAACTGCTAAGGATTAATCATTCCTTGCCAAAGATCAAAGACCGAAGACCCAAGCCCAAAGACCATTGCGAAAAAAAAAGCGGAGGCAGAACGACCCTCGCAATCGCGCTGCCTCCATCTCGACTTGGCTCACCTTAGTTGAAAGGGGGGGCAAGTGAGGGCGGGAGTATATGCCCGCCTGCCACCTTTGGCAACATTTTTGGACCATAATACAACCATGGTTTTACACGGTTTTTGTCTGCCAAATGTCGCCCTCGCGCCCGCCACCTGCGCTTGTCGCGCAAACCCGTTATAATGCTTACACATCCAAAGTTGCAGCGATTATTAGACCTTAGTCATAAGCAAGCGGAGATTTAGCAATGCCAAAAATTAGCGATATCGAGGAGACTCCTAATCCGAACGCCGTCAAATTCATTTTGCGCGAGCCGGTCAGCAACGGCACGGCGCGCTCGTATAGTTCGGCGGAGCAGGGGCAGGACGACAGCCTGGCGAAATCATTGTTCGCTATCGATCATGTGGTTTCCGTCTTCTACATGGACCGCATGATCACGATTGAAAAAGACGACGAAGGTGACTGGGATGATCTGCTGCCCATTCTGGCGGTTCCCATTCGCGCTGCTGAAGCTGTGAATTCACCCGCAGCCGCAGCCGCTGCTGTCGGCGGTGCGATTGCCGCAGTTACCAGCGATGATCCAAGGTTACTCAAGATCAACGAAATTTTGGACGAGAAAGTCAGACCGGCACTGATGGGAGATGGCGGCTATCTTGAGGTGCTTGGTCTTAAGGAACACACGCTCAGCATTCGTTATCAGGGCGCGTGCGGCAGTTGTCCCAGCTCGCTTACCGGTACGCTGATGGCGATCGAGGGAATGCTCAAGCAGGAGATCGATCCTGAACTTGAAGTTATTGCCGTTTAAGTTTCCGGAACTCAAGCCCGCCTCCCGCGTTTACTTCTTCGACTTAAACCATCTCTGCCGATCCCTTCCAGGAGACCACATGACTGATCGCTTTCCCCTGCAAGCTATTCTGCTTGTTTTGTTGGTGCTGCCGGCAATCAATGCCCAGGAAACCGCGCAAAAAGTAGTCGACATCCCGCCCGCAACAGCCACTGCTGCGGTCCCGGCAACGAAAGCCAAACCAACCTCAGCCGCGGCAAAAGCAAAGCTGGAACAACAACGTTCGCTGGCTCTGTCATTGCTCGTTTCACTGGCCAACGATGCGCGCAGTTTTCGCGATCAGAAACTTCGCGCGCGCACGATGGCTCGAGTCGCCGATGGCATTTGGGATGCTGACCCCGCTCAAGGCCGCTCTCTTTTTCTTAGGGCCTGGGATGCCGCTGAGGTAGCGGATCAGGATGCGGCGCGGGAAATGAACGAAGAGCGGCAGCGACAGGAAACTGCGGGCCGTGGCGCCATGCTGATGCGCCAGCCTGACCTGCGTTCCGAAGTTTTGCGGCTGGCAGCAAAGCGCGACCGGGCCCTGGGCGAAGAGTTGCTTGAAAAGTTGAAGCTAGCGAAAACGCAGGAAGCGTCTGATACTCCGGCGCAGAAAGCGGAAGCGATGAACACTCCGGAGGCGATTGGCCAGCGATTGAGTTTGGCAAGGCAGTTACTCGATGTCGATGTAACACGAGCGTTACAGTTTGCGGATCCCGCATTAGTCACGGTTACTACGCCGGGGCTGAACTTTCTTTCTTTCCTGCGCGAGAAGGATGCGGCGGCCGCGGACCAGCGCTACGCTCGCATGCTGGCACTAGCCGAAGCCGACGCGCAGGCTGACGCGAACACGGCGTCGATTCTTTCGTCTTACGTTTTCACGCCGCACATGTTTGTCACCTTCGATCGCAGCGGCGGCGCGAACACTTCGCAGATGGGCCGGCCCACGCCGCCGGCAACTACACCTCAATTGCGCGCGGCGTTCTTTCGCACGGCCACGCAAATTCTGATGCGTCCGCTGGCGCCACCCGATCAGGATCGGACCACCTCGGGCATTGAAGGCAAGTACCTGATCATCACGCGCCTGCTGCCGCTTTTTGAGCAGTACGCGACGCCACCAGCAGCGGAATTGATGCGCGGACAGCTCGCCGGACTGAGCGGCAGTGTGCGTGAAGAAACGCGCAAGCGAGACGACGAAATGCTGCGGCGCGGAATACGCGACGAACAGCCTGCTGCCGATAGTGAACAGACCCTGTTCGATCAGATTGCACGAGCAAAGACTTCCGAGCAGCGTGACGAGCTCTACACTGAACTCATCATGCGCACGCTCGAGCACGGCGACCTACGCGCGCGTGATTTCGTCGACAAGGTTGAAGATTCCGATTTGCGCAAGCAGTTAAAACCCTTCGTCGATATGAGTCTCACCATTTACCTCATCGACAAGAAAAAGTCTGATGACGCGCTTAAGCTCGCAACCAATGGCGAACTGAAACATTTCGAACGAGTCTGGGCTCTCACTCAAGTTGCCCGGCAATTGGCGGAAACGGATAAGGACCGGGCCATTGGTCTACTAACCGATGCGCTCGATGAAGCGCGACGCATCGATACCTCGGATGCTGACCGGCCGCGGGCGCTTATCGGTGTTGCGAATGCCTTGTTCTTGCTGGACCGCACGCGTGCCTGGGAGTTGGTGGGCGAGGCGGTCGGCGCGGCCAATTCTTCGGGTGGATTTAGTGGCGAAGACAGCCGGATTGCTTTGCAGTTGCGTACGCCGGTAATTAGTTCGATGCGCTTCAGTTCAACCGAGAACTTTGACGTACCGGCGATCTTTCGCACGTTGGCAAAAGACGACTACCATCGCGCGGCTGGTTTGGCACGAACGTTCGAAGCTGACTCGCCGCGCGCGACGGCGCTGATTTCGGTGGCCCAGGCGTTGTTAAGTGATAAGTGAGAATTGCCTGCGCAGGAATGTGTGGGCAGCGGAAAAGGAGCGCGGGCCTGCCGCCTTCCCGACCCCGAGCTGATCAGACTTGAGCGGTGATTTCGGTCGCAAAAGCTTTCAACGTGGAAGCAATCGCTCAGACAAGGTGTCTCAAGGTCGGGAAGGCGGGCATGCCCCCGCTCTTTCGCCGTTCACGAGTAGATGTTCATCGGTCTCGTCAGCAACTCAACCGGATCAGCCACATTCAAAGCTTCGCGCACATAAAACGGCTCGCCGGCCTTAACACCAATTAACGATCCGAAATAACGCATCCGCAACTCAATCTGCTCGAGAAACGCCGGGTCGCTGATACGCGTGGCGGGTTCACTCGATTCCGCCTGGTAAAACTGCGAAGCGTGCGCGCGAACCGATTCCATCTTATCCTCAACAAATTCCGAGACATCCACAATAAACGACGGCACCACGCGCCGGGAAAAAAGTGAATGCATCAGCGCCGGCATGCGCACTGCCTTTTGTTTTCCCTCTTCGTCATAGCGCGCCATGGTCGCCAGCCGCGCTGCCTCGCGGACAATGTGACAGGTGTTGGCGTGATCGGGATGTGGATCGTCCCAGTGCGTTGTGAGCACAACCTTGGGCGAGTATGAACGCAGCACCCGCACCACCGCCGTGCGCGCCGCTTCGGTGGGCCAGATGTGTCCGTCAGGTTGGCCCAGGTTCAGGCGCACATCCAACTTCAAAATGCGTGCTGCCTCGGCCGCCTCTTGCGCGCGCGTTTCGGGAGTGCCGCGCGTCCCCATCTCGCCACGCGTCATGTCGAGCACGCCGGTGCGATATCCTTGCGACTTTAATTTGAGCAGTGTTCCCGAAACCGAAAGTTCTGCATCATCCGGGTGGGAAAAAACTGCAAGCACGTCCAGCTCGGTTTGTGTATCGCTCATAGCCGTTGAGGTTTAACTAAAGCAGCGCTTGCGGTCAAGTCTTCGTAAAGCAAACTGTTAGTTTGCGATGGTTGGCAGCTTCAAGGTTGAGTGGCCATGCACGACCGCAAACTAACAGCTTGCTTTACTCAGTGTGCTAGAATCCGGCCCACGAATTTCTTCTACGGCTGACCAGACCGGAATCCAAAAACTTGTAGCGAGGGTGAAGCCATGAGATGTCCTGTTTGCAGCAGATACACCGGCTGGATGCGCACGCGCTGTCCCGCCTGTAGAACCAAGCTCATTCAGTGGTACGTCATTGCGGGAATTCTCATCCTGATGGCCTGCTATGGTGGGTTGGTTATTCTCGAGAACGTGAGTTAGCGGCCGCACTTCACCTGACGCCCCATTCCCAAATTCCAAACTGAGTCTTCTTATCCAGCGGCGTACCCGCTTGCTTTAATGACAGCGCTATTTGTCCGCGATGATGAGATTCGTGAGAGATCAAATAACCAAGAAATGCGGCGACGTGAGGTTTGAAGCCTTTAACTTTACCGCCCTGGGCCAGGCTCTGTTCCAACAGAGTTCTAAGCGCCGCGCCTGAATCTGACAACGACTTTCGCAATTGCTTCTTATCGAGCGCATTCTCCTTTTCAAGTTTCGCCAAACCTTTTAGCAACTCGGGTGCGGCAGCTTTCAGCCACATCAAGCGCACGTTGTGAATGTGCGCGAACTGCTCACCGACATTCCGTCCTTTGGAAGCAGACAGGCTTGGTAACGAAGCAGGCGCGACTGCATCAAGCAGATATAGATTGATACGGTTGTGTATCTCCCAGGCTTCCAGAAACGACTTGTCGTCCATGCTTCGGTCCTCGTAGACTTTTGGTTGAGCCGGTGCGGCGCGACGCAAACTAACAGTTGCTTTACAAAAAGGAAGGCGGTGAGTTTCGCCCCACGAACTCACCGCCTTCTCGCGTGCGCTGCTGCCGGTTTGTCGGGAGACTGTTAAATCAGCGCACACGCACCACGATGCTATTCGTTGTCAGCGCATTACCCGTCGCGCGTTCCAGGTCGGCGATTGCTTTGTTGAGATCAGTCTGCGCGCGCAACTCGTTTCCCCGTGCCGTCGTCAATGCTGTCTGGCGTTCCAACACCAGGAACACAGTCGATTGGCCGGCGTCGAGTTTTCGCTGTTCACTTTGATACTGCTGCTCGCTCGCCTGGCGTTGGATTACCGCCGAATGTAGCCGCGCTTCCGCAGTGCGAACCAATTGCAAAGCGTTTCTTACTTCAACCTGAATCGATTGCTGTAGTTGTTCGCGCTGCGTCGCCAACCGCTCGCCCTCAACCAGCGAACGTCCGAGCTGCGCCTCAGCAGTGCGGTTTCTCAGCGGCAAACTGATCTGCACGCCAACGCGATAGTTGTTGAACCGATTGCTCAGCAGGTTTTGCACCGATTGGTTGTACCCACCCAGCAGGTCCGGCGAGATGGTTTGTGCCGGAGGATCCGGCAGCCGATCAAAGCCCGAATTCAAAAGTAGTTTGTTCACTGCGTCGCGCAATTGAGTGGACGAAGCAGTTAACGGATTGGCGCTGCCACTTGTGGTTCCTGCCAAACCGACCATGCCGTAAGTTCCGACCAGATCCACTTGCGGTTTGGTTTGTTCGCGAAAATATTTCTGATCGATTTGATTGATTTCGCGCGCGACCGTTGACTGTTGCAGCTCCGGCCGATTGTCCAGCGCCGCCTTCATGGCATCCGACAGGGAAATCTGCGGCGTCACCAGGTCGACCGAATCACTCGGCACAATTGATAGGTTCCAAAGGTCCGACTGATGGTTCTCGGCAATCAGGTTCTTGAGATTGTTTTCGGTACGCGAAACTTCTTCCAAAGAAGAAAATAATGTTTGTTCAAAGCCGGCCACTTGCGCTTCGGCCGCAACCACATCGATGGGCGCAAGGGCGCCTTCCGTCACCAGCCGCTGGTTATGCTCGAGTTGCGTATGGGCGTCGCGCACCGCTTCCCTTTGCACCTGCAGGTTCCGCAAGGCGAAAACCAAATCCCAGTAAGCTCGTTGCACGTTAGTGATGGTTTCGATTGCTCTTTGCCGAAACTGCGCGTCGGTCAGCGAAAGGTTTTTCTTCGCTATCTCGATCGAGCGGCGGCTGTTGTCGAAACGCAAACCGCGCCACAAAGGCTGGCTATACGTAAAGGTCAGCGCCGTCGGATACTGCGGGTTCAGTGCCGTAAACGGATTGTTGCTGGTCAACCTGACGGAAGAAAAATCCAGATGATAATTGCCGCCAAAGGCCGGCGTCTGACCT
Organism: Blastocatellia bacterium; assembly: GCA_031371765.1. GTDB lineage: Bacteria > Acidobacteriota > Blastocatellia > Pyrinomonadales > Pyrinomonadaceae > PSRF01. The sequence continues at coordinate 26,604 of JANMKA010000019.1, forward strand.
TCCAGACGCGCCGTGCCGGTGTAGTCGCTTTGTGTTACCGCACCGTTGGATCCGCCACTGAGAAAACTGGAAATGGGACTCTGGCTGCGTTCGTAATAAGCCGTCGAATTCAAACGCGGATCATAGACGCCCTGCGCTGACTTCAAATCAAACTCTGAAATCCTTACGTTTTGGCGCGCGACTTCGATGTCCTTGTTATTTGCCAGCGCCAACGCCAGCGCCTCGCGAATTGAAAGTGGCCGCTGACGGTCCATATCGACGCCGACGCGACTCAACTCAGGCAAGGGCTTGGGCGCTGGATGAAAATCAGCGGCGACTGCGGGTACTTGTAGTTCCTGCGGAGACGGGGACGCAGTTGCGGTAGGCTCTTGGGCACTAGCGGTAAAAGGGAAGACCGCCAACAGGATACTCAACAGCACGATTTTTCCAAGCCACAAATTCAAATTCGTTTTAACTTCAATCATTTCCAAGACTCAAAATTTCAAAACCTAATTAATGCCTCGACACCAAACCCAATAACGAGGCTGTTGCACTGGCCGCTCGACGTCGCACTCTGCCAAACACCAGGGTAAAGCCCGAGCCAATCATTCCCCACACTCTGCTTCTGCCGAGATCGTCAAACAGCGAATAGAAAACCGGTACGGCCAGCAACGTCAGCAACAAACAAAGAGATTGTCCGCCAACAACCAGCACTCCTATCGAGCGATTCGTGCCTGAACCAGGGCCACTCGAAATCGTCAGCGGCAACATGCCCGCGACCAGCGCGATCGTAGTCATCAGAATCGGGCGCAAGCGATCGCGGTTGGCGCGAATGATCGCTTCCAGCCGTTCCATGCCGCGCGCCCGCAACTGGTTGGTGTGATCGATCTGCAGGATCGCGTTTTTCTTAACTACGCCAAAGAGCAGTAACAAGCCCAGGCCGGAAAAGATGTTTACCGTTTGCCCGGTCATTAATAACGAAAGAATGCCGAACGGTATCGCAAGCGGCAACGTCAACAAAATCGTGATCGGATGAATAAACGATTCAAACTGCGCCGCCAGCACCATGTACATGAAAACAAACGACAGCACGAACGCCAGCATGAAGTAGTAACCAGCGCGCCCAAGTTCTTTGGAACGTCCTGCCAATCCGGTCGAATAAGCCGGGTCGATATTCACTTCCTTCGCAAACTGGTTCAGCTTTGTAATCACCGCCGCCTGCGAGCCGCCGGGTTTGACGTTTGCCAACAGCGTCACCTGGCGTTGCCGGTTCAGGCGATCGATTGCCGACGGTCCGGTGCCTTCTTCAATTCGCACCACACTGTCGACACTGACGAAGCCAAGCTTTGAAGAAGAGACAATCATGCGATTGAGACCCTCGACGCTCGAGCGAAATTGGCCCACGGCGCGCACGCGAACGTTGTACTGATCGGTGCCGGCGTTAAAGGTGGAAACTTTTTGTCCGGCAACCAACGTGTTCAAAGCCTGCGCGATATCTGCAACTCGAACTCCGAGATCCGCCGCGCGCGCCCGATCAATAACCACGCGCACTTCGGGTTTCCCGGTGATTAGCGTCGAGTCGACGTCAACCACGTCAGGGATCGTCTTCATCTTCACCTGCATCGCTTCGGAATACTTTGTAAGCTTGTCGAGATCGGGTCCGCCGATGACATATTGAACGTCCGCATTGCGAAAGCCGCCGCCCGAAATGGCTGCAACCTGCTGCACGCTGGTGCGCAATTGGCCCGGATACTCCTTCAAATACTTGGCCAGGACTTCGGTGCGCGCGCGCGACATCAGTGTGGCCTGAGACGCGTCGCGGTTTTCAATCGGCTGTAGTTTCACGTAGATCGAGGCGACGTTAACCTGTTCCTGTTGGCCGCCACCGATCGTGGTCAGCGTGTCTGTCACGCCCGGTAACTTGCGAATGTCGGCAGAAATCCGTTCCGCCAGGGACGATGTGGCCGCAAGCGTGTACCCTTCGGGTGCGCGCACGTTGAGTTCAAACTGAGATTGGTCATCGACCGGCAAAAAGTTTTTGCCGACCAGCATGAATAGCGGCACGATGCTGACGATTACAATTACGCAGGCAAGCACAATGACCCAGCGATGGGCCATGGACCAGGTCAACATGCGTTTGTAGGTCTGATCGATCGGCCGGTAGAAACGCGATTCTTTCGAACCATGATCGGCCGGCTCGGTCCGCCGTTCAAAAGCGCCCTCTTCTTTATCGCTGCTGCGTTTAATCAAGCGCGCGGCAAGCATCGGAGTCAGCGTGAACGAGACGAGCAGCGAAACCGCAATCGCAAATGAAGACGTCAAGCCAAACGAAGACATGAAGCGGCCGACGATGCCGCCCATAAAGCCGACCGGCAGAAACACAGCCAACAGCGAAAGCGTGGTGGCAGTAACCGCCATGCCGATTTCTTTGGTGCCATCGATCGCTGCCTGAAAAGGCGGAATGCCCTTCTCTTCAATGAAGCGAAAAATATTTTCCAGCACCACGATGGCGTCGTCGATCACGATACCGACCATCAACGTCAACGCCAGCATGGTGATCTGATTGAGCGTGAAGCCCATCGCCGCCATCAAGCCAAACGTCGCAATCAACGAAGTGGGGATTGCAAGCGCGGCGATGATCGTCGAACGAAAACTCCAAAGGAAAAGAAATACAACGATGGCCGCCAGGATGCTGCCTTCAATCAGGTGCGTTTGAATCGCTTCAATCGAGGCCTTAATGAAAATTGACTGATCGCCAACTATTTTGGTCTGGAAGCCGGGAGGCAAAGTCTTTTGCAGTTCCTGCAATCGCGCCTTCACCGCATCGGCAACCGCAACCGTGTTCTGCCCCGACTGTTTGGCGACGACCAAAGTCACGGCCGGTTGGCCGTTCAGCCGTGCTTCTGTTCGCGCTTCTTCGGCGCTATCTTCGGCGTAACCAACGTCGCTGAGCTTCACGGAATAATCTCCGCGGCTGCCGACCACAAGATTATTGAAATCAGCCGGGTTAACGATGCGACCCATGGTTCGCACCGTCAGCTCGCGGGTGCCTTCATCAATGCGTCCGCCGGGAACTTCCAGGTTTTGCGCGCGCACCGCGTCGGCAACCTGTGCGACCGTAACGTTGAAGGCGCGCAGCCTGTCGGGATCGACCCAAACCTCAATCTCGCGCGTGCGTCCGCCGATTATCTGCACATCGCCCACGCCGTTGATGGATTCAATCTGTTGCTTGATTCTCTTGTCTGCGATGTCGGTAACTTCACGCGGCGACCGCGGCGCCGACACCGCAATACGCACCACCGGCGCCGCGTCCGTATCCAGCTTTTGCACGATTGGCTGTTCGGCGGTTACCGGCAGATCGCCGATGATCAAATCGATTTTGTTGCGCACTTCCTGCGCGGCAATGTCCGGATTCTTTTCCAGCAGGAAAGTGATGAAGACTTGCGATACACCTTCGACCGAGGTTGAGCGCAACTCGTCAATGCCGCTGACGGTGTTGACTGCGCCCTCAACCTTGTCGGTGATCTCGGTTTCGATTTCCTGCGGCGAGGCACCGGGATTGACTACGGTTACGGTGATCGTCGGCAGATCGATCTTGGGAAACAGATCGACGCCGAGCGATTTATACGAGAAGAGCCCAACGACGGTCAGACTCAGGATGAGCATCGTCGCGAATACCGGACGCCGGACACAAATTTCAGCTAACTTTTGCATCGATTCAGAGCCAGTCCACTATTGTTTTACCGCCATTCCATCTGCCAGTTGTTCAATGTTGCTGGTGGCGACCAGTTCATCACCGGCAATGCCGTTCTTGATCTGCACCAGATCTCCTTCGGTTTGACCCAGTTGGACCACGCGCTCCTGGGCATGGCCGTCCTTAATCACGAATACCCGGCTAACGCCTGACTCAGTGCGAACTGCGCGCGCCGGCACTAACACGGCCGGTTGTGCCCGCGACTGTAGAATCCGCACCGTCGCAAACTGTCCCGGCTTTAGCGCGCCGCTGCCATTTTCAACTTCTGCTTCCACGGTTAACGTGCGAGACGACGGGGTAACATTTGGCGAAACCCGGGCAATGCGACCGCTGAAATTTTTGTCGGGCCAGGAACTCGTCGTAACCGATACCGACTGGCCCACGCTGATAGCTGGAATCGCTTGCTCAGGAATGTCGATGCGCACCCGCAAAGGATTGATTTTTACGACCGTGGCCACCTTGGTCGTAAGTGAAACGTACTCGCCCAAGTCCGCGTTGCGCTCGGAGACAAAGCCATCGATCGGTGAATAAACGAGCGCATACGAAAGACTGCGGCGCGCCAGATTTAGTTGACTCTCAGCGCTCGCAACATTGGCGCGCGCGGTCATCACGGCCGCGTAGTTTTGCCGGGCCAGCGACAGCGCGGCTTCATAAACCTGAAGCAACTGGTCGCGCTGTGCTTTTTGTTGATCGTATTGAGACCGCGAGACGTCGCCGGATTCAATTAACTTTTCCGAGCGGCGTAAATTCTTTTCGGCCAGTTCAAGCGCGACTTTAGCGTTGTTAACTTCCGGGATTTTGTTCAAATCAAACGACTGGCCGGGACGAACCCCAACCTTCTCTTCCGCCTGCCGCAAGGAGGCCTTCATTTGATCGACCTGCGCCTGTTGCTGTTGCACGCGCAGCTTTGAATCCACGTCGTCAAGCCGCACAATCATCTGCCCACGCTTCACGTAGCTACCCATGTCGACGCCGATGGTCACCACTTTGCCAGCGATCGATGGCATAACATCTGTTTGCTCGTCGCCGGTTAAACTCCCATTGGCCTCGAAGAATTGCGGCAGATCGCGAACAATCGCAGTCGCCGTCGTTACGTCGACCGCGGCCGGCTGCGCGGCATTCGCCTGCTCTTGTCGGACATTCGCTTTCGAGCCGCCGCAAGCTGAGGCCAACAGCAGCGCCAACGTCAAGAGCGCCGACAATGACAGCAGAGAAATGGTTTTGCCAGATAACACTGATCTAATTCTTGCTTGGAAATTACGCACCGGAAAATTCGTCATCTTTTAGCTAGGCAGCCTTGCTGCTAATGCCATTAAGCAGAATGTCGGAAAACTGTTTGGCCGCTTCCTGATTAGAAATCTTGAGCAAACGACGCTGCGGATCCCAAAGATTGTTGTTCAAGGAATGATGAATAATCATGCCGATGAACGCGCGAACAATGATCGCCGGATCCATTGCGATCATCGCGCCGTCGCGCTGGCGCTCAGCGACATAGTCGCCAAGCAGCTCGTAAACGCGCCGCACAAACTTTTCAAAAAACATTTGCGCCAACTCGTGACCCTCGAGGGCCGCGTGCAACAGCAGGCGTTGAAACTCGGGATCACACTCGTGATGCTCGAGCGCGCCGACTGCCAGACGTTCAAAAACCGCGCGGTCGTCTTTTTCCTGAAGCGCCTCAGCCACGAGGGCCTCAGGATTCATCGAGTCGCCGGAACAGGCTTTGTGATCGAGAATGGCTGAATAGAGTTCCTGCTTGTTGGCGAAGTGGCGAAAGACCATCGCTTCGGAAACTCCGGCCGCCTGCGCAATTTCCTTGGTAGTGGTGCCGACAAACCCCCTTTGCGAGAAGAGGCTGACCGCCACTTGAAGAATTTGTAGCCGCCGATCTTCGGCAGCCATCCGTGAGCCGTATGGCGTCGAGACGCCTGTTTTTGTGGTTATTTGCTTACTCAAGAGTGATTATCTCGCCGACCCCAACGGCAAAGTAAGTACTTACTTACCATTGCTTGGCCTACCTGTCAAGGGGTCCGAATGAGGAAAACAGATGCGTTTTTATCCCGGGAGCTTGTATCGTTCCCGGCCCGCATCCTTTCCGGACTTGTACTTTTTCACAACAAGAATTTTCCCGCGCGTCTTCGTCGTTTTAGCAAACGGCGGCATTCATTCGCAGTTTGTACGGTTGAAACACCCGGCACGTTGTTTGCTCCGTCTCTGTTGATCACTGATTTTCCCAACGAGGATGCAATAGATAGGCGTTAACATTTTCAGCAAATCAAGAAGGAGTATTGACAACATGTCACAGAACACATCAAGCACAAATTTCCCTGGAACAACTGGAACTACCGGCTCGGGTACGGGTTCAACTGGTAGCACTGGCGCCGGCGCCGCTACGGGTCTGGCCCAGACCGCTCAGGAGTACGGTGAAAAGATTTCCGATGCCGCCAGTCAGGCAAAGGATTACGTCAGCGACAAGGTTTCGCTCGTCGGTGACAAACTCAAAGATCTTCAGAATGCGGACCTTGGCGAAATTGCCGAGAACGCAAAAGAATACGCGCGCAAGAACCCGGGCCAGGCAATTCTGATTTCGGCAGCGGCTGGTCTCTTGGTTGGTTTGATTCTTCGCGGCCGGCGCTGAGCTGTTTTGCGAAACAGCCCACCCTAAACTAAGGAGACACACCAATGGCAGCTTCAGCTACAGGTGCGACCTCGACAGCGATGTCGCCACGAACCGAGATTGACAATTTGCCATCGCTTTTCAGCCGCTTAGGCGATGACGTGATGCAGCTTTTCGATACCAAGATTAGTTTGCTGAGGGTCGAATTGAAGGAAGAGGCGAATACCTATGCGCGCGGCGGCGCCATGATCGCAATCGGTGGTGTTATCGCAGCGATTGGCTTTGCACTGCTCAACGTCGCGGTTGCATTTGGCATATCGGTCCTGCTTGCCAGCGTCGACATCAGCCAAGCTGCCAGGTACGCCATCGGTTTTCTGGCGGCGGGTGTGCTTTATCTGATAGTGGGCGGAATCATCGTCAGCACCATGAAGAACCGTCTCGCCAGGCAAAGCCTGGTGCCCGACCGGACAGTTGCAGAACTGAGAAAGGACAAGCAATGGCTGAAGAACGAAATTTAGGACTCGCGCGCGCGCGCGAAACCAGCGACGAAGACCCATCGAAAGAGGCGTTGCAGCGCCGCATGGAAGAGGCCCGCGATTCGATTACCAACACGGTAACGGAGATCAAAGACAACGTGGCGCAGCAATATGAAAACGTGAAGGACGCGCTCGATTGGCGTGAGCACTTTAAGAAGCAACCTGTAGCCTGGAGCGTTGGGGCCGCCGGGGTGGGCTTCTTCGTGGGTTACGGCCTCGCGGCCGCACTTAAGGGCGATAATGACGACGAGATCCCCTACGCTTCGCAGACGATGCGCGCCTATGCCGCAAGATCTGTAGTGGGTGAACCACTCGCAAATGCCATGTCGGCCACGAAGACAAATGGCAAAGACGATGGACCGGGGCTGATGGAGAGGTTCAAAGAAACCTCAGCCTACGATCGCTTGAGCAAGGAAGCAGGATCGCTCGGGGATCGGTTGGTCGAAGAACTTTCGAGTACGGCTCAACAGGTTGTTTTGCCGGCGCTGCTGAAAAAGATCAAAGGTTGGATTGGCGTTGATCTTTCCGATAAGACCAGGAGCACGTCAATGGCAACTGAACAAAAGCCACGCGTGAGTTATGAGCCTTCGCTGGCGCAGTCCCGAGAGTTCTAAAGAGCTTTCGAGCTTACAAGAGAAAAGGCGAGCAGCAGTGCTCGCCTTTTTCACTCTTGACGTATCAAACCGTAGCAAACTCAACGCATCGGTTTACGCGGCACCTTTTCATCACGCATCGCCGCGTTGTAGATAAACGCCGCCATAATTGTCGCCGCCTGTTTCATATCGTCGCCCTGCACCCGATCAAAGACGTCCTGATTTGAGTGGTGTGTGCGCGTGTCGTATTCAATCTCATCCTGAATAAACTGAAATCCGGGGAGACCAATCGCGTCGAACGACAGATGGTCCGTGCCGCCAGTGTTCGCGATCGAAAGCGTGGCCGCGCCCATATCGCGAAACGGCATTAGCCACTGGCGAAACAGCGACCGTACCGTTTCGTTGTTCTGCAAATAGACGCCGCGAATTTTTCCCGTTCCGTTATCAAGATTGAAATAGACGTCGAGCTTGTCGTAATCCGCCTTTTGAATTAGTTGGGCCACGGGCGCGGCGATCGTGGTGCCGCTCGGGGCACCGGGGTCTGCCATTGGACTTGGCGATGGCGCAGGAACTTCCCCAAAATGTTCGGTCACGTAAGCCTTTGAACCAAGCAGTCCTTGTTCTTCGCCGGTCCATAACGCGACCCGAATTGTGCGCCGCGGTTTGAGGCCCAGCGATTGAATGATGCGCGCGGCTTCCATTGCGACTGCAACGCCGGCGCCGTTATCGGTGGCGCCGGTGCCGGCGTGCCACGAATCCATATGCCCGCCCACCATCACGATCTCATCTTTCAGATCTGTTCCCGGAATTTCCGCGATCGTGTTGTAGCCCATCGGGTCGGTGTCTTGCCATTCGACGTTCAAGTCGATGCTCATCTTTGGTTTCTCGCCGGCTTGAATCATGCGAACAATGCGATTGTACTGTTCGACGGCGAGCACTATCTGCGGCGTCACCTGCGTAGCGCGTTTGTCGTACGACTGAAGCAAGCGTGGTGCGTTTGGCCCAAAGGAATCGGCGGTAACCGGCTGCGGCACGGTAGCGGACTGAACAAAGATCGTCCCGCCGTCGCCAGCGCGACTGGGTTCAACCAAAACCGCAGCGCCTTCGTCGCGAAAGAACAAATACTTTTGCATGCTGAACACTTGCGCGGCGCGCGCTGCCGGACCAAACCGTCGCCCGCCGCCGCCACGTATTGGTTCAGGCGCATCAGCAAGCTCTAACAGGTTCTTCTCGTCGAGGCGCGTGCCCAGCGGCTCGAAATGCGCTTTCACTTCCCGCACTGCCGAAGTCAAGACAATCGCGCCTTTAAGTTTTCCTTTAAACTGCTGCAACTCCGTTTCATCTTTTGCGTCGACGTAGACGACGGGAGCATTCAACGTTCCTGAAATCGCAGGCGACCACGCTTTCGGATAAGCGATCAAGGGGATGTTCAACGGTTCGCTTACCTGCGCCGAAAATCGTTTCAGCGTCCAGCCTCGACCGAAAGGCCCCCACGCTTCGAGGTGCGCGTTCTGAAGTCCAAACTTCGTAAGTTGATCGCGCGTCCATTCATTGGCGCGCTTCATGCCGGGCGATGCAGTCAGACGTGGTCCAATCACATCGCTCAGGTAACTCAACGTCTGCATGACCTGGGATCGATTGAGCCCTTCGTCTTTGATTCGTACGATGGGATCATTTGGATCAGGTTGGGCAACTCGCGTTCCGGTCTGTTGCGTT
>JANMKA010000025.1:0-9840 GCA_031371765.1 Blastocatellia bacterium
TTCCTGTGCGCTGCATCGCCTTCGTCGTCAATGCGGTGATTCTCCAAAGACAGAATCTGAACATAAACCGACTGGCCCTTGGAACCAATGACGGAGGTGTGGAGCGATTGATACAGATTGTCGCGCGGCGTGGCGATCCAATCTTTAATGCGGCCAGGCACCGGTCGCCAGGTGTTATGGATAACTCCCAGTGCTGCATAGCAGTGTCTGACTTCGTTTGGCGTGACGACGCGCGCGGCCACCAGGTCGTAGACTTGATCAAGGTCGATCTTTTGCCGCTTAAGCTTTTTCCAAATTGAGTAGAGGCGCTTGACGCGACCCTCGACGCGCACGAACGGCACTTCAGCTTCGTTCATCTTTGCTTCAATGCGCTCGGTTACTCCCTTCAGAAATGCCTCATTCTCCTGCCGGCGTTTCTCGAGCTGTTCGGTCAGTTCGCGGTAGGCATCCGGATGCAGGTGACGAAAAGCGAGATCCTCGAGTTCGCCGCGTAACTTTCCCATTCCCAGGCGATGCGCAATGGGAGCAAAGATCTCCATCGTCTCTTCGGCAATGCGCTTTCTTTTTTCCGGGTTGAGGTATTGCAGCGTGCGCATGTTGTGCAGGCGATCGGCCAGCTTGATTAGCACAATGCGCACATCATCGACCATGGCCAACAGCATCTTGCGCACATTCTCTGCTTGCTGCTCTTCCCGCGAGATGTTGCTGATTTGCGCTATCTTGGTCAGCCCATCAACGAGGTGCGCAATTTCTTCGCCAAAATACTTGCGGATGGTATCGAGGTCGACCAGCGTGTCTTCGACAACGTCGTGTAGCAAACCAGTCGCAACCGAAACCTCATCGAGATTCATGTTGGCGAGGATGTTGGCGACTTCGAGCGGATGCACCAGATACGATTCGCCTGAAGCGCGCTTCTGGCCTTTGTGTTCGCGGGCGGAGAAAAGATAGGCACGTCGCAGCAGATCGAGGTTGGCCTGCGGGTGATTGCTGGCGACCTTCTCAACAATTTCTTCGATTCGAATCATCTAGACGGCACCACCGGCCGGATCGGTTCACCGAAAAGCCAAGCGGATTATCGAGTATAACAAAAAGGTGATGCCCGACCCGAAAGTCGAGCATCACCAGAAAGCGGTTAAAGGAGAGTGCAGTCTTACTTGGCCGGGGAAGCTGCCTGTTTGGCTTCTGCTGCTTCTTTCTTCTTTTGGTTTGCTTCGCTCAGCGCCATGGTCCGCTTCTGGGCAACATCGCGTTGCTTGTCGAGCTCAGCCGCCTGATCTGTTTTTCCGTCCATCTCAGCAAGCTTCTTCGCTTCGAGCAAGAGATTCGTTTTGTAAGACCAGGCTGACTCGCTATTCGGATCCAGCTTGATCGCGTTCTCGATCTCTTCAAGTCCGCGCTTCACACAACCCTGGGCAGCATCAAACTCTTTTTGGTCACTTGGTTTCTTATAAGCAACGCTGGCGCGATTGCCTTCGTTAAGCGTGGTCGTCTTGTTGGCGGGCAACTCAGTTATCTTAAACGAGCAGTCCCAGTCTTTGCTGGCAAGCACCACGTAAGCCTCAGCGCGTTTTTCCGCATCGATGCTGGCATCGTTTGCGCGTGAAGAAATCCAGGAGCGCAATTTATCTTCGTCCTTGGTTGCGCCGTACAGGTAGGCAATAGCTTTGTAAGCCTCTTCGTTCTTAGGATCTTTTTGTAGTATCTGTTGATAGGCCTGAATAGCTTCGTTGGCCTTGGCAATATTTTCCGGAGAGTTCACACCGGGACGATATTGCGCATGAATGGTGCGCGCAATGAAGGACGGAGCGCTCTTGCTGTTGGGATCGAGTTCCAGGGCGCGGCGCGAATGCTGTTCAGCCTCGTCAAAGTGGCCTTCGCGATAGGTGCGAGCCGCTTCGTTTAACTCATTCTTCGCCCTGATCCGATTGATTATCCCGCAGCCGGAACTGGTTACAACGAGAACCGCCAACACGATGGCGATTCTAGTTTGAGAGAGTTTCATTGATCCGTAGCTCCATTAAGAAGGTTGGAAACGCAACACGAAATGGCCTGAGCTATTTCAGCGTACCCTGAACCGGCGGTCATTAGATACTTATTGAGGCAGATCGTCCACCTGCAGCCCAACTGGATTGGCGCCGGCCCCTTTGATCGCGTCAATCACCTTCACAACATCGCCGTATTTCAGCGACCGCGGCGCTTTCACAAACACTGTCTTTTCCAGGCGTTCCGATTCGGGCAAGTCAGAGCGCGTCTCCATGCCGGGCTTGTAGGCGTGCTGCTCTTTACGTTGCTGGAAAAGCTGCAGCAACTTCTGACTGAGCGGAGCCGTGTCATTCACCGACCCGATGTTGTCGGCGTTAAGTTTCAGTTGAAGATCGTTTGAGATCGAAACCACCAGCGTCAGCGGGTTCGGTTTCAGCTTACTCAGATCTTCGTTCGGATCTCTTTGTGTGGGAATGTCAGCCTGAAAGCGGCTTGGTTTAAGCGGCGTGATTACCATGAAGATGATCAGCAAAACCAACAGCACATCTATCAGCGGCGTCACATTAATATAAGGGACTGCCTTTGATCCGCCTTCTGCCTTAGCACCACCCATCGACATAACTTTGCTCCTCTTAATACGCGAACTCTAACAATTCCCGGTCGAATGATTAATTACGCAGCCGGGGCAGTTGAACCAGCCTTCTTCTTCTTGTCAGCGACCAGGCCGATCTTATCAACTCCCAACCCTCTTACTTCGTTGATGACGTTGACAACCTCGCCATAGCTGACACCCACACCACTCTTGATGTAAACGATTTTGTCCTCTTCCTTTTTGATGTTGCCCAACATCGTCTCAACCTTGCCCTTAATCTGATCCTTGGTGAGTTTTGTCTTGCCCAGCCAGTATTCGCCATCATTGGGAATGGCAATGACTATGGCGGTGTCATTATTGATCCTGATGTCTTCCTCAGGATTGTTCATGTTTTGCGGCAAGCTAACCGTCACGCCGTGTTGCAACAACGGCGTGACCACCATGAAGATGATCAAGAGCACCAACATGATATCGACCATTGGGGTGACGTTAATCTCTGACTGGAAGCCACCGCCTCCACCTGCTGCCATTCCCATAATTCAGTCTCCCTTTCACTCTCGCCGACGGAAAGAACCTGGTCCGCCGGCAGCCCCTGCTAACGGCAAGCAACCCTTGCTGGATTTGCAAACCGCTTACGGCTTCAATTGCTTGGTGCGATTCTTAATGAAGTAGTCGACGAGCTCTGAAGCCGAGTTATCCATCTCCACGATAAAGCCATCGACTTTGCCGGTGAAATAGTTAAACAACCACACAGCGGGCACAGCTACCAGCAAGCCCAGCGCGGTGGTGAACAGGGCTTCGGAAATACCACCGGCGACCGCGCCGATACCAGCCTGCTCTGCCGCTTTCATGCCGCGGAACGCGTTAATAATTCCGAACACCGTACCGAACAGTCCCACGAACGGCGCCGTCGAACCGATAGTCGCCAAACCCGACAAGCCGCGTTTGAATTCGGCCGTCTTGATGGCGATGGCACGTTGCAAGGCGCGCTTTGAGGCTTCGATTTCGTCGCCGGAAATGTCGGAAGATTGTTCGTGGGCGCGAAACTCCTGCAAGCCGCTGCTGACCACCATGGCCAGGTGAGACTTGCGATGCTTGTCGCTGATGTTGATCGCCTCTTCGATGCGATCGTTCTTCAGCGCCTGAGCTACGCGTGGCGCGAATTCGCGCGACTGCTTTTTGGCTGCTGAGTAGGTCAGATAACGTTCCACCATGATGGCGATCGAATAGACCGACATGATTAGCAGAACAATCACAACGCCGATAGCGACGCCGCCCATGCTCTTGATCATCGACATGATCGAGAAATGGTCCACCTCGCCAGGGCTGGCTGCAGGAGCTGCGCCTGCCGCTTGCCACATTAATACAATCAAGCCAAAAACTTTGGTTCCTAGAAGACTTGTTAGAATAGTCACGGTCAACCCTCCAAAAGGTTTTTCTTACATTAATAGCTCGCAGGGAACTCGCTGAATGAGCCGCCAGAGGCTCGTACGGCGCTGAACCTCCGCATTTTATTGCGCCACGAAATTGTACGTAATGACGCCGGTCACCTTCACCGGTTGTCCGGAAAGCTTAGTGGGCGAAAATCTCGCACCACGAGCTGCGGCCACAGCCACGGCGGTCAGTAACGGATGCCCCGATACCGCGTGGGCCGAGACGACGTTTCCGTTCTCGTCAATTAACACCTGGACCACGACCGTGCCGGAGGCGTGAGCCGTCCTGGCGATGGGCGGGTAGGCCGGTTTGGGAAGACTGATTGCTTTTCCGTTCAGCACTCCGCCTGAGATTGGCGCGCGCGGGGGAGTCGGTGCCGGCGGCGGCGGTGGTTCGTCAGCGATGTTTACTTTCGTTGGCCCAGCGACGATACCTGTGCCAGTTCCCGGTCCTGCGATGGGAGCCGCTGCATTCGACGATTCAGTGCCGACGACTGTGGTCACGCCACGTCTGACCGGCGGGATATCGCTCGCTTTTGCAGATACTTCTTTGGGGACCAGTTCGGTGCGGCTGACATCGGCGATCAGTTCTTTTCTGACGTCAACGTTCTGTTCGGCCTTGGTGGGCTTGGCCTCTTCCTGCTTCTCCGGTGCCTTTTGGACTTGCGGTACCGGAACCGGAGCTACTAACGTAGTCAGCTCCAGATCCTGCTCACCAAGGGCGGCGTCATACCAGATAATGCCGACAACGAAAACCGTGGTAAAGAGCACAGCATAAATTGCGACTGTACCCAGGATGAACGAGCCTTTACGCCCCAAGTCTTGCTTGTGCGAACCAGACTCAACAAGGTTATCGAACATATTATCCTCCCTATTCCGGTGCCAAATGGATCAGGGGTGCAAAATAATTTACGACGCGAACGTTCGCTTCTTTAATTGCACTCAAACGTCGATCTTCCGGGTTTGAGCTCACCACAAATGAAGGGGAAACCAGCAGCCAGTTGAGCAATTCGAACCAAGTCCAGAAGCCGCTGTGCGAGAAAAAAAAACTCGCCGGCCTACTCAACAGACTAACCCGCCTGCAACCTTCGTTTCTCAAAAACGGGGGTCGACTTTCGAGTATTTAATTGGCCAGCAACGGCAGCAGTCTATGCCGCTTCCCGCAACAAAGTCAAGCGCAATTTAAAGATATTATCGCGACAAACACTGTATTCGTGGCTGTTTGACCCTGCATCTAGGCGCGGCCAGCACCACGAGATTGCTTACGGCCTTCAGCAGCTGCGGCGGCACGTTTTGCGGTGCCGATCGGACGCAATTGATCGCGATTAGCAGTAACGGCTGAACTTCTGTTAGCTGATTCAAGCCTCTGCTCCCACCACACCATGATAGGGCTGGCGATTGCTATCGACGAATAAGTCCCGAACGTAACGCCGATCAAGAGGGCCATCGAGAAGCCGTGTAATACTTCGCCGCCAAAAAGCACCATCGACAGGACTGAAAGAAAAACCAATCCCGAGGTGATGATGGTTCGCGAAAGTGTCTGGTTAATTGAATCGTTGGTAATTTTGTACAGCGACTCGCGCCGATGCAGTCGGCGGTTCTCACGAATACGATCGAATACAACGATCGTATCGTTGACGGAAAATCCCACCAACGTCAGCAGCGCGGCGATAACTGTCAGACTGACTTCCCACTGAAAGATGGAAAAGAACCCGAGCGTGACCAGCACATCGTGAAACACCGCGATCACAGCCGCCGCTCCATAGGTCCATTCGAAGCGGAAGGCGATGTACATGAGGATGCCGACCAGCGCTGCTAAGGTTGTGGCTATGGCTTTGTTGCGAAGTTGCGCACCGGCGACGGCACCCACCGCGTCTGTACCTTCAATCTTAAAAGCAGCATTGGGATCGGAGTTGAGGTCTTTATCAATACCCGTCTCTGAACCAAAGTTGCTCAAGGACTGTCGTACCCTAGCCCGCCCGGCTTCGACCTGGGCCTGCGATTCTCCGCCCGAACCCTCAAGCGGAATTTTAATCAGCACAATGTCGGGCTTGTCCGTTACCGGCTGGATGATTGCATCCTTCAAACCGGCCTTTACTAACGCGTCGCGGATAACTTCGGCGGACGGTCGCTGTTTGAAGCGGACGGTGACCACGGTGCCGCCTTTGAAGTCGACGCCCATGTTGAAAGCCTCGGTCCCGTTAGGATGTTTCACCTGACGGAAAACTGCCGAACCGAGTCCAGCCAACATCAACAGAACAGAAATCGCGATAAAGATCCGGCGGTTGGCCAGCCAATCAATCTTAACGTCTTTAAAAACTTGAATCATATTAATTAGTCAGCGCACCCGCTCGCGGCGAGCTTTCTGCCATTAGATACTCAACGATTCCAGCTTGCGCTTGCGACTCAACTCCCACATGAAGATAGTGCGCGAAACATAAACAGCCGAGAACAGGTTTATCAAAAGACCCAGCACCAGGGTGACAGCGAAACCGCGCAACGGTCCGGTACCAAAAACGAAGAGGAACATTGACGAGATAATTGTCGTCACGTGCGTGTCGATAATCGTTACGAAGGCGCGCGCGAATCCCTGCTCAACGGCCGAAGGAATCGTCTTCCCGGTACGCAATTCTTCACGAATGCGCTCAAAGATCAGCACGTTCGAGTCGACCGCCATACCGATTGTCAGAATGATGCCGGCGATACCGGGCAACGTCAGCGTGGCCTGGAAAATGATCAGCCCCGCCAACATTAGAATCATGTTCAGCAGTAAAGCAACGACAGCATTCACGCCGGCGCCGCGATAATAAAAGAGCATGAACACCACCACGAAAATCAATCCGAACAAAGACGCGCGCACGCCCGACCGGATCGAATCGGCCCCGAGGCTTGGTCCTACCGTGCGTTCTTCCTGATACTCAATCGGCGCCGGTAAAGCACCTGAGCGCAAAGTCAGCGCCAGGTCGTCAGCCGACTGCTTGGTGAAGCGCCCGGAGATTTCGCCCTGGTCGTTGATCTGCGACTTAATGAA
This sequence comes from Blastocatellia bacterium, assembly GCA_031371765.1. Taxonomy (GTDB): domain Bacteria; phylum Acidobacteriota; class Blastocatellia; order Pyrinomonadales; family Pyrinomonadaceae; genus PSRF01. Next base: position 7,040 of record JANMKA010000025.1, read on the forward strand.
GGCGATCGACTTAACTTCGTCGTTCAAGACGACGCCCATATATTCGTTAATGTTCGCGCCGGTCCAGCTTCCGAATTTCTGCGCGCCCGTCGGCTTTAAGGCAAAAGCAATCTGGTAGGAATCACCCCCACCCTGAGCCTGGACGGCGGAAGCACTGCGCAGCTCGTTACCATCAACCACCGCTGGCGATTCCACCACGACCCATTTCTTTTGCTTCTGTGCATCATCAGCCGCCACCTGCCCTGCGGCGGTCGGTTCATTACGCTCCGCATAAGGCAACACACGACGATTTGTCGGCACCGTTCCGCCGAGCGATGCTTTCGCTTCTTCTTCCGTGTTGTAGGTTTGTGCAGATTGCGGGCTGGGAGCGCTGACAATGTGAACGAGCTCGAGCTTTGATTCCGCCTTTAGCAGTTGCTTCACACGTTCAGGGTCGTGTATGCCGGGCATCTGCACCAATATCTGATGAGACGCCTGCGAGCCATGTCGTTGGACCAACGGTTCGGCCACACCCACCGCATCCAGACGACTCTCAATGATGCGCTGGGCCTGGTCAGTTGCCTGTTCAGCGAGCAGCGATTGCGCGGACGGCGGCAAGGTAAAGACGACATTGTTCCCGCTGGCCGACGGAGTCCAGTACGACTGATCGTTGCCTAAACTCTTCTTTGCGGCTTCCTCAACCTGCGCGAGCCTGGCCGCGTCCGTGGCTTCGAGGACGATTCGATAACTGCCGCTGCCGGCTTCGGGTATGGCTTCCTTTGCGGGCAAGCCGGCGTCTTTGATCGCCTTGTTGATGCTGGCGGCATCGGCCAGCGTCAGGTTCTTCAGAACTTCATCGGTCTTAACGCGCATCACCAGATGCGTGCCGCCTTTGAGGTCCAGTCCGAGGTGAATGTTTTCCGCTAAAGTGGCCTTGATTCCCGACCAGCTAAAATCGTGAAGGGTGGGCCGGCGTCGCGGACCGATAACCACATAAAAACCCAGCAGCGTAACAATTGCGATAATAATTGTGCGCTGAAGCAGATTCTTCTTTTTCATTGCGAATGCGTCTACGAGAAACTAGGACTTCTTTTCTTCTTCGTCGATACCGGCGACAGCCGAGCGCGCAATCTCGAGAATGGATTTGTCGGCGCTTCGAATCAAGAAACTGGTGTCGCGTACCGTCGTTATGGTGCCGATGATTCCGCCGGTGGTAACCACTCGGTCCCCGGTCTTCAACTGCGAGATTGTTTGTTGCAGTTCTTTCTGTCGCTTCTGTTGCGGCCGGATGAGCAGCACATAAAAAACGCCGATGATCAAAAGCATCGGCAGCAGGCCGCCCAGCGCGCCCAACCCACCCTGAAACATGGCAAGTGCAATTATCATCTAATGATTCTCTCAGGCCTCGTTGTACTTTGTTAGTTACTACGAACTACCGTGGGCCAATTTCCTGCAAACTCTCAAATATTCTGCCGCGAATAAGTGTCTAACCCCTCGGTAAACTCTCGCTGAAATTTCGTGAAATTGCCAGACCGGATAGATTGCCTTACGCGTCGCATAGTGTCAAGGAAGAAGCCCAAATTGTGGTGCGTCAACAGTACGCTGGCAAGCATTTCGCCCGACATATATAGATGACGAAGAAAGGCACGCGAGTGACGGCGGCAAACCGCGCACGAACACGACTCATCGAGCGGCCGGGTGTCCCGGGCCCACTGCGCATTCTTCAAATTCATCTTGCCAAGCGAGGTAAAGGCCTGGCCTGTTCTGCCGTTTCGAGTGGGCAGCACACAATCGAACATATCAAGGCCACGCGAAACCGCTTCGACCAAATCCTCAGGCGTGCCCACACCCATCAGATAGCGCGGCTTTTCCGCCGGCATTTCGGGCGCCAGTGCGCTGACCACATCCCACATGACAGACTTCTCTTCCCCGACGCTGAGGCCACCGATGGCGTAACCGTCGAATCCGATCTCTGCAGTGCGAGTTAAACTTTCGCGCCGCAGATCCTGGTGTGCCCCGCCCTGCACGATACCAAACAATGCTTGCGCGCCGCTCAATAGATCGGTTTCGTCAGTTCGGCCGGTATCCGACTCTTCGGATTGCAATCCATCAAATCGAACGCGCGAGCGACCGGCCCAACGCGCCGTGAGTTCCATGCTTTGTCGCGACACATTCGCCGGCGACTTGCCTGCGGCACATTCGTCAAACGCCATCACGATATCTGAACCTAAAGCTGCCTGAATCTCCATCGAGATCTCGGGCGATAAAAACTTCAGACTGCCATCGACATGCGAACGGAATTCAGTTCCTTGCTCCGAAATCTTTCGCAATGCGCCCAGCGACCAAACCTGAAAGCCACCGGAGTCGGAAAGCAAGGCGCGCCGCCAACCGTTGAAGCGATGCAGTCCGCCGCACGCGCGAATCACGTCGACACCGGGGCGCAACCATAGATGATAGGTGTTGCCCAAAATGATGCGCGCGTCGAGCTCATCCTCCAACGCTTCAAAACGAACGCCCTTGACTGTACCCGCAGTTCCCACCGGCATGAAGACTGGGGTTTCGATTACGCCTCGGCGAGTTGTCAGCACGCCCGCGCGCGACTCGACGTCGCGCGCAAGAACTTCGTAGCTAATCGGAGGTTTTTCAATCACGAAGATTTCTATCTGCGCCGGGGCTTCTTGTGTTTTTCGATAATCCGTAGCGGAGTCGCAAAGAAATCAAATTCTTCGCGCAAACGATTTTGCAGATAGCGCAGGTAGGAAAAATGCAGCCCGGCCTTACCTCCTGAAGTGAACAGCACAAACTTGGGCGGACGCACCCCG
>JANMKA010000056.1:0-19972 GCA_031371765.1 Blastocatellia bacterium
GTATTTTTGACAGTTAGCGCCAGTTCAAGTTTCTCTCCGGCGCTGATATGTTCCGGCAAAGATCCTTTCAGCTTGAATTCAGCGCGCAGCATTCCCGGTTGCCGGCTATCGAGCACGCTGGTCGCAGACTTGCCGTCGGTAACTTTCATGCAGGTAAGGTAATGATATTCAGTCGGTAGCGTGCGCAGCGGCAACATTCGATCGCCGGCTTCGCCTGCAAGCATCTCGCGTTCGAAAAGCCCGTTGACACTGACGTAGTCGCCCACCACCGCAAAGCCATTCGCGGAAATCAACTGGCGCAGATACTCGGAACTGAAAGGAGATTCGAGCGTTCCGTACTGCTGCATCACATCGCGTAACTCATCGTCTGTTGCGGAACCGCTCTCAGGCTTGTGTCCTTCGAGAATAAAAAGCAGGCCGCCGACATCAAGCATCGCTGCGAGGTGCTGAAATACGGCGCGCTCGTCTTCAAGGTGATGCAACGAATCGTAACAGAGCACCGCAGCAAACTTTTCGGCGAGGGCCGCAGCTTCGATATCGTGTGTTTGAAAGCGGCAGTGCAGCGAAGTCTCGTGGTCTACGCCGTAAGGTATTTGTTCCACGCGCTCCCGGGCCATGCGAATAAGGTCATCGCTAATGTCGATCCCGGTGACGTCATAGCCCAGGCGCGCGAAATACTCGCTGAGCCATCCTGAACCACAACCAACATCGAGAATTCTGGCGCCCGCCGGCAGTCCGAGTGCGACGGCCATGTTTGCGAAGTCGCAAAAGTGCCGGTGCGTTTCCGCATCCATGCCGTAGCCGGAATGTTTCACCGGCTTGTGCGCCAGGTTATAAAAAGGCTTGGTTCGCAGATAGTGGCTGCGTTCTGCATCCAGCAAGCTGGGATACTCAAGCGCCGCGCGTTTGTAGTCGATGCCGGCGAGCTTAGGCAGGCGTCCCGGCGAATTTGCTGCCGGCGGCGCGGGCCTTTCGTGACCATTGCCGGACACGAAAGTTGCCGTGTTTGACGGTTGGGCCAAACGGTTTGGCGGCGGCGCTTGCGGGGCCAGCACAGCTACCTCGCCAGCAACCTTTTGCAGCAATCCAGCTTGATTGTCACGAAGGCCGAGCAATGCTATTTCGTCGCCAATGCGATTTAGGAATTCATGTCTTGTGCGCCGGGACACGACCTTGTGGATAAAGGCGAGATAGGCAGCGGCGCCCTTTTCCAGAGTGTGTTCCGCGAGCATATAGCGACTGGCGTTCGCGCCAATGCGCGCGCGCAGACCCGAGTCCTCTATTAGCCGCCGCAGATAAGCGCCAAGCAGCGCGTCCGCGTACGCATCGTGATCGATTTTTATCACCGCGTCGTTTGGTAACTCTGAAAACGCTCCCACGTCGTAGACGATCGCGGGAACCCCAGCCGCCATGATGCGGCAGAGACTGGCCGAAGTTTCACCGACAGTGCGGTCGCGCAGGTTGAGGGCGATGTCCGTCGCAGTGATGCGGCGCTCAAACTCGTTCAGCTTTACATGGCCCGTGATGGTGACGCGGTCCTCCATATCGTATTGCCGTACCAATGCGCGCACGTCAAAAAACGAATTGGGCTCGCCCACGAGAGTGTAATGAAAATTGTGATCGGCCTTGAGGGAAGCGAGCGCGCGCAGCACTTTCTCAATTCCTTTACCCGGCGTGATTAGTCCGAAGTTAGCAATTTGCACCGGCGCTTTCTCGTTCAAGTTTTGCCAGGTGTCGTGCGCCGGCGGCTGCTTAACCGGCATGCTGATGTGCGCGACCGGAACCGCCGGCGCAATTTCCGCGAAGCGCGCCCGCGCCCACTCGGAATGAACGATAATGCCTTCGGCGCGGCGCGCGATGCGACAATTCAAGGGGAAGTCGAGCGGGCGAGCTACGAGTGGCGGAACGCTGCCGCGTTGCAAAGCTTCAGCCGCCTGGTAAGTTGCGTCGTAACCGTGACAAGCTGCGACTTCTTCCAGATAGATCTCCATCTGTCCGCGCGCCTGCGCCAGGCCGAGGAAAAAATCCTGCAAGGCGAAGTCATGAAAGACGACGATGCCCGGATACTGGCGCGCAACTTCTAATATGCCCGCGTGATAACGGTGGTCATTTCCCAGGTGATAGACCACAGCGTCATAGTTTGCCAGAGTCTGGAGCACGGCCGGTTGACGTTTGTAATCAACATAATCAAAACTTCGGCGCACGCTTTCATTCGCGGGCTCAAAGCCATCGACAAAGAGCGTGACGTCTGCGCCCGCACGCAGGTGCGGCAGAAGGTCTTCGCTGTAATCTGAGATTCCCGATTGTTGCGGATTTAATGGTGTGAAAAAAGCAAGCCTCATGGTCCCTGGTGCGCCGGCCGTAGCGACGGCTTTCCTAGTCTCCGACCTTCACTTTTACCTTGGGAGAGTTGTTTCCTTTTTCCGAAAACCAGGAAACCATTTCCTGCACTAAATCAATCTGCAGCAGATACTCGCCGGGTTTTCCGGGAGCGGTAATTTCCAAGGGAAGGGTTACGGTTGCGCCGGGCGGCACGTCGTTGGGCAGCCCGCTTCTAAGATAAGGATTATCAGTGATTCTGGCATCGCCAGCGAACCAGACATTCCCAAGGTTCACCTGGAAATAACCGTCGCCGCTGCGTCCGTGTGCGGGCCAGGTAGCATTACCTATGTTTTTTACGGTCACCTCAAGCAGCTCTTTTTGTCCGGGGCGCAGCTTCGTGGGCGGGGATGATACGGAGATGCTTGCCTTGAAAGCGCTGTCTGGCAACGGGCCAGTAGCCAGCGATCCAGCAATTGGCGATTGTTCAGCCCCGCGCCCGCCTGCGTCGCTACTGGCAGTATGGCCGGGGCCGCAACCAATCAGCGCCAGCGCGCCGGCAATAATCATCCAGACAGGAACAACGTTGCGCAGGGCCATTCTAAAGCTCTCCTTAAGGCACTTTGTAATCTGCTGAAACTACTCAAACATTTCTGATCGTAAGCGCGCCGGGTACCGATTAAATACTTGGCCGATCAGCGCGGGACGGGGTGTCGCTTGACAGTCTCAGCATTGAGAGGCTAGAAAACCACCGCGAAATACTCTACTGTCACCCACACAGAAATTTTTCAATACTGGACGGGGTTCGCTGCACTTTACCGCCTGGCGATTGAAAATTCAACCGAGCGCTATGTTTGGTAGTGCCTTAATTTCGTAAAAGAAACTGTTAGTTTGCGATGGTTTAATGATACCCAACGGCCGCACCCTAACAGTTTGGTTTACCAGAATCTAAATTGGGCTCGTACCTTACGTTGCTGCGGCTTTCAGATCGAGGTGGGCTACCTGGGATCGGACTACTAAATGACTCGTAGACTAATTCTGCGCGACATTTTTCCTTTCATAGCCTTTATCTGCCTGACGGTCATCATGACCTGGCCATGGGCTCGCATGATCCGCGACGCGGTTCCCGATCCGGGTGACCCTTATCTCAATAGCTGGATTCTGTGGTGGGACTATCATCAAACGTTTCACGATCCGCTAAATCTATTTCAAGCTCCGATTCTTTTTCCTTATCACTACACGCTTGCATTCAGCGAGAACAACTACGGAATCGCGATGCTGTTCTTTCCGTTATTTGCTCTTGGGATGCGGCCAGTAACCGTGCAGGGCTTTGCTGCGTTACTCGGATTCATACTCTCAGGCTACGGCGCGTTTCGGCTGGCCCGCACGCTTTCGGATTCAGACGGCGTGGCGTGGGTAGCAGGAATTGCTTTTGGATTCACACCCTATCGCTTTCATCAACTGGGTCACCTCAACTACATGTTTTGCGGCTGGATTCCGCTCTTGCTGGAGGCGCTGGTGCTTTATGCGCGCCAGCGAACCTGGAAACGCGCAAGCTGGTTGGGTATTGCATTTGCAATGAACGCACTCACCTGCATTCACTGGTTTGTCTTGACACTAATACCGCTGGGACTTTCAGGGGCATTTCTACTCACGCGTTACCGCATTTGGAGAGAGCGTGATTTGTGGCTCCGAGGAGCGACCTGCCTTGCCGTGGCTGGACTGGTGCTGCTTCCTTTTCTGCTGCCCTATCAGAAGGTTTCGCAGATGTATGGAATTATTCGCACAGTGCCGGAGTCTCTCCGGTTCTCGGCACGCGTGGGTAATTGGCTGACAGCGGATCCCGCAAACAAGCTTTGGCGAGGCTTTGGTCCGGTTCCCGAAGCCGGTGAGCGCGCCCTTTTTCCCGGCATGCTGCCGCTACTCTTAATGGCCGCGGCCTTCTATTTCGCCAGCCCGGCCGGCAGATCGGCGAGCGCTGCCGCCTCTGATCGATCTAATCGCTTACGAGTCTTGGTGATCGCTCTTGATTTGTTTGCGCTCGCCTGCCTGATCGTCGCCACCCTGGCTTTTGGTTACGAACAAGGTATTAGGCTTTTCGGTTTTGAGTCACTCCGAATAACTCACGCCGGAGGCCCGCTGGCGCTTTTCGTGCTGGCCGTTGTAATTCGCTTTTGCTTTGCCTTTCCCCGGGCTTCGTGGTTTCGGGGCGAGCGCAATCTGCTGGAAACAATTCGCTCCGAGCGCCATTCAGAGATTCTAATACTCGGATTGATCTGGACAGTTGTGGGCTTCTGTGGCTCGCTGGGAATGCATTTCTTTTTTCACCGCTATTTGTTCAACTACGTCTTTCTCTTCAGAAGTGTGCGCGTTCCCGCACGTTGGGGAATGCTCGCCTGCCTTGGTATTGCACTGTTGGCAGGGCTGGGCACTAATCGGCTTGTCAAAGCAATTCAAGCTCGCAAGCCTGCTATTCCCGGTCTGCCGGTTTATGCACTCGTTTGCGCGCTATTGCTTTTTGAGCAGCACGCGGCGCCGCTCAATCTGGTTCACGGCGAGGTAGACCCAGATGCTCTTACACTTTATTTCAAGCAAACGCCGATGCGCGGCGGAATAGTTCACCTGCCTGCGGGAGGTGAAGAAGGAAACTATCGCTACATGTTGCGGCAGGCGGATCACAATCGGCCGTTGGTGACTGCGGTTTCCGGTTTCGGCACGCCTATCTTGAACGAGATCGAATCGCTCTTTCGCCAGCAACCGATTCCCAATCGATTTCTCGACGTACTGGAAGAGACTCCGGTGTCGTACCTTGCGGTGCACCGTTCGCAGCTCCGGCCGGAATATCGCGTCGCCGTGGAGAATATGCTCGGACGCGGAATCACAGCGGGGCGCTTACGTTACATTCAAGGTTTCCCCGGGAGCGGAATCAATGGAAATGAAGGCGCCGACCTTTATGCGGTAGTCAAGACCGAGCCGGAAACGAAAGCCAAAAGTGAGTTGCCGTTCGCGCTTCCAGTTAGAGAGTGGGACGTCTTAATTAAACGAGATCCCGTTAATGTGTTAGGGCAGTACCAAGCCTGGGCCCAGAAGCTTTACCGGTTTTACGTGGCCTCTTACGGTCAAATGCCACGCTATGCAGAGTTCCTCGACGACATAGATACAATCAGTCGCGGAATAATTACCGATGAGGCCGAGCAGAAAATCATTCTCGACGATCGTATTCGCAAGTTTAGCGAGAGTTGGGTCGCACGCCCACGGTTTCAGGCGCTTTACAAAAGGGCATCAGATGAGCTTTATGTTGACGCCCTGATTAGAAATGCGGGAATCACGCTCGCGGCTGAGGACCGAGCTCAGCTTATCGACAGGCTGAAGCAAGGAACCAGCACACGAGCGCAAGCGCTGGTTGAGGTGGTAGACACCAAGGCCTTTGTTGAAAAAGAAGAGATTCGCTCACTAGTGCTGCTTCACTACTTCGGGTACTTTCATCGCAATCCTGATGACCCTCCTGACAATAATCTAACGGGTTTCAACTTTTGGGTTAGAGAGGTTCAAGAATCAGGAGATACCGGCAGGTTGGCGCGCGGGTTCATGGCATCGGGCGAATACGTAGATAGCGGAAGAAAGTAACCGGTAGTTGTCACCTTTAAGGAATCGGAAATGAGTCAGTGGGAATCAAACAATCAAGGGAGCGGAATCGAAAAGCTGGAACCGGAATACCCGTCCTGCTTGTCGGTGGTGGTTCCTGTTTTCAATGAAGAAGGGACATTGGCCCAAGTGGTGCGCAAGTTATTAGACGTTCCGTGCCTGCTTGAAATCATCATCGTTGACGACTGCTCGACCGACGGCACGGGCGAGCTGGCGGCCGAGCTGGCGGCGACGCATAGCCAGGTGCGTTTGGTGCGGCAGCCGCGTAACGCCGGCAAGACCGCCGCGCTCAAGACCGGATTCGCCTTGACTACCGGAGCGATTGTGATCGTTCAGGACGCGGATCTGGAATATGACCCGACGGACATTTATGGCGTGATTCGTCCCATTCTCGAGGGGCATGCGCACGCGGTTTTCGGTTCTCGCTTTCTTGTGCGCCGGGCCACGCGCGTTCTGTACTTTTATCACTACGTCGCCAACAAGCTCCTGACTTTTCTTTCCAATGCGCTGACCAACCTGAACATGACTGACGTCGAAACCGGTTACAAAGCGTTTCGCGGTGACATCATTCGCAACATGACGATCGTCTCGAGCGGGTTTGGCTTTGAGGTTGAGGTCGTGGCGAAGATCGCCAAGTTGAAAGTGCCGATTTACGAAGTGCCGATCAGTTATTACGGCCGCACTTATGATGAAGGCAAAAAAATTGCAATGATTGATGGCTTGACGGCGGTCTGGCTGGTGCTTCGCTTCAACTTGTTTTGCAGTCTGCGCTCATCGTTTCGGGTACTACCGGAAGAGAGCAAACAGTAAACAGTAAACTGTAAACCGTAAGCAGGAAGCAGTAGTCAGCAGAACAGTGCCCGCGTGATTCCGGCTGTTTACTGTTTACTGTCACTGTTCACTCTTTGCTGTTTACTTTATAAACACGAAATTGTCCGCGCTCCGAAATCATTTCACAATTTGTGCAAGGCAATTCGTGGCTGATCACTAACGCACCGGGTGGCGGCGGGTTCGCTTGGCTGGCGCGTTGAAAATTATGCAGGTCCACACCGAGCAGCGTCGAATACCAATATGCGTACATGTAGGCAGCCGGAGTCTTGTCCAGCAGGTAAATGGGGCGCTCGGGCTGGGCCAGCGCCGCATTAAGTAGTTCCGGGTAATAGCTGTCAAACGCATCCACGCGTGCCGGAGCAGCGTAAAACTTCCACTGAAACATCCCGCCCTGGAGCAACAGCAAAAGTGCCAGCGCCGCGAGTAAGGCTCGTCTGGCGCGCGGCCGTGGGCCAATATCCGCTGACAGAAACCGGATTGCGGGCATCATCAGCACCAAAAGAAAAATTGGCAGTGCGATCAGGCGCAGCGTGTGAAAATGATCAAGCGTGAGAGATGCCGGAATGGGCGCGACGGCCAAGCCATAGAGAATGAAACGCCACCACGCCTCTCGCCAGTGCCAGCGGATTACAACGACAAATCCAATTGCCGCCAGCAGCACCATGCCGAGCAGCAGGCTCCCGTACCATTGCAGGTGATGGCGCGGCTCCGGGTCGCCCTTGAGGAACCAATTCCCCGGACCAAAGTTGCCGCCGTAGTTTTTTATGAACCGCACAACGATCTGCCCGGTTGTGTCTCCCGGCTTTACGTAAGTAACAAATTTGTATCGTTCGCTGAGCGCGCCCGGATGGCGCAGGCTGAAGGTCGCCAGCGGCGCCAGCATCACCGCGAAAACAATCCAGGTGAGGATTACTCCACGGCGACGGCTGCGCGTGAAAAAGAACGCGAGCCCCAGCGCGAACAACGGCGCGAGCAATCGTCCAATCGAATAGGTGTAGGTCATAAGGCCCAGCAGGACGCCGAGCCCAACAGCGATGCGCCAAGACCATTCCGCGCGACGCGAAGCTTCGAAGAGCAGCAATAGGAAACCAGCGAGCAGCGCGGGAAATATAGCAACTTCGAATACCAGCCGGCTAATCTCAAACGTCCACGGTGTTAGCACAACACTCAAAAAGACGAGCAGCCCAGCGCCAGGTCGCTTCGTAATGCGCGCGGCCAGTATTCCAAGCAAGAGCGCCGCTGCCATTCCCAGGAACGCGCTCAGCAAGCGCGCTGCAAGCACGCTGGGACCGGTAAAGCGATACAGCGCCGCCAGCGCATAGATGTAAACAGGATTTTTGTATTCGCCGAAGGCGCGAAAGTAGAGCGGAAACCTTTGGCCGTGTTCATCGAGGCCGCTTTGGGAAATGGTGTGCGCATTGTAGGCGATCGACGCTTCGTCGATGAAAAAGTTAGGCGTCTTGTGCGACACCTCGGCAAAGTAGACTGCGCCGGCGAGCAGACTGACTGCCAGTAGGACCACCTCGAGGCGGCTGAGTTGCGGGCGCTTCATTTAGGGTGTCGGGCCGGAGAAACGGCGGCATCACATTTGGCGATTTCGCGCGCAACCTCTTCAGGTTTCCCCGAGTCCACGCGACTCAGCTTGTGCTGGTCACGCAAGCTATTCCAAATTTCCAAGCTCCTCGATAGAGGATCGCGAGCCGCCAGCCAGTTTGACGCAACTTCGCCCCGTTTAGACAGCTGCGCGAGTTGAGCGGATATGTGACCTTGCTCCATCAGTCGCAGCGCGAGACGCGTCTGCAAACGGGCGTTTGCGGGCGACTGCTTTACCAGTTCCTCCGCTTCGGCTGAGGCTCGCACAAGAACCTCACGCCCGCCTCGTAGATCACCCATCTCACCGAGCGTCAAACCGAGCCCAGCAAGTCCGACGGAATGGTCGTCGTGAGCTTGTCCATTGAGTGGCGCCGCGGCAAGCAGCGCTTCTTCCATACCTACAGCACGCCGGTAGCCTTCAAGGGCAGAGGGAAAGTCGCGGCCAGCAAAATCGGCTTCGGCCTTCCGCTGATAAGTTAACCAGACGGTGCGCTTCATGTCGGCGCTGGTCGGATCCGTCTCTAGTAACTTTTCGTTGATGGTTAAGGCACGCGCGTGGGCCTCGAGGGCCCCTTTTACGTCACCCAGTTGGGTAAGATTACGTCCCAAAAAATTCAACGCCATCGCCAGGTTGTAAAGAGTGAGCGAATTTTTGGACTCACTCGGTATCGTTGCTTCCAGGTGTTTGATCGTGCGCCGGGCAAAATCTGCGGCTTCGGCGTATTGGCCGTCGTCATACAACACACTGCCGAACCGCATATACTCTGTCAGCAGCTCCATGTGATAGCGCGCATTGTCGGGCTCGGCCGCCGCCAGTCCTTCCAGCAACGCGATCGAACGACGCAGTTGTTCGCTGGCTCCCTGGGTGTCGCCCATCGCGTTAGTGAGAAATCCGACGCTGGACAGGCCGCTGGCTAGCTCAAATTGCCATTCATGGTTGGTTGCGTTAGATGCCGCGAGTTCCTGGCGTAGACGCAGCGACTCGCGGTGGGCGATCAACGCGCCCTGAGTATCGCCAAGGTTCGAACCGCCCGGTATGCCTTTGAGGTCACCCAAGTGCGAATACAGAATGGCCAGATCGTTACGCAGCCCCTCATTCGCCGGATCTTCGTTCACCAAGCCGCGCAGCAGACCCACTGCCTTCTCGTAGTTCTTTAACGCTTCCGGCAATTCAGTTTTCACATACAACAGGTCGGCAAGACCTGCGTAGCTCGCAGCTAGCTGGCGCTGGAACGCGCGCTTGTCCGGTGCGGTTTTGGTTATGCGTTCCAGTAAAGCCACAGAAATCTGATAGCTTCGCAATGCACCTTCAGTGTCGCCAAGATTCGAGTAGTAACTGTTTCCCTGAATGCTGCCAATCCGCTCATAGGCGGTGGCGAGTTCAAGTTGGAGCGCCGGATCGCTTGCCGCTTCCTGGGAAAGGCTGTCGAGATATTGCAGCGACCGGCGAACCACCAGCTCTCGCGCCGGGGTGGCGCCTTCTAAATCTTTTATCGAATCGTCGAACTCGAAAAGGAAAGAGTTTGCCAGCGCCCGCACGTCGTTGAAGCGTCGCTCAGCCCGGCGCGCTTCCCATCGGGTTGCAAAAATCCCAGCCAATAAGACCAGTATTACAACTGCAGCGGCCGCCACTCCCAGCCGGTTTCGCCGGATGAACTTTGAAGCACGGTAATCAAACGTGTCTTTGCGCGCCCGCACCGGCAGTTTCTCAAGATGGCGGCGAATGTCTTCTGAAAACTGCTCGACGGACTGATAACGCCGCGCGGAGTCTTTGCGCATCGACATCAACACAATATTGTCGAGGTCGCCGCGAAGGCTGCGCCGGAGCTTTGCAAGTTCGCCGTGACGATTCTTACTAGTTGATTGCGTCGGGGTACTAGATGCCGCCCCTTCAGGCACTTCTGCAACCCGGCTGATGGCGGTACTTGGACGTTCGGGCACGCGCTCGGAAATGATCTGCGCGATTTCGTGAGGCAGGCGATTCTTTAAACGATAAGGTCGCTGGCCCGTCAGCAGTTCATAAAGCACCACGCCGAGCGAATAGACATCGCTGGCGGTCGTCATGCGTTCACCGCGAGCCTGTTCCGGGCTCGCGTACTCCGGCGTCATAACGCGCAACATTGTTTCGGTCAGCTGCGCTTCGCGCGCATCTTCGGCGTTTAATAGTTTCGCAATGCCAAAATCAAGCAGCTTCGGAACGCCATCGCCCGTGACCAGGATGTTTGAAGGCTTCAGGTCACGATGGATTACCAGATTCTGATGGGCATAACTAATGGCAGAACAAACGGTGCGAAAAAGTTTGAGCCGGTCTTCCACGGATAGATCCTGTGCCTCGCAATATTCATTGATCGGTTTTCCCTCGACGTACTCCATTACGAAAAATGGCAGACCGGCGTCGGTGGTGCCGCCGCTGTAAAGGCCGGCAATATTCGGATGGGTAAGATTCGCCAGGATCTGCCGCTCGTTACGAAAGCGCCGCACAATCTCGTCTGAGTCCATGCCGCGCTTGATGATCTTGATCGCTACCTGCCGCTGATATTGGTTGTCGTTTTGCTGCGCCAGATAGACCGCGCCCATGCCGCCGCGACCGATTTCCCGCTCGACCTGAAAAGGTCCAATTTGCGCGCCGGCCATTTCATCCTGCGCTTCGGCGCCAACCGAGCGCGCGGTCACTTCTAAAGCGGAAGTCTCAATAAAGTTTTCGTTGCCTTCCTGGAATTCGAGTAACGATGCCACTTCAAGACGCAACGGGTCGTCACGGCCGGCTGCGTGGTTGAGAAAGGCGGTTTGCTCTTCGGTAGGTTGTTCCAGAACGGACTGGAGTAGATCCTTAACCTGTTGCCAACGCTCTGGTGTCATGTTTTTGGGTTAGGTTCGGCTCAGTTCGCGCAGCAGCCACAGTTTTGCGGTGCTCCATTCGCGCTTGACGGTGGCCGGTGAGGTGTGCAGTTGCGCGGCAACTTCTTCAATCGTCAGCCCGCCGAAGAATCGTAGTTCGACAATTTGACTTTGCCGTTGATCCATCTCCTCGAGCCTGGTAAGTGCTTCATCAAGCGCCACCAGATTTACGTCTCGCTCCTCAAAAAAACTAATCGCTTCGTCGAGTGAAACGCGAAGAACGTCAGGACCGCCGCGCTTATCGGCATGGCGGTCGCGCGCGTGATTAACCAGAATGCGCCGCATCATTTGCGCCGCAATGCCAAAAAACTGCGCGCGGTTTTCCCAGGCAACACTGTTTTGGTCAATCAGACGCAAATAGGCTTCGTTAACGAGAGCGGTGGGTTGCAATGTGTGATCGGAACGTTCGCGCGACAGGTAAGAGGCAGCCAACCGATGAAGCTCCGCGTAAACCAACGGCATCAGTTGGTCGAGGGCGGTTTGATCCCCTTTGCTCCAGTCATTCAGGAGTTGCGTGACTACTTCAGGCGAGGTCATTAAAGGCTCTTCTCTTATGTCGGGGCCGCCATCTTACCCCAATTTGCTAAATATCTCGATCCGCTGAGCCCTTTCGCCTCGATCCCGTGCGTTAGTAAGTAGAGAAAGATTTCAAAAATGGGTGTGCGGCTTAGCTTCTTGGAAGATGCTTCCCTGATGCCGGCTCATTACGAATTGATTTTATCTGTCGCCTCAGCGCCGCAAATCTTCGCCCGTTGGAGGCTCACATTTGAAATCCATCCATCTTTGTCGGGACTTATTGAAGGAGAGACTTATGAAACGCGCTAATAGTTATCACGTTATTTCAACAGTTGTATTTTTGGCACTCGCAATCGCTGCGGTGGCCTTTCATCGTTTCATCGCCCACGCCGCCGAAACAACGCAACAAGAGTCAGCCCGCGTGGGCAAACTAATAGCATCCGCGATTGAACCGCAGCAGGCGATAGGAGTAACGACCGAAGCAGTAACGAACGGCAAAATCGCGTTTGTGAGAGATGGTAACCGAATCTACATAATGAATGCAGACGGCAGTGGTGTTGCTCCATTCTTCTCTACGCACATAGATGCTGAAAGTGAACCTGCGTGGTCGCCGGACGGAAGCAAGTTGGCCTTTGTCAGCGGCACAAATAATGGCAATCAGGAAATCTACGTAGTAAACGCCAATGGCTCCGGACTCACGAGACTCACAACGGATGCCGCCGGATCAGTCTTAAACGACATCAGCCCAGCATGGTCGCCGAATGGGAATAAGATTGCCTGGAAAAGGCCAGCAATAAATGGCGGAGGTTATGACATTTTCGTCATGGACGCGGCGGACATTAACGCTGACGGCAACGGCGATAACCGCGTACAGATAACGAATTTGGCGGTGGCAAATAATACGCCCGGCAGACCGTCGTGGTCACCGGATGGTACGAAGATCGCATTTACGAGAAGCTTTGCAGGCGGCTCCAACCAGATTGCGACAATGAATGCTGATGGCAGCAACCAGGTTCCCGTTCCGACAACTGGCAGCGGACCTAATGCGGACGACGACGCTGCGTGGTCACCCGATGGAAGCAAGATTGCTTTTAAAAGGGGTATTAGTGGGGCACCGCAGATTTTAGTGGCTAACGTTAATGGCTCAGGATCCACGCAGATCACTAACAACGTCGGCAGCAGCCAGAAAGAGCCGGCCTGGTCACCTGACGGAACTAAGATCGCATTCAACAGCGACCAAATTGCCGGGGGCGACAAAGAAATCTTTGTCATGAATGCTGACGGTTTGAATCAAACGAGACTGACGAACTACGCCGGTACAGATGCATGGCCCACCTGGCAGGCGACACCAACCCCATCGCCGAGTCCCTCACCTAGTCCGTCACCGTCTCCGAGTCCTTCACCGACATATTCATTTAACGGCGCTGTTGAAGACGTAGACAGCAGCCGGCTCGATGGCGCGCATTTGATCTTAACGGGCGATACCAACAATGACGGTGTGACCGACATCACGCGTTCAACATCTACGGCCGTTGGGGACCATGGGTTGTTCAACTTTAGCGGCTTGCCGGCGGGCACTTATATCCTTACGGTCAGCGCCGATCACCGCTTGTTTAGTCCGGACACGAGAACAGTCGCCTTGCCGACTAGCTTCCCGAACGGCAGCATCACGGTCACCATCCGCGCGGCCAGCGCCACCGGCATAACGCCCGCGGGGGACGACATCCCGATCACAATCGGCAGCACAACGATGACGTTCCATCGCGTGGTCGTCAATGGCGTAACCACGTTAACCAGTGAAAATCCGTCACAATTCATCGCTTTGTTAATGGGCTTGGGCGCTACTGACCCGCTGGCTGCATTCCGCATCTCTAGTAGCGCCGATGTAGTGCCGCCGGTTGAGGTTTGCTTTCAAGCTCCGGACAACTTCATCTACATGATGATTTACAACGTGGCTGGCTCGACAACAAATATCACGACACGCAGAAATGATGCGACCAATACTATTTGCGGCAGGATCGCGACGAATCCGCCGCCGCCGCCGCCCCCTAGCGCAAACGGGGCAGGGGCCAGTCGCGAAGACAATACGACGAGTGCCGGTACTACCGACTTCGGCACAGTCGTTATCGCCAAGGCTACTAACGTCATCGCGCTGAGTACAGCGAATACCAATGTTAGCGAGAGCGCAGGCTCGGCAAACATCAACATCACGCGCACCGGTGACACAACAGCCGGAGCGTCAATCGACTACGCTACCAGCGACGCGGCAGGATCGAATCCCTGCAGCCTATCTGGTTCCGGTATGGCTTCTTCGCGCTGCGATTACGAAACAACCGTTGGCACTCTAACTTTCGCCGCTGGTGAAACTTCGAAAACGATCGCCATCCCAGTTATTGATGACTCGTACGCAGATGGGCTCGAAAGTTTTACCGTAACCCTGACTAATCCTCGCGGTGCTGGTCTAGCCAGTCCAAGCAGCGCCACAGTCGTAGTCACCGACAACGAGTCCACAAACGGCACCAACTCGATTGATCAGGCCGGCTTCTTCGTTCGGCTCCACTATCTTGATTTCTTAAATCGCGAACCGGATGCGAGCGGACTCGGGTTCTGGAGTAATCAGATTACGGAGTGTGGCACCAACGCGGCTTGCGTGGACCTCCGGAGAACGAATGTCTCCGCGGCCTTCTTCCTTTCGATTGAGTTTCAGGAAACAGGCTATCTGGTGTACCGCTTCTACAAAGCCGGATATGGAAATATCAGCGGCCTCCCAGTGCCGTTGCGTCTGAACGAGTTTCTGCCGGATACGCAACAGATCGGCAAAGGAGTGGTGGTAGGGTCAGGTAACTGGCAGGCCCAGTTGGAAGCAAACAAACAGAGCTTTGCTTTGAATTTTGTCACACGGCAGCGGTTCGTGGACGCCTTTGCAAACTCTCTGACTCCGGCCCAGTTTGTTGATGCGCTGTTTCTGAAAGCCGGTGTCACGCCGACGGCGGCGGACCGAACAGCAGCTATTAACGAGTTTGGCGGTGTGGCTACGTCGGCAGATACAGCGGCGCGGGCGCGCTCTCTTAGACGGGTAGCAGAGAATTCGACGCTCAATACCCAAGAGAACAACAAAGCGTTCGTGTTGATGCAATACTTCGGTTACCTCCGTCGTAACCCTAACGACGCGCCGGACGCAGACTTTGGAGGCTTCAACTTCTGGTTGGGTAAGCTTAATCAGTTTAACGGTAATTTCATCAACGCCGACATGGTGAAAGCTTTCATCACCTCGGGAGAATACCGCGGCAGGTTTGGCAAGAACTAGAGAACGGAAGGCCGACTGTCAGAGATGATCGGTACAAAAGTGAGAGCCCGGACGTCCCGACGTCCGGGCTTTCTACTTGAGATAGCCGCTAGTTCTTCATGCGAAGGAAGCAAGCGTTCGACCTCCGTTGCCGTAAGGGTGTGACTCAACTGGCCCCACTGATCAATTTCTCGACCACGTTGGCCCACGAAAGTTTCATCGCCAGCAGTTTGTCGCGGCCGCGTTGCCCCATGACGCGCGCTCGCGGTCGGTCTGAATAAAGCGAGTCGAGCGCTGCGGCGATTGCTTTTGGCTCCGGTTCGACTATCAGGCCTTCGCTATCGTGTTCAATGAATTCAGTCGCGCCGCCGCCGTCACGCGCCACCACCACCGGCTTGCCCGCCAGCATTCCCTCAAGCGCGACGTAACCGTAGTCTTCATCAAACGGCAAATAACAAACACCCAGCGCGTCGGCGTACAAATCAATCATTTCAGATTCCGTCACGAAGCCCCGCAGGAAGACGCGATCCGCGACGCCGTATTTCTTAACCAACGCTTCGTAGCGCTTTGGATCACCGGAGCCGCCTGCCAGAACGATCTTCAACGGCGTGCGTAAGTGCCGCGCCGCCTCGATCAGCAGTTCCTGTCGCTTCTGTGGTTCAAGCCGGCTGGGGTAAAAAATGTAGTCGCCCTGCTCGCCGCAGCGCAAACTGCCGGCCCGCGGCGGCGGATGATAGAGCGGCTCGCTTTCGATTTGATTGTAATGGCGCAGCCGTTCGGCGACGGTTTTTGAGTTGGCAAACACTTTCCTGGCGAGCGGGATTAAGCTCGTGTCCGCCTGTTGGATCCATTGACGCACCTGAGCGCCATCCGGATAGCTCGAGAGATCATCGAAGGGCGTGCCCCAAAGGTTATAAGCGGCGCGGTATTGATGCATGATCCAAAGCACCTTGCGCTCATGCGCGACCAGGTACGCAGGAAACTTCATACCGATCACGAGATCAATTGGCTTGCCGTTGGCTTCGCTCAAGTCGAGCAGGCGCCAGGCCAGCGCGCCCTGCATGATTTCTGAAGGTGGGTACCACTTGAACGGCAACGCCACCACCTCCGCGTTGTAACCCGCCTCGACCAACGCGTCGCGCAGTCCAGCGACGTGCGACTCACCGCCGCCGGTGGTGAAGGGAACTTGCGTGGTGCAGATTAGAATGTTCATCGGCAGTGAAAAGTGAAGAGTGAAAGGTGAAGAGTAAGAGTGTCCTCGGATTCGGAGGTTTGACTCTTCACGTCTCACTTTTCACTCTCACTGTAATGTTGCACACGGCGATTGATAGCTCGCGGTCATCGCGAGTTTCACCGGCGACGGGACGTGGCTGCCAGGTACGATCAGTTCGTAGTTCCAATTCAAACGCGCCTCTTGCCCGTCCACCCAAATCGGCGGGCACCGGAACACGCAACTCCAGCCACCCGTAGCGCCGAAGCGAAAAGGCGCACAATCGCTCACCGTTCAGGAATATTTCCACGCCGAGCGGAAGCGCGTGCAGATCGGGCAGGTGCGTGGTCAGATCCAGCCGGATTTCCGAAACCGTGGCAGCACGAAACTTAACCGCGGCTTGTTGGCCCATCCAGCGCGCGATTGGCGGCAACATGTTTGGCTCGAACCAGCCATCGTCGAATTCGACTTCGAGGTTGCGATCCAGGCAAAGCTGGTTTGCGGCAGTCGTCGTGCTCGCCGCTGAAACCGCGGCTTCAGCCGTGGCGGAAAAAAGATTCCGGCGATCGCGGTGTTCGTTATAGAAGGGACC
Organism: Blastocatellia bacterium; assembly: GCA_031371765.1. GTDB lineage: Bacteria > Acidobacteriota > Blastocatellia > Pyrinomonadales > Pyrinomonadaceae > PSRF01. Next base: position 16,891 of record JANMKA010000056.1, read on the forward strand.
AAGCGGCGCGTCGGACGCTTTCAGCAGCACGTAGAGCCCGCTCTCGGGCAGGCGCAGGTTGAGGTCAGAAACCTTGCCAAAGACGTAGCCCATCGCCATGTCGAAAGCGCGCCGCTCCTTAAACGAAAGGCCGCGCAGGTAGTCTAGAAAATCGTCTTCGAAAGGAAGGCCGTAGCGATCAGCCTGTTTGAGAAACTCTTCGCTGCTGAGGCAGAGCGCGTAACGGGGTTGCCAGGCAACTTGGGAAAAAAACTTGCGAAACCGGGCCGCCTGCTCCTGCTCTTCTTCCAAACCTACGTGGCCATCGATCTCAACGAAGCGGCGCAATTCTGCTGCACTCATTTCGTCGTAGCCTTTGCGGGCCGTGCGGTCCGTACATTCAATGCCGTGCAAGGTGACCCCGCCGGGACGCAGAACACGTTTGACTTCGGCGAGCACCGCGTCTTTTGCTTCTGCCTCCACATGGCCCATTACATCGAGACTGACAACATAATCGAAGCTGGCTGCGGGCAAGGGAAGCCGTGAAAGTTCCGCCGCAAAGGTCGCATCGTATCCGTTGCGGCGGGCGGCGATCGCGCATGCACTCGAGAGATCAACGCCGATGAGCGCAACTCCCTTCCGCTTGAGCATTGCCAGCATGCCGGCGCCGCAGCCGAGTTCGAGCACGCTTGAGCCGGCGCGTACGTTATCGTAAACCCACATGGTGCGCGCAAAGCGAATGTCGAAACGATCGAGTGCTTTGAAGTAGCGGTTATCCAGAACTTCGTCGGAAGCAAACTTCGTTCTATAAAACTCCGCTACGTCCGCAATACCGGCGCGCTCGTATAAACTTTCTTTCGGCATAGGAAAACCCGGGGATGAGTGATTGAGTAATGAGTAATCACTTCTTCTCAATTTCATCGAGGCGGCGCTGGAGTTCTGCCAACAGCGTTTCAGTCTTACGGCGGCTGCGATCCTCGAGGGTGGCAGCTTCGCTCGTCTCCAGTGAGATCTGCTTAAAGCAGACGCGTTGTTCCTCGCGCAGGAGTTCATCGTGTTCGCGCAACTCCGCAAGCAGTTGCGTTATGACCTGAGCGTTTTGAGTGAGCGAGAAATCATCTTGCTGCGTTGCTTGCGCTACCGCGCGCAACGCTGCCAGCTCGCCTTGTTGTCGTTCCAATTCGGTTTGCAGTGCACCGCCCTCGGCGCGCAGTCGTTCCAGCTCGTGTTGCTGCGCCGCCAGCACCGGCAGCAGGTCGCGCAACGCTTGATGGACGGCCGCGTTGAAGTTCACCTGTTCCCAGGCGTACCAGCGCGTGGCGCGTTTCATCTGTCGTTTGCACCAAAGCTCCACACTCGCGACGAAACCGCCGCGATTGCTGATGACGGGCGGCAGACGGTCCCAGGCGCGCTCGGTAGTTGTCAGGTACGAGCTGATTAGTGCCAAAGTTTGAGCGGTCGTTTCACGATTGCTGCTCCCAGCGGTCGGAACTTCCGCGCTGCGCCGGTCGCCGTTGGCGGAAGCGTTGGCGGCGAGCGGTGCGGTTCCTGCCGCGGCCGAACGTTGTTGTGCAATCACTCGCTCGCGAATCTGGCGCAAAATGTCTTCGACTTCTGTTTCAGCCATAACTCACACTCTTCTGATCGCTGCCGGTCATAGCGCCCTCGCGGCGCGATCCCGGCTGCGAGTCAGGTGCTAAGGCGCGCTGCTGAACGGTGACGCTGGCATTCAAATTAGCGACGCCTTCGGTCAGCGTCATGCTGGTGACTCTAACGAAAAGTGCGGCGTCGAGCCAGTCGTAGGCGAGCCCCTCGCGGCTGTGCACGGCCAGTGAAATTGTGTATTGGTCGACGCCCAGCCAACATTGAAACGCGAAACTTATCTCGACAAGTTCGCCGGCGCGCACCGTGCCAAGTTCGAGCTGCTGTTCTTTCGTGTTCGTGCCATAGGCATGGATGCCGTGGGAGTTGCGAATTAGAAACCCAATTACCGGATCGGGGACTTCTTGATGGAAACGAACGGCCAGGCGCAAGGTTAGCGGTTCACCGCTTTCGACAATGTCCACGCGCGCCTTCGTAACATCAGAAAGTTCCGCACCGACGATCTCCGCGCTGCCGTCACCATGACGATAGGCGCAGCTCACCGGCGCGAGAGTCTCATCGGCTTCAGATCGTTGCTCGCGCGGCGCGCCGGCCGCCGCTTCGTAAGCCTGTTCGCGCTCCATAATAATTTTCTGATAGAGGTTGAGCACATCGGCGGGCTTGCCGTCGGCGATGATGCTGCCGGCCCGGAGCATAATCGCGCGCGAGCACAGCGCGCGCACGGCAGCAGCATCATGCGAAACGAACAGCACCGTAGCGCCGCGCTCGTGCAGTTCATTTATGCGACGAAGGCAACGGTGCTGAAAAACTGCGTCGCCGACCGCGAGCGCTTCGTCAATGATTAGGATGTCGGGCTCGACGCTGGCGGCGATTGCAAAGGCGAGGCGCACGTACATTCCGCTCGAGTAAGTTTTCACTGGCTGGTAAAGGAACGGACCGATTTCGGCGAAGCGCTCGATGGCCGGCAAGAGCGCATCGGTTTCGCGTCTCGTTAGTCCCAGCAGGCTGGCGTTCATGTAAACGTTTTCGACGCCGGTGAATTCCGGATCAAAGCCGGCGCCAAGTTCCAGCAGCGCAGCGATCCGCCCCTCGTGCCAAACGTCGCCGTGCGTCGGCGCCAGCGTGCCCGAGATGATCTGCAACAAGGTCGACTTGCCACAACCGTTTGGTCCAACTATACCGACGGTAGTGCCGGCCTCGATTTCGAAGTCAACATCCCGCAGGGCCCAGAATTCTTTGTGCCGGCGCAGCCGGCCGCGCGTGAGCGATTCCTTCAGGCGATCGCCGGGCCGCGTGTAAATGCGATATTGCTTGGAGACTTTTTCAACGCGCAGGGCAGCGGTCATGCGCTGAATGTAGCAGAAGTAAGGAAACGGAAGCCAGAAGCAGGATGGCAGAAGGCAGACGGCAGACGGCAGACGGCGGAAGGCAGAAGGCAGAAGGCAGACGGCAGACGGCAAAAGGGAAATTCGAAAGGGAGCGAGGGCGCTCCCTTTTCAGC
>JANMKA010000064.1:0-2156 GCA_031371765.1 Blastocatellia bacterium
CAATGCCGGCTACCTTCACGCTGCGTTCCGGCTATTGTCGTGTCAGGGCTGGTTAACGCGAACTGGAAAATTAGGAATCGATGATCTCGAGTTTGAACTAACACCATTAGGCGAAGCGATACTCCGACTGGCTCCTTCCTACGCTGAGGCTGTTGGCTTTCTTCCGTTTGCCCGCGATTTGGAAATGATGTTGTTTGCAAACGGCCAGACGAATTCCCGCGCGTTGTCGACTTTTCGGGATCACATTCGCGATGAATGGGGCCTGCGCGATTACGACGCGCCCGCAGATGTTCAGCAACAAGTGCGGCATCAGCTCGACGGTCAGGTTGTGACGCCGCTGCTGTCGCTGCTCTCGTTACATGGCGCCATCCCTTCGTCGTTAGCAGCGTCGCCTGTGATCAACTTGAAAAGTCTGGCGGGCAACGTCGAGAATCTCAAAACAGCATTCGAGATTTTGGCGTGTCTGGGATGGGTCAACGTTTCTGGCGAGCGGGTGGAAATTACGCCAGCAGGAATGCTCGCTATGAACGCGGCCCGGCAGTATTGGTATCCGATGGGTTATCTCGAAACTTTCATTCGCGCGCCCGAACTATTGTTTGGCGATCCGGCAGTGACGCTCGGGAAGAATGAGGCCGGCGAGGAAAGCCACGTCGACCGCAAACTCGACATCCAATTCAGCGGCAACGTCTTTTCTAAAACCTGCCGCCGACCGTTCCTCGATATAGCGTTGCCGCTATTCGATCATCCGAGCTTGGAACTGCAACCAGCGGCCATCGTCGATACTGGCTGCGGCGACGGCACGCTCTTGAAAGTGTTCTATGAAAGTATTCGCGACAAGACGATGCGTGGTGGTCGGCTGGCGGAATATCCATTGACTATGATCGGAGTTGAGCCAAACAAGGTCGCGCGTGACGCGGCGGCCGCGAATTTCAGCGAAGCCGGCATTCCAAATCGCGTTGTTGACGGAAACATCGCCGATCCCGTGGGGTTGGCGCAAACATTGAACTCGATTGACTTCGATCCCTATCAGGCGTTGCACGTGAGCAAGTCAGTTATTCATAACCGTCCTTATCAAGCGCCGCTCGACACTGCCGCTGCTGAGAAGCGGGAGGCAAAGTCGACTGGAGCATTTGTCGCGCCTGATGGTTCTGCGATTCCTAATTCATTCTTGGAGCAAAACCTCGTCGAACACTTTCGCAGTTGGCGCGAACTCACCGGCAGGCATGGGCTCCTCGTGATCGAAGCGCACACGGTTGACCCTACGGTTACTGCAAAAATGATCGGGCGTGCTATTGGCACAGTGGTAGACGCCACGCATGCCTACTCAAATCAGAATCTAGTGGAGCCTGAAGTTTTTATGGCCGCGGCAAACGAGGCAGGCTTTATCTCACGAGCACACCGCGAGCTGGGAAAAGAATCTGTGGGCCATACTGTCCTGACCATCGATCACTTTGTTGATTCAGAACCGGAGCGGTAATGACCACATCAGAACCGGGAGCGGACCGGGGTCCCCGCGCGGGCAGCCCGCGTGGGGTGGTGGTAGCGACCGGCCAAAGATTCATTGATCGCAGATAAATGTTTAGCCGGTCGCTAACGCTCCCCGGTTCTATGCGGCAGCCGAATATTGACAAAGCCACTCCGCCTGAACCGACAACGCTTCGTTACGTTGGCTATTCCAGCATCAACGCACGAAAGCCCGCTTGTTGGAAGTGTGCGTCCGCGGTCATGGCGATTATCAGACCGTGCTCCTTCATAACGACGAAAGAGATGCAGTCCGTTAGTCCCCAATCCTTGTCCTGGTGCAGACGAAAGAAGTCGACGGCTTGGCGAAGCAGGTCGGTATCCACGGAAACGACGGTGATATTCGTTGTCCCATAACAGGCATCAATGAACTCGGCCGCCCTTTGGCGCTGCTGAACAGAGTGCAACAGATTACCTACCTCAATCAGCACTGCTTCCGTGATAACGACTTCCGCAGCAGTCTCGACGAGTGGTAGAAAATGTTTGGCCTGCAAATGGAGTTGATCGCGCGAGTTAATGAGGCCCGCAATGAAGGTGGAATCAAGCAGGAGTCTTTCGCCGCTCATTCATTGCTCTCGCCGCGTTTGGGAGTGCCGTACAGATAATGATCGAGTTCTTGCGACCAGTCGGCTGGA
>JANMKA010000070.1:0-35353 GCA_031371765.1 Blastocatellia bacterium
ACAGGGAAGTTTGGCCGACTGGAATGAGATCAGCGAGTGGTCAGGCGAGCCCGGCGACGCGGTGAACCTTCAGAATGATCGCAACGAAGAAGAGCTGGTGTCGGCTCTCGTTACGCGTGACGACGTAGAGGAAGTGATTGCCCGCTGGACGGGAATCCCAATCACCTCGCTAAAAGAGGAAGAAACAAACAAACTTCTGCGCATTGAAGCCGAGCTTCATCTGCGTGTGGTTTCGCAACGCCCGGCTATCTCGGCGCTGGCGCGCGCGATTCGCCGTTCGCGCGCCGGCTTAAAAAATCCGTTGCGGCCGGTCGGCTCGTTTCTTTTCCTCGGGCCAACAGGCGTTGGCAAAACCGAAGTGGCGCGCTCTTTGGCCCACGTTTTGTTTGGCAGTGAACGCTCGATGATTCGCTTCGACATGTCGGAATTCATGGAGAAGCATTCAGTCTCGAAACTGATCGGCTCGCCGCCGGGATATGTCGGGCATGAAGAAGGCGGTCAATTGACCGAACGCATCAAGCGCGCGCCTTACTCGGTGCTGCTGTTTGACGAGATAGAAAAAGCGCATCCTGACATTTTCAATGTGCTGCTCCAGGTTTTCGAAGATGGCCTGTTGACTGACGCGTTGGGCAACGCTGTGGATTTCAAAAACGCCATCATCATCATGACTTCAAACATCGGCGCGCGCTTCATTCAAAAGAAGGGCACCATGGGCTTCCAGGGAAGTGGCGAGGCGTCGCGCGACAAGCTGGAAGAAATGGTGATGTCTCAGGTGCGGCAGACGTTCAATCCCGAGTTTATCAATCGCCTGGACGAGATAATTATTTTTGACGAGCTGTTCAATCACGAATTGTTGGACGTGATCCAGTTGCAGCTTGATCAGATCAACACGACCATGTTGAGACATGGGTTCGAGGTCAGGCTGACCGATGAAGCGAAGCGCTGGATTGTCGATCGTACTTGCGCCGATCGCTCATACGGAGCGCGGCCGCTGCGCCGAGCCCTGCAGAAATATGTCGAGGATCCGCTTTCCGAAGCGCTAATTCAGGGGCACCTGCGTGAAGCGTCCCTGATCGAAGTCTTTTTGGACGGCGACGATCTGAATTACCGGCCGGTCGGAGTCGAGACCGCCGATGACGCTGTGCTTATTCATTAATGTCCCGGTCTGAACGGCCGTGGCTGTAAAACTACCAGGGCAAAGGCGAGAACTGGCTATTCAGGGCCTTTAGTTGTTCTCCCCTTTGCCTTTTTACTTTTGCAGCGTCGGTTCGGTATAATGCGCGACTTTGCTGGACAAGGTTGGCAACGAGAGCGTTGTGCTTCTGAATCAAAGGGTTCCACAGCCCCTTGAGTTGATTGGCACCAGATCAATACCGTTAGTTTGCCGTTATTTTCGCAAAGATAATTTAGTTACCCATACGCTCCCCGAAAGTATCCGAGATCCGGTAAGAACCTTCTGAGGGAAAAGGCTAATATGCATTCATATCGCGGGTTTTTGCTCATGCTGGTGAGCGGAATTGTCCTGCTGGCCTCAATTATTTCTGTCCCGCGATCCACTTTTGCTCAGCAAAACCAACGGCTCGTCGAATCCGTCGACATCACCGGTAATCGCCGGTTGAGAAAAGACGACATCCTTTACTACGTTCAAACCCGTCCCGGCGACCCTTACAACGAACAGCAGATACAGCGAGACCTTCAGGCGATCCTGGCGCTGGGATTTTTTGATAAGACAAAAACCCGAGTCCTGACGGAAGACGGAGCGCGCGGCGGCGTAAACGTCGTATTTGAAGTCACCGAGTTGCCGATCATTCGCGATCTGCAGTTTGAAGGTCTGAAAAGCGTTCCTGAATCCGACGTGCTGAAGGCTTTTCGCGAAAGACGGGTCGGCGTTTCTAAGGAAAGCATTTACGATCCGGTCAAAGCCCGCAATGCCATGCGCGTGCTCAAGGAACTGCTCGCGGCGCACGGCCATCCGAATGCGACCATCGAACAAAGGCGCGAAGAAGTTTCCAATACCTCCACGGCGTTGACTTTCGTGGTTAACGAAGGCGATCGCGTGCGCGTCGTCGAAGTTCAGTTTGAAGGGAATACCACTTTTAGCGACGGCAAACTTCGCGGCGCGATGAAGTACGTCAAGGAGGCGGGACTGATGTCGCGGCTGAAGGGCCAGGACATTCTTGACCGGGAAAAGCTCGAGTACGACCTGCGGCAGGTTGACAACTACATGCGCTCGAAAGGTTATCTTCAAGCGCGTCATGGCGAGCCGCGAGTTGAATCGGTGGGACCGAGACGGACTGGCTTTCCTATTCTGCCGCTGCCGTTTCTTTCTTCAACCGATGAAGGCCTGCGCGTGACGGTGCCCATTATCGAAGGCAAGCTCTACCGTTTGGGCGACATGAAGATTGAAGGCAATTCAATCTTCTCGGAAGACGCAATCCGCAGCTACATTGGCTTGCAAAAGAACGATGTGGCCAATGGCGAGAAAATCGGGAAAGCGCTGTACGAGAACTTAAAGAAGATTTATGGCTCGCAAGGTTTCATCGAGTACACGGCTGAGCCTACGCCCACCTTTAAGGACAATCCGGCGAAACCGGATGAAGGCATTGTCGATTTTGTGATTACGATCGAGGAAGGCAAGCAGTTTTCCCTGCGGCGCCTTGAATTTGTTGGCAACACTTTCACCCGCGACAATGTGCTGCGCCGGGAAGTCCTGATCAACGAAGGCGACATCTACAATCAAAACGCCTGGGAATACTCCGTCGTAAAACTCAACCAACTTGGCTACTTTGATCCGATAGATAAAGATAAAGACGCCGACTTTAAAACAAATGAGGAAGAGGCGACGGTTGATATCAACCTCAAAGTGACTGAGCGCGGCCGGCAACAGATTTCGTTCAATGGCGGCTTGTCCGGCATCGGTGGATCGTTTTTCGGGCTTGAGTATTCGACCAATAACCTGCTGGGTCGGGGCGAGATTCTTTCGCTGAACATTTCCGCGGGCAACCGGCAAAGGTACCTGCAGTTCTCGTTTACCGAGCCGTATATCAAGAACCGCCCAATAACAGCGGGCTTTTCACTGTTCGCCACTACGCAAAAATTTTTCGGAGAAGGAACTTTTCTTTCGCAGAATCTGAACGCGCAGCAGGGCGCGTCGGGCTCGACTCTGGATTTCCTCAACACCAGCGAGGAGAATCTTTTTACGCGCACCTCTTACGGCGGATCGCTTTTTCTCAGCGCGCCGTTGTCTGAGTTTTATCGCAAGCGACGCTTCACTCAGTTTTCACGCGTCGGTGCGTCCTATCAATTTTCGACGTCAAGCGTGACCGACCCGAAAGTAAATACCAATCCGACCAATCCAACGCAGTTCATTCCGGTTGTCTATACGCAGCCGAACATCATTACCAGTCGCGGCACACTCAGTTTTGTCTACGACACGCGTAACGGCAGCATCGATCCGACACAGGGCCGGGAGCTTTCCCTGTCGGCGGCGTTGGCGGGTCTGGGTGGAGACGTGCGCACGTATCAACCGACACTTTCGTACACGCAGTACATCCCACTTCATAACAAGCGTTCGGATAACCCGCACGTATTTGGTTTTCGCCTTATCGCTTCCACGGTCGGCAGTTTTGCCACGTCCGCAAAGGTGAGAGGGTCAAACTCGCTGGCGTTTGTCGCCGGCGTTCCGATCTTCGAGCGTTTCTTCCTCGGCGATGAATTTAGTGTTCGCGGTTACAACGTTCGCTCAATTACGCCATTGGCGCCCTTGGATACATACGTCACGTCGAAAGGCGTGGTGGTAGCATCTAACGCCTCTGGCACTCCGGTTCCAGTCCCAGGACTGCCGTCGGCTTTGGCCAGCATCGGTACCTTCACGGGACCGACCGGTAACAATGTGGTTCAGTTGCCGCGGTCGTTCACGCCGATAGGCGGTGACACGCAGCTGCTCGGAAACTTTGAATACCGCATCCCGGTTTTCGGTCGCACGGTTGGTTTGGCAGCATTTGCAGACATAGGTTCTTCCTTCAATCTGCGCTCGAAAAGCGATCAGCTCTTTTCCAGCAACTTCCTGGATGATCAACCTTTCCTGACTTCAGTTGGGGCGATCAGGTGCGATCGACCTGGCTCGCTCGGCGGTATTGCCATCGCCAGCCTGTCAGCGCTTGCCGCTTGCAACGCTAATACCCGCCTGGCCCTGCTTTCCGGGTCGGCATTGGTACTGCGTGACAATCGGCTGGTGACCACCGAGGAACTCGACAGCTATCGGAGTCTCGGGCCATTCGATCCTTCTACCGGCCTGCCCTTTGGCTTTTTGCCGGTCTTTCTGCGCGGCCAGGCGCAGACGAACACCGTGGTAAGGCTGTCTCAGAGTTTGTTCGCAAAAGTCAGCGATTTTCGTTCCAGCCTGGGCATGGAGGTTCGCGTGCAGGTGCCCGTCATCAACGTGCCTTTTCGTTTGATCTTTGCGTATAATCCAAATGCACGGCAGGATCAGATTATCGACGGATTTCCATTCACCTTTAATGAGAAAAAGAAAGTTATTCGTTTCAGCGTTGGACGCACCTTTTGATCATTTAAAGCCAACCTGCGCGGTAGTTTGAACAACTAAGTCCAGTCGACTCACCGCTTTGATTTAAGGAGCATTACAAAAAGTTATGAAGATAGATCGTTTAATTGCCGCTTTTGCGTTCTTGCTGGCTCTGAGTTTTTCTGCCGTATTCGCGCAAACAAGACCTGCGGTTCCGGCTGCGGCGCCCGCGCAAGCTACGGCAACTGTCCCCGAAAGCAAAATAGCTTTGATTTATTCGGACGCTTTTCTGGACGCCAAGACCGGGATTGCTCGCTTTAACACGCTGGTTACGACCCTGAACCGCGAGTTTCAGCCGCGCCAGGCCGAACTGCAAACCATGCAACAGCGCATTACAACGCTGACCAATGAAGTGAATCAGGCCCAGGCCGCCAGCTCGGTGGTCGATCCGAAATCAATTCAGGCAAAGATTGATACGCTGGAACAATTGAAAAAAGATTATCAGCGCAAGGGCGAAGATGCGCAGGCGGCTTACAACAAGCGCAAGCAAGACATCTTTCAACCGCTTCAGGACGATATTGGCAGGGCGCTCGAAGCTTACGCAAAGCAACGCAACATCAACGTAATCATCGATGGCAGCGCTGTGCCGCTGGTTTACGCCGCTGACACACTGGATATTACCCGGGCTTTCATTAACGAGTTTAATAGCAAGAATCCGGCAACCGCAGCGGTCACCCCGCAGCCCTAGTTCTTCGGTGGAGACCAGGTGAGTTAAGACGCGGTGATGCGGCATTAGGTTCCGCGTCCCGCGTCTCTTTACATCATGGCAACTATTCTCGATTCCCAGGCCATACAAGAATTACTGCCGCATCGTTATCCGTTCCTGTTGGTCGATCGGATAATCGAACTAGTGCCGCGCGAGCGCATCGTCGGCATAAAACAAGTCAGCATTAACGAGCCGTTTTTTCAGGGCCACTTTCCCGGCGCGCCGGTAATGCCAGGCGTGCTGGTGGTTGAAGCACTGGCGCAAGTTGGCGCGGTGTTGGCGCTGCGCGAAATCGAAGATCGCGATTCCAAGCTGGTATTGTTTACCGGCATCCGCGAGGCGCGCTTTCGCAAGCCGGTTGTCCCGGGCGACACGTTGACCCTTGAAGTTACCGCCCTGCGCATCGGCTCGCGCATACAGCGCATGCACGGCGAAGCGAAAGTAGACGGCCAGTTGGTAGCTGACGCCGACATCATGAGCGTGATTGCCGATCGCGCGTCCGCAGTTTAGATCCGGTAACGAAGTTAAGTTCCTCTTTCCAAGATCCAAGCCATCATGGCAGTTGCCACCAAGTCCAGTAACGTCCACCCGAGCGCTATTGTCAGCCCGCGCGCGCGCGTCGGCGACGGGTGCTACATCGGTCCGTATTCAGTCGTCGGCGACGAAGTCGAATTGGAAGGTGACGTCCGCTTAGAGTCGCACTGCGTCGTTGAGGGTCGCACGTTTATCGGCGCCGGCACTCGCGTCTTTCCGTTTGTTTCCGTTGGCATGGCGCCGCAGGATTTGAAGTACAAAGGCGAGCCATCAGAAACACGCATTGGCCGCCGCAATCACCTGCGAGAATTCGTAACCATTCACCGTGGCACCGCCGGCGGCGGCATGCTGACGCAAATCGGTGATGATTGTTTGCTCATGGCCCAGGCACACGTCGCTCACGACTGCATCATTGGTGATGGCGTGATCATGGCCAACGCAGCCACGCTCGCCGGTCACGTGGTAATTGAAAACAATGCCAACGTTGGCGCTTATTCCGGCGTGCATCAGTTTTGCCGCGTCGGCCGTGAAGCGTATGTTGGTGGTTATTCGGTGGTAGTTAAAGACGCTCTGCCGTTCGCCCTGACGGTCGGAAATCATGCACGTTGTTATGGCCTGAACACCACCGGCATCAAACGCCGTGGTTACTCGCGTGAAGCGATCGACGCGATGCGCCACGCCTTCCATCTGCTGCTTGCTGCAAAACTAAACACTTCGCAGGCGCTCGCAAGAATCCAAGAAGAACTTACGCATTCTGAAGAAGTGCAATACCTTGTTCAGTTCATCGAGACTTCGAAGCGCGGAGTTATTAAATAAGGATGAAGGATGAAGGCGGAAGGATGAATGAAGTCCCGGCTCCTTGGTTGCTGGCTCGGAGCCCATCTCCAGATGACTCGATTCTCGTAAGTTCTCTTTCCAGATTCTGCGCAGCGATTCGCACTTCAGTCTGTATCCTTCATCCTTCATCCTTCATCCTTGCACAATGCGTTACGGATTAATTGCCGGCAACGGCCGCTTTCCTTTCATGGTCGTCGCAGGCGCGCGGCGGGCCGGCGTGTCTCTTTCAGTTGCCGCAATTCGCGAAGAGACCGATCCGAAAATTGAGCAGGAAGTCGATCACCTGATTTGGGTAGGCATTGGACAGTTGGGAAAAATGATTCGCTTCTTCAAGAGCGAAGGAGTGGAAAAAGCGATCATGGCCGGCCAGGTCAAGCATGTGCAGATATTCAGTCGCGCCGTACCTGACGCGCGCATGTTGAAGATGCTTTTGAAACTGCCGCGGCGAAACACCACTTCGCTTATCGGCGGCATTGCCAACGAGCTGGCAAGCGAAGGCATAGACCTGATCGACTCTACCTTTTTCCTTCAGGATTCTTTGCCGGCGTTGGGCACGTTAACTCGACGCAAACCCAGCTCGGCTGAGCGCGCGGACATCGATTACGGTTTGGAAGTCGCCGGGCAAATTGCCCAACTCGACCTCGGCCAGACAATCGTGGTGCGCGGCAAGGCCTGCGTCGCAATCGAAGCCATGGAAGGCACGGACGCCACAATCTTGCGGGCTGGCGAATTAATAAGTGGACATGGCGGCGCGCGTGGCCGAATGAATCTTAGTAGCGGCTCGTTAACCGTTTTGAAACTTGCAAAGCCGGATCAGGACATGAGGTTCGACGTGCCGGTGGTGGGCATTCCAACAATTCAGGCGATGGCCCAGTCTGGCGCCACCTGTCTTTGTCTAAACGCGGGCAAGACTCTTATGTTTGATCGAGAGGAAATGCTGGCGCTGGCGGACAAGAATAAGATTTCGATCGTGGCCGTTTGAATTTCAGGGCAGCATCCATCCTTTGGATTTCTCGCGCGGGAAAAACACAAGCTGGAGCTTTGGCTCTTAACTACTCGCTTCCGGCCCAACCTGATCGTCATCATCATCGACCGGCTCAGACATAACTGCCTTACCAGGTACGCGATACTCTTCGCTTACCCACCGTCCCAAATCGATGAGCTTACAACGTTCTGAGCAGAACGGGCGAAAGGGATTGTCCTCCCATTCGACAGGCTTATTGCACGTAGGGCATTTCATTCGCTGATTGTTCTGAATGGGGTCTTAGTTGACGAGTCTTGCTTCGCGCAGCAGCCACTCGGGTCGCTTGATCAGAATTCTGCGGTTAACGAATTCGATCGTACCCTCACGGCGCATGGCATTCAAGCGCACGGTCACGCTTTCACGAGTCGAGCCGACGATGGATGCAATTTCCCGGTGAGGCAAAGGAAAATCGATTAGCACGCCGTTCGATTCGCGCACGCCGTAACGGTCTGAAAAGTCGGCCAGCAAGCGATCCACGCGCGCGGGAATAGCGTTCAGCGCAAAATCAGCAAGCCGCCGTTCCGCGTGCTCGAGTCGTTGGCCAATCAAGCGGAAGGCATAGTCGCGCAATCCCTGGTCTTCGGCCATCGCAATTTTGAAATGCTCAACGGGAATTTTTAGCAACGAACAACTCTCGTAAGCAATAGCCGAATTTTCCCGGCGACCGGCGCTCGAGTAAAGTGCCGACTCGCCGAAGAGTGCGCCGTCAGACAAAATATCGATGATGGCTTCGCGATCGGTATGCGGCTCGATACGGCAGAGCTTGATGCGACCTTTAATGATCGCAAAAAGCGCGTCCGCCTCGTCAGAAGCGCGATAGATAAACCGACGACGGCGAATTTCCACGACGCGAGAGTGTTCGGCAAGCGTGGCAAGTACAGCATCCGCCAGCACTGGGCCGAATTCCAACGTGCGAATTACGGCCAATCGATCTGAAATCGGCATCTCGCGAGGACTCTTGGGATGTTTCGCCTTATCGTCTTTAGCACTCATAATGATTTTCTGAAAATAAGATTCTTAGTTGGGCGGCGGTAAAGCGTTGCTTAGATTGAACGCGTTCTGGCTACAGTAAGGAAACCCTGCTGGTGCGCCCGAGGCTAGAAATTCTTCAGTTATTGTTCGGCTTTCAAGTTAGGCGAGTTGCATTAGTGCGGACAACTACTGAATAACCGCACTCTAACATGAAGCCCATGAGGGCGCAAGATTATTAAAAGAGATTGGCCCATGACGGCTGATGCCTTGAAACTACAAGCTTGGCCCATTCGTACAGTTAGCAGAATCACGGCGGGCGCTGAAAGTCGAGAATTCAAGAAATGGCTGATTACAAAGACAAAATTGACGAATGGCAAAAAACTGTGCGGCGAAAAGCCCGGGAGCTCGACGAGAAATATGCCATTTCCGACTTAGTGGACGAAGGAACTAAGGCCGCGGGCGACGTGGCAAAACGGGGCGCGGAAAGCTTGAGTTCAGGCGCGGATAAGGTGCGTGCCGAAGCCGAGCGTTTCGCCGACGAAGGAAACCTCGGCGAGTCCGCCCGCCGGGCGGCCGACGAGGCCATGCGTGGCGCTCGGAAAGCCGGTGAAGTGATTCGCGATGCGACCGGCGACGCTGGGAAAAAAGCCGGCGATGTGCTGGGCGATGCGAAGACCTATTACGACCGCGCGTCGAAAGTTTACGACACTGGCGCTAAGCTCACGCGCGCATCGGCGGCGGCAACCGTGGGTATTGCGAAGGCGAGTGACTGGATCAAAGAGAACCCCGGCAAGGCAGCCGCGGTTTCTTTCTCGCTCGTCCTGGGCATTCGCATGGGCACCGCGTTTCCGGGTCTGGACGCGGTACTGCTCGGCGCGCATCCGCATTGGCTGACGCATTCGGCGTTGCCGATTTTTGGAGTGCGCAAGCTCAGTGAAACTTTTGATGAGTACTTGAAGAAGAAGGAAGCGCTAATCGCGCAGGGACAACTGACCGAAGCCGAGCGCAATCGGGTTGAGTTTGAACGCAACATTACAAAATATGTAGGCGCGCCGCTGTTGGGTGCGTTTAGTTGTGCCGCCGGCGCGGTGATGTTTGCGCAGATTGTTTCGCCAGGTGGCTTGGCCGGGGCGCCCGTCAGTTGGCTGGTGGGCGGGAATCCATTTCTCGGTGGCGTTTGGTTATTCGCAAACGGCGTGATCTGTTTCCACGAAGGCTACAAATTCTTCATGATTGCCCTTGCCGATCAGGATGAAGTGAATCGCATGGTGCGGGAAATCAAGGGCTTGCTGCCCGAAACCGCAAGCGCTTAAACCATCGTGCTCTTCCGATTCGCTTAAGTTAGTGTAATCGGGAAAGGAACGAACGAAAGCGCGAACACGAGCAAGGTGATGACTGCCACGACGATGCGCGCCGAACCCAACGGTTCCCTGCGCTCCGGAGCCGGGTGCTTCACCCGCAACATCACGGCCAACAGCACCGTGTAAAGAAAACCACTCGGGCTGTGATGCCAAACAAACCCCAGAATAGCCATTGATGCAACCGCGACAAATGCAGTCCTGCCGATGAGCTTGTGAGCTCGTTGACCGAAAAGTGAGAACGTTCCGTGCCCGCCATCGAGTTGGCCCACCGGCATCAAATTCAAACTCGTTACCAGCAATCCAATCCAGGCCGCCATGTAAAACGGATTCGGTAGTGCATTAGTTAGATTTGCTCCAGTCAATTTCGCAAGCATCCGGAAGAGAAGCGGGTCATTAAAGACAATCGTCGAGCCCGACAGAACCGGAGGCGCTGGATGCAAACTTAGTATGCCCGCGACTGCAACCGGAAGTAGCATTACAAAACCTGCCAGCGGACCAGCTAGCCCGATGTCGAACAAGGCGCGCCGCGATGGAATCGGCGACTTCATTTTGATGAACGCGCCAAACGTTCCGGCCAGGAATAACGGCGGCGCCGGAATGAAGAACGGCAACGTCGCAGCGACGCCATAGTAACGGCAGGCAAGATAGTGGCCCATCTCATGCGCCGTGAGTATTGTCAGTAACGTTAGCGAGAAGCTAACCGCCGAAACGAGAAGGTGCGGATGAAAAAGTGCGAAGCTAAGTAAAGAACTAACGATACGCAGGTAATACTCAGGAACGTACAGAACATAACTAAGCGCGCCGGAAAGCGCCGGCTCAGAAACATCCAGTTCCGGCGCTGCAATTACAATTCCCGCAAAGGTTGTAGTTACAAAAGTGATCAGGAACAGCGCGGAGTGCCGAATCCATTCGCGAGCTGTAGGCCGCTGTGCCCGCGGCCGCGCGCGAAGCTGCGCCTGCGAAAAGAAGGGGGGAATGGTCTGTACCGATTCTGACATTGATTTTGGCAGGTAAGCTTGTTAAGGACGACCCAGAATGTTTAAGGCTAGAGTCGCGACCGGCGCCGCAATCCTCTAGCCTCGGAAGAAAACTGAAACAGTTCCAACTTTTTTAGAAATCCAAAATTTCCGAATCTGCGTCGATTGCAAGTTCGCCGTCTTCGCTCACCTGCAAATCTTTTCCCGGTTTGAAACGAATTGTCTTGCCGGAGGGGATTGCAACTTCTTCGCCGGTTCTGGGGTTTCGGCCGACGCCGCGCTTTCGCGGTTTGACAACAAAGACACCGAAACCACGCAGCTCGATTCGCTCGCCGCGCGTGAGCGCTTCCTTCATCGAATGAAAGAGCGCATCCACCGCCTGCTCGGCTTTCATCTTGGGAACCCCGGTCTTTTCCGCCACGCGGTTGATGATGTCCAGTTTGATCACGGCCTTAAGCCTCCGTTCGCGTCTCAATGGGAGAAGTTTTAGAGCCGAACTTGCAGGCAGCGATGATAGAGAGCCGTAGCGAAGACTGTCAACCTTTGCAGTCAGCAAACCGTGATTGTCCGTCCTTTTGGTCTCAGGTAGCCAGGCAATTTTACGATGCTCCTGGCAGATCGAATGGCGCGCGGTGATGTTTGACAAGCAAACTACCGAAAGCTAACCTCAAGCGGTTGCTGTGAATGCTTTGAATCGGAGGATACGCCGCAAAGGCAGCGTCAATGTTAGGAATTAGAACTCGCCGGCCCCCGCCGTTTGGTGGCGTCCACCAGAACGATGACAAGGACATTCAGGTCCATCGACCTGAAGAAGCCTCGCGGCAGAGTCTGTGGGCCGAAGGTCGTCTGCTGCTGCGGGATCTGATATTTGCATTGATGATTGCGGCGCTGGTCGTAGTTTTCGTCGTCCAGCCCGTCAAGGTAGAAGGCACCTCCATGCTGCCGCGATTGCACGACGGCGAACGCA
This sequence comes from Blastocatellia bacterium, assembly GCA_031371765.1. GTDB lineage: Bacteria > Acidobacteriota > Blastocatellia > Pyrinomonadales > Pyrinomonadaceae > PSRF01. The sequence continues at coordinate 11,964 of JANMKA010000070.1, forward strand.
TTTTTGTTAACAAGCTGATCTATTACGACGACTATCGCTGGGCGCCCAAAATCGAGCGCGGCGACATCGTGGTCTTTTGGTATCCGGACGATCCCTCGAAGAGCTACATCAAGCGCGTAGTCGGACTGCCCGGTGACACCGTGGAAGTTCGCGAGGGAGTAGTGCGCATCAACGGCAGCGACCTCGACGAATCCTATCTGGATCACAAATACAATTTGTCACCAAAGAACCAGGCGGCGGTTTACGTTCGGCCGAATTATTATTTTGTGATGGGTGACAATCGCGACAACTCTTACGATTCGCGCAGTTGGGGGCTGGTGCCGAAGAAATACATTTACGGCAAGGCGTTGTTTCGCTATTGGCCGATATCTGCAATCAGCGTCATTCATCACGAGGACATCGCGTCGCCGCCTCCTACGGCCTATCATCCACCCCTCGAACCGAACGTCGAGCGCTAGCCGCAATGCTGGAACTGAGAAATTGAAGTGAGTGCACTTGACTGGTTACGGCTGGCCCTGATGATCTTCTACGCACCTCTTCGCGGACTGCGGGAAGTCCGCGATCGAGCGCCACTCGTCGCCATCGGCTTGCTGGCTTTCCTCAGTCAATTGGCTTACCACTCAGTCACGCAGTTGCTGTCTGGGAACCGAAGTTTTCTATTTGGTGGCCCAGGCGTGGTGCTGCGTTTGCTTTTTCAGGCGACGCTTTCTCTCTTATTGATCGGCGGAATACTGGTTCCCCTGGTAGCGTTTGTGGCCAATGTCTTTGAACGTCGCGGACGCTTTAGTCTGCTGCTGCAACAGGAATTCGCGTCGCTGGCGTCAACATTTCTCTACGCCCTGGCGCTTGCCAATTTGATCGCGATACCAATCTCGCTGTTCTTTCACTTCAGCGGAATCCAGGCCTCTTATGTTGCGCAGTCTTTTCAGTCGGCAGCACAGGTTGAAAACTTATTTCGCTTGCCGGATGACTTGCGCGTGCAATTGCAGTTGGCGCTCCGCGATCCGCAGGTCGTCGCCGCTGGGCTGTTTCGCACTGTAAAACTGTCAATCTTTTTTATCGCGGCCGTTTGTGCCGTGCGCGAAGTTTTCCGTGTTACGTTGCTGCGGGCGATTGCGATTTCCGTAATCGCGATGGTTCTGGTTGTGTTCATCTCGCCCCTGTGGGTTTTGCTCCTAAGCCCAATTCTGGCGTCCCCATTCCTGCTCATCATTCTGTTCCTGCTAATCCGCGGTTACGTTAGCAATGTCACGCGTTCACAACGCGCGCGCGAATCATTCAAACAAAATCTCGAGGCAGCCACGCTGAATCCGGCCGATGCTTCGGCGCATTACAATCTTGGCCTGATTCACCAGCAACGCAATGAGTTGGACGCGGCGCGCGAACGATTCGAGCGTGCCATTCAGATTGACGACGAAGAGATTGACGCGCATTACCAGCTCGGTCGCATCGCGCGTGCTCAGAAACGATTTCCCGATGCCATCAAGAACTTCGAACAGGTGGTGGCGCGTGACCAGTCGCACAGCCAGCATGAAATTTGGCGTGAAGTTGGCGCGACCTACATTGCCGCCGAACAGTTTGAAGACGCGCGCTACGCACTCGATCAGTTTCTTGAGCACCGCCCGTCCGATCCGGAGGGTCTTTATTTGATGGGGCGCGCGCATGCCGGCCTGGGCCACCGCCGCGAGGCCGCGAGCTCGATGCAGGCCTGCATCGACGCGGTGAAGACTGCGCCTGCTTACAAGTATCGCGCGGAGAAGCGCTGGCTGAATGAGGCGCAGCAGTTCATAAAAAGTAGTCAGTAGCCAGTAGTCAGTAGCCAGTAGTCAGTAGTTCGATAAGTTTCAGCCGCTATCAAATAAGTCCACTTAAAAGCTCACCCTCCACGTTCGCCTAAAGGGATAATTATGAATTCCAAAAGGTTCGAAGATGTTGAGGTTTGGCGTAAGGCTCATGCTTGGGTACTCCGCATTTACAAGTTTACCGAGGGTTTTCCTAAGCATGAACTGTTTGGCTTAACCTCACAGTTGAGACGCGCGGCAGTTTCCGTGCCTGCCAATTTCGCCGAGGGGTTTAAGAAGCGGGGGCTCGCAGATAAGATTCGCATTTACAACATTGCTCAAGGCTCGCTTGAAGAATGCCGTTACTTTCTGATTCTTGCCAGAGACCTTCGTTATGGAGACTCTAACTCTCTTCTAGATTCCCTTGAAGAGATAAGCAAAATGCTAGAGAGTTATTCCCGGGCAATTAGAGCCAGGCAATCGGTTGACTACTGACTACTGGCTACTGTCTACTTTCTACTATGCACAAGAACAATCCAGCATTGCTCGCCCTTGAAGACGGCGTCACTTTCCGCGGCCGCTCGTGGGCGGCTGAGGGCGAGAGCACTGGCGAGATGGTTTTCAACACTTCCATGACCGGGTATCAGGAGGTGTTAACCGATCCCTCCTACGCCGGTCAGATCGTGTGCATGACCTATCCGTTGATCGGCAACTACGGCGTCAACAGCGACGACGAAGAGTCATCACGGCCGTGGGTTGAAGGCTTTGTGGTCCGCGAAGCAGCCCGGATGGCTTCGAGCTGGCGTGCGCAGGAAACCCTGGATGCATATTTGAAGCGTTGGAGTGTTGTCGCGATCGAAGGCATCGACACGCGTGCGCTGGTCCGGCACATTCGCGATAAAGGGGCGATGCGCGCCTGCCTTTCAACTACCGATCTCAACGAAGAAAGTCTGGTAGAAAAAGCCCGGCAGTCGCCGTCCATGGAGAATCGTGAACTGGCCAGCGTGGTTACGACCGAAAAGCCTTACGAGGTCAAAGCGGAAGGCGACGAACGATTTCATGTCGTCTGTTATGACTTTGGCGTCAAGCGGAATTCATTACGCGAACTGGCAGCTCGCGGTTGTCGCGTAACCGTCATTCCCGCTTCTACCTCCTCGGCTGAAGTGCTGGCGCTCAAGCCGGACGGCATATTTCTTTCGAATGGACCAGGCGATCCGGCCTCGATGGATCGAGAGGTGGAACAGATTCGAAATTTGGTGCAGACGTCGGTGCCGACGTTTGGTATTTGCTTTGGCCATCAGTTGCTGGGCCGCGCGTTTGGCGGCAAGACATTTAAACTCGTATTTGGACATCGCGGCGGCAATCAGCCGGTGCAAGACTCAGCCGACGGCAAGGTAGAAATCACTTCCCACAATCATGGCTTTGCAGTTAAGGAGGACAGCCTGCCCGCCGATGTCGAAGTCACGCACATCAATCTCAACGATCGCTGCGTTGAAGGCATGCGCCACAAAACGCTGCCCATAATCTCAGTGCAATATCATCCTGAAGCCGCACCCGGCCCTCACGATGCGTCACATCACTTCCAACGTTTTATTGATCTAATGGAAAGTCGAACCTAGTGGCATAGACTTTAGTCGGTGCTGTGTGGGCATAAACGAGCTTGGTTAAATCCTTGATTCATGCTGCTGCGTGTTGCACAGACTAAAGTCTAGGTACTTCAATCTTCCACCGGCATTTTGAGTTCACCGGTAGTGAGGTCGGGACGCGCCCGCTTCATCTCTTCGGGAGTCGTATCAGGATGTGGATGCTCGCGCAAACCGCTTGCGGTCGTTCCTGCTGACTCCGTGGCCGCGGTGGCCGGCGCCGGTTCCAGCAGATCCGCCAACCCTTCACTGCCGCGATGTTCCAGCCAGTGCTTGTAACTTACGGTGAGAATCGCTACCACGGGAATGGCGAGAAAGATTCCCGCAATGCCGGCGAGTTCCGCGCCGGAAAGTATCGCGATAATTACCGCCAGTGGATGCAAATGAATTCCCTGGCCAATCAGGCGCGGATAAACAACGTAGTCCTGAACAATCCTTAGCACCGCCAAAAACGCCAGCACCATAAAGGCCAGGAACATGCCACCATGAATCAATGCCGCCAGCGCCGCGATTATGGCGACTAGCAATGGACCAACCAGCGGAATGAATTCACAGACACCGGCGATAACGCCCAACACCAGCGGGCTCGGCAGACCGAACAATGTGAAGCCAAGCGCGCATACGACGCCAATAAAAACGCAGGCAGTGAGTTGCGCGCGTATGTAGGCGGCCAGGGTGCTATTGATATCCTGAAAAAATTCGTCACCGCGCCAGCGCCAACGACCTTTGGGCAGCATTTGCAAGGCGGACCGGCGAAACGCTTCGACGTCTTTCAGAAAAAAGAAACTCAAAATCGGAATCAGTACTAGCCAGGGAATATAGATTACCCAGCCGGCCACACTCGTCAGCACCGCACTCACCGTCAAACTGACTTTTTCAATCACGCTGGGAATTGCGCCATTGATTGCGTCCAGCAAGGGCCCGGGCATGCGATGCGAACGAAAGTATTCGACAAAGCCCTGCGTTCTGGTGCCGACCGCAGTCCAGTATGCGCGCGCCTGTTCGGTAAACTCGGGGAACTGATTTCCCAAGCGCGGCGCCAGCAGGTAAATACCAACCACAATCACGGCCACGATGATGATGTAGGAAAGGGCAATCGCCAGCGCGCGCGGCATGATGCGTTCACGCCCGGCGAGGCGTATCGGACGGCGCAAAAACTCGACTAATGGTGATACGAAGTAGGCAAAGAAGATGGAAAGAATGAGAAGCAGGATGACGCCGGTCAGTTTTACGATTATCCAAAGCGTCAAAGCTACGATCAAAATAATAAAGATTACGCGCAACACAACTCGCGTTTGCGGCCAGGATGCGTCAGATGCAACTTTCGCTGCCACTGTGGCAATCTCTTTAGTGTCTTGTTTGTTCACGCTTTGAATGAATTAGCTGTAGAGCCTGGCAATGATCCCGCCGACAGCTCGTTGGTCGTTGGGCGTGACGCGGCGAAATTCCACGCCAAATGTGTCGGGTGTAGCGTGATGGACCACCTCACCGCGCAATGCAAGCGCCTCTTCCTGATCGATGAGTAACAGTCCCAGTTGATCGCCTACCCGCACGTTGGGACAGGCGGGCAGATTACAAACGCGCAAGCCGCCCAGACTAATATCGGCTGGCTCGCCCAGCCCAATCGATTCTTTCAAACTTTCGTCTTCGATCGCTAACGTCAACCGCGTGTTGACGTAATAGCGCGGATATCTACGTCGTTCATGATCGGGTAAAACAGCGTCGGGTGTGTTCATCGAGAACTCCCTTCAGTTGGCGAAGTCGTCGTCTTCATCCTCGTCGTCTTCAGCTACAACCGGATCCGCGGGAACAGAAACCCGGGGCGCGGCCGGTTCCCAAATGAGCCCCTTCCATTCGTTCGTCTCGCCGACCAGTTGCAAGGCCGCCAGCGGATGCCCGGGGTTGCGTTCGATGCGCAAGACTTCAGCAATCACCTGCAGCTTCTGGCCGTCTTCGCCGGCTACTTCCAGGCGCACCGTGCTGCCAACATTCGGTAGCTGCCGAGGCAGATGGACCAACGTGCCTTCAGGACCAACGTTTTCAGTGGTTCCCTGAACGACGACATGCGATCCGTCCGCGTCGTCCCATTCAGCGCGCACTTCGAATGATACTAGATAACGTGGTCCTGAACGAGCTTCTGTTGCGATATGACGAGACATTGTTTGCTACTCCTTGGTCACGAAAGCACTAGGGCGAAATTCAGAAGTAAGAAGTCAGAAGTCAGAAGTCAGAATTTATACCGCATACTTAAGACTCACCGAATTCAAAGCAGCTAGGAAGTACTAAAACACAAAGCACTAAGCAAAGGGTACAACTCAGTCGAAAAAACTACTCTTCGCCGGTCCTTAGTTTCTCGAGCACCGTAAAATCTTCGAGCGTGGTGACGTCGCCGGCAACCGATCCACTGGTGGCAATCTCGCGCAGCAGACGGCGCATGATTTTTCCGGATCGTGTTTTTGGCAGCGCGTCTGTAAACCGCAGGTCGTCCGGTCGCGCCAGCGCCCCTATCTCTTTAACCACGTGCGCGCGCAATTCTGCGTTAAGTTGATCCGAGGGCGAATGTGAACCTTCCAGGGTGACAAAAGCAACGATTGCTGAGCCTTTCAATTCGTCCGGGCGGGCCACTACGGCAGCTTCCGCGACTGCTGCGTGCGAGACCAGCGCGCTTTCGACTTCCGCGGTTCCCAGCCGATGACCGCTGACATTAATCACGTCGTCGATGCGCCCCATGATCCAGAAGTAGCCGTCTTCGTCGCGGCGGGCGCCGTCGCCGGCAAAGTAAATGTTCTCAATCTGCGACCAATACTGTTCGCGATAGCGTTCGTCGTCGCCCCAGATGGTCCGCAGCATCGAAGGCCAGGGACGTTTGATAACCAGATAGCCGCCCTCGTTTGCGCCTACTTCCTGCCCCTCGCGCGTCATCACGGCCATCTCGATTCCCGGGAAGGGTTTAGTTGCCGACCCTGGCTTTGTAGGCGTCGCGCCCGGCAACGGCGTGATCATAATTGCGCCTGTTTCCGTTTGCCACCAGGTGTCGACGATTGGACAGGCGCCCTTGCCGATGATTTGGTGATACCACATCCATGCTTCCGGATTGATGGGTTCGCCCACCGTGCCTAATAAGCGAAGACTGGACAGGTCATGCTTGAGCGGCCACTGCTCGCCCCATTTTATGAAGGCGCGAATTGCAGTCGGGGCGGTATAGAGAATGTTGACCCGATGACGTTCGATGATATCCCAAAAACGATCGGGCTCAGGTTGATTCGGCGCGCCCTCGTACATCAGCACGGTGGCGCCGTTTGAGAGTGGTCCATAGACGACGTAACTGTGACCGGTCACCCAACCAATATCGGCAGTGCACCAGTAGACGTCTTCGTCCTTGAGGTCGAACACCCACTTGGTCGTCAAATGTGCCTGAAGCAGATAGCCGGCAGTCGTGTGCAGAATGCCTTTCGGTTTTCCTGTCGTTCCCGAAGTGTAAAGAATGAAAAGCGGCTGCTCGCTGTCTAATTCGGCGGCTGGGCAAACTAAGTCTGCGTTTGCCATCAGCTCGTGCCACCAATGATCGCGGCCGGGCTGCATGTAGATAAGCTCGCCGCTGCGGCGGACGACGATGCAGTTCTTGACGGAAGGAGTCTGCTTTAGCGCTTCATCAACCGCGGGTTTCAGTTTCACTTCCTGCCCGCGGCGCCAACCGCCGTCTGCGGTGACCACAAGTTTGCAACTAGCATCGTTGATACGATCGATCAAGGCTGCGCTTGAGAAGCCACCGAAGATCACCGAATGCGTGGCGCCGATGCGTGCACAGGCCAGCATCGAGATTGCCAACTCCGGAATCAACGGCAGGTAAAGCGCGACACGATCGCCCTGCTCAACTCCTGCGCCTTTCAAAACGTTTGCGAATTTGCATACTTCGTTATGAAGCTGTTGGTACGTCAGAGTCCGAATGTCACCTGGCTCGCCTTCCCATATCAACGCCGCTTTGTTGCGTCGCCAAGTTTGCAAATGACGATCGAGACAGTTGTAGGAAACATTAATGCGCCCGCCGCCGAACCATTCGGCATGTGGCGGCTGCCAGTTCAGTACGGTGTCCCACTTCTTGAACCAATGCAGCTCTTCGGCCATGCGCGCCCAGAAAGCTTCTGGATCGGCGGTAGCTCCGGCGCGCAGGCTTTCCAGTTCAGCCAAAGATTTGACCTGCGCCTTTTCTGAGAACTCTGGCGGCGGCGGAAAGACGCGATCTTCGTGTTGCAGAGATTCGATGTTTGTGGCGACTGGTGACATAACTGTTGAGAATCTGTTTGCGAATGTGATCGAAGTTGCGTGCCTGTGTGTACCATAGATTGGCTTGACGCGCCAACAACTTGCTTGCAGTATGACTGCTGTAATCGGCCATAAATTGTGTTCCAAAGATATCGGAATTTCGTGACTGAGTAAGTAATTATGAACCCTCGAATTCAGGCTTCATCAGACATTCTCGCGAGCTTTTGCCGAAAGTGGAAGATTATCGAGTTGTCGCTATTCGGATCAGTATTGCGAAACGACTTCAGTCCGGACAGCGATATCGATGTATTGGTAACTTTCTCGCCAGATGCTAAGTGGAGCTTGCTTGACCTATCGAGAATGCAGGATGAGTTATCTAGCAGTCTCGGGCGTAGCGTCGACCTGGTAGACGAAAGGGGATTACGGAATCCCTTCCGGCGACGTGAGATTCTCGCCACGAAGGAGGTGGTTTATGCTTCCTGAAAGACGGGATGCCGCTTATTTGTGGGACATGCGTGATGCGGCTCGCGATATTGTGGAATGGGTCAATGGTGTGAGCTATGAGCGATTCTGCAACGACGAGATGCTGCACTCCGCGGTCGAGCGAAAGCTTGAAGTGTTTGGAGAGGCGGCTGGACGTGTTTCTCAGCAATTGCAAGAGGCTCATCCCGAAATTCCGTGGAAGGACATTAAGGGCGTTCGAGTCATTCTTGCGCATAAATATGCGGATATTGAACTGGGTGTGGTTTGGGAAGCAGCCATCAACGAACTCCCTGATCTTCTTCCTAAGATTGAAGAATTAATGAAGCCTTTTGAGAACGAGTGATCACCTAAAAGGAAATCCCGATCTCCTCTTTTTATACGCATGAATCTCCACGTCGGCACCAGCGGCTACAGCTACAAAGAATGGAAGGGAAGTTTCTATCCCGAAAAAATCCCGGCCAAAGACATGCTGCGCTTTTATTCCGAGCGCCTGAGCACGGTCGAGATAAATGCCACCTTCTATCGCTTGCCGCAAAAGAGCACGCTGGAAAACTGGAAAGAACAGGTGCCCAAAAGTTTTCGCTTCTCGCTCAAGGCGCCGCAACGTATCACGCATTTCAAGCGACTGAATGAAGTTGGCGAAGACGCAAAGTACTTTCTGGACCTTGCTGCCACGCTTGAAGACCAACTTGGAGTTGTACTTTTCCAACTGCCGCCAAACATGAAAAAAGACTTGCCGCGGCTGGAAACTTTTTTAAGCGAGTTGCCCGGTCAACCGCGCGCAGCTTTTGAGTTCCGTCATCCCACCTGGTTCGACGACGACGTGCTGGCAGCGCTACGAGCGAGGAATTGCGCGCTTTGCATTTCCGATACCGACGACATGCCGGTAACCCATATCGACAAGACAGCGGATTGGGGCTACCTGCGTTTGCGCCGCGTGCTGTATTCAGAAGAGCATTTGCAGAATTGGTTAAAGCGGGTTCGAGAGCAGAATTGGCACGAGACTTTTGTGTTTTTCAAACACGAGGATGAAGGAACCGGGCCGCGTTTGGCGGCGCAGTTTTTACAACTTGCCGGCACTGACTGAATTCAGTCGTTAGAGCGAATCAGGCCAGAATACCGAGACAATTGGGGCTATTAATTGTTTACTTGGGCAAATTCAATTGCGGATGGTTCAGTGAATGGTTGCAACAAATTCCGACAGTTATCTAAAAGTGATCCTGGCCCGGCTTCCCGCATTGGTCTTTCTGGCGACGATGGTTGTTGGCGTATGCGCGCAAGAGCAAAACTCGCCCACCGAAGCTGGGCGTTTAATGAGCGTTGCCAAGGCCGCACAGGAACAAGGCCAGTACGACGATGCAATCCGCGCTTATCGGCAGGTGGTGGCCCTAAGCAAGGACGCGCCAAAGAATGCAGCCCTGGCCTACTACAATGCCGGCGTTCTGTATCTACGATTCAAAGAGTATGAAGATGCAGTAAATGCGTTTCAGCAGTCCATCCTGCTCGATCCGGGTTCTGCTGAGGCTAATAACAATCTGGGTGAGGCGTTGGGAGCTCTGAAACAGTATCCCGCGGCAGTTGCAGCTTTTCAGCGAGCCGTTGCGCTCGACGGCAACTTACTGATCGCGCGCTTTAATATGGGCCTTACCTATAATCAGATGGGCCAACCGCAGTACGCCGAGTTTGTTTACAAAGTCCTGGTCCGCGATCATCCTGACTACGCACTTGGTTACGATGGACTGGCCGTCTCGCTGGCAAGGTCGGGCCGAGCGCGCGACGCGATTCCGCTGCACGAAAAGGCCATCAGTCTGAGCCCTGACAATCCCTTCTTCTACTACAACCTCGGTGTCAGTTATTTAATTTTGGGCAATACAGAGAAGGCGCTGGAGCAGAAAGAAAGACTGCTCCAGCTTGATCCACTTGCAGCGAATCGCCTGGCGATTCTCATCGCGAAACACCAGAAGTGAGCCTGGGCTGAATCCGGATAAAAATTAGAAGTTGCCCTGGCAGTCCGGATGGCCGCAATCGCAATCAAGTTCAAGAGTCTTGCCTGCGCCTTCGCATGAGGCACTGCAATACTTGCCACCTGGCTGGGGTGGACAGGTGCACACTGGGTTCTTACATTGTTTCTCTTTTTCGTCCGCCATAATTCCTCCTGCTGCTGATAAATTGGGCGCACAGAGTAACACACCCCGCGCTTCAGAGTTAATTGTCCTGCTTCACCTGCGCCACCATTTCTATTGCTCCCTGCGCCCGCAGCAACCGGATCACTGCTCCATGACCATTTTCAATAGCGTGTGAAAGAGCGCTCTTGTCTTCGGCGTTGCGCTGATTCAGATCCGCGCCGGCTAAAACCAGCGCCCGAACGTTGTTGACCAGCCCGGCAGACGCGGCCATCATCAGTGGAGTTTCTCCGTCCTCGTTTCTCGCCGTGATGTCGGCGCCGGCGTCGAGCAAAGTCCGCAACATTTCGATGTCATTGACTCCCGCGGCTTCAATTAGCGGCGTGTTTCCCTCATCGTCTTTTTGATTCACTGTCGCGCCGGCATTTATCAGATCCCATACCATATCCGCGGTTGCGTCCTCGTTGAGCATCATCAAAACGGTTTGGCCACCAGGGTTGCGGGCGTTCACATCGGCGCCGGCCGACAACAGCAATTGCGCCAGCTCGCGATTACCATTTCTTACTGCATGCTCGAGCGCTGTCGTGCCGCTACGCTCATCGCGCAAATTTACATTCCTGCCGGGCAGCAACTGCCGCACTTCCTCAGTGTTGTCCTCCTGGGCTGCCTTGATCATCGGATCGTCGGGAGAAACAAAACCCATACCGCCGGCGGTAGCATATTGTGTATGCCCGGACTCGACGTCTACTTCCGCTTCAAGGCCGACGATACTCAGGCTGCGATTGATTCTTGTTTCGCTCTCCTCCGCAACAAAGACACCACTGAACTGGGCAGCAGCGAAGCCAGGCGCCGTTATTTTTAAGCTGTACATCCCTACTGCCAGGCTATCAAAGCGGAAGATGCCTTCATCGTTGGTGCTGGTGAAAAGGGAAAAGCGTTCGTTGCCGGCGATGCTGACGCTGGCCCCGGCAATGACCGCTCCGTTGGGATCGGTGATCGTGCCAACGATGCTGGACGCGAATGCTTGCTTATCGGGTCGGGCCGGCGTGTTGTAGCCGGAAGTCGATTGCAGACTCGGAGGACCTTGAGCCGCCGCAGTAGCGAAGCTGAGCGTGGCGCTGAAAGCGCCGGCAGCGAAGCGCGAAGCATGCCGTCCGATCTGATGCAATCTGCCGGGTGCCTGTTTCGTGATTGCGCCGCCTTGCGAATCGCGGTAGTAGCGCACGCACAAGCGGCCCTGAGAACGAGCAACAAGACGGGCTGCCTGGCTGTAACTTAATTCGGATAGGTTGTGGACCTTGAGATTGCAATGTTCGCAGAACCTGATTTGATCGTTGCCCGTCATTTGGTCCCAATCAGCGTGGCAAGGCGAAGTTATGGTGATGTTACGAAGGGATTTGTCGGTGGACATTGGCTGGCTCCTTTCAAGTTTCCGTTGATCGGAGAGCCGGGGAGAGAAGCTCAGAGTTCAATGGCGCATAGTTAGACAATCAACCCGAGAATGTGTTCCGGATTCCTTAAGTTGGCGAGATGTCTGTTAGGCCTGGGGAGGAGCTCTGCGCGGGGATTCGTCGTTGAGATGCGAGGGGGCAGGTAATTGGTTGTCAAACTTTCGTAGGCGGTTGCGAAAATCCGTATTACAACTCGGAAAGCGCATTGGCAATTTCGGCGGCCACGCGCGCGTTGTTTTCCAGCAAGGCAATGTTGGCGTTGAGGGTAGCGCCTTTACTGGTTTCGGCCATGCGCGATAACAGAAACGGCGTTAGCTGTCGGCCGGAGACGCCTTGTTCTTCCGCTTGCTGCAACGCGACAGCAAGCGTTCGCCGCAACTGATCAGCGGGCACCGCAAATTCTGCGGGCACCGGAACCGTCACTAACAACGCGCGATCTAATCTCAAGTTTTCCTGAGCTCGAAAAAGCTTTGCGACTTCGGCTGGACCACCGACCGAAACGTCAACCGGCAAACCGCTGCTTGCCGAATAAAATGCGGGCATCTCATCGCAACCGTAGCCGACGACGGTGATCCCGTTGGTCTCAAGCCATTCGCGGGTCGCCGGCAGATCCAGAACAATTTTGGCTCCCGAGCAAACCACAATGACGGGCGTCGTAGCGAGCGCGGGCAGGTCGGCGGAAACATCCGGCAGCGCGCCGCGATGTACGCCGCCAATTCCCCCGGTCGCAAAGACATTCATGCCGGCGCGGTGTGCAATCCAGCTAGTGGTCGCCACCGTCGTCGCGCCATTCCATTTCTGCGCCACAGCGATCGGAAGATCGCGAATGCTGACTTTTTTTATGTCGTCATCTTCAGCGATGAAGCGAACTTGAGCGTCTGTTAATCCAAGCTGGAGTTTGCCCTCGAGGATGGCAATGGTTGCCGGGACAGCGCCCCCTGCGCGAACGATCTCCTCAAGCTTTCGCGCGAGCTCGAGATTCTGCGGTCGCGGCAAACCGTGCGCGATTACGGTTGATTCCAGCGCGACGATCGGCTTGTTTGCAGTAAGCGCTGCTTGAACTTCAGAACTTAATTTGAGGAATTCGCTGTTCGACATTTGTCGTCCTCTTACTCCGAGCGGCAGAGCCGCGCGGGGGCATGCCCCCTTCCTGACCTTTGGATTGCTTGAGTTAGTGGTTGTTTCTTTCTTGAAAGTCTTTCAAGTTTCGCTTGCACTCATCAGATAAGTGATCTCACGGTTGGGAAGGGGGCATGCCCCCGCTCTTCCGATGCAAAGAAAAAATGGTCCCGCCAGCATTCTGCTTTTCCCAGTTAATCTCGGCGTCGATCAAACTGGCGCGCGCGCGCATGTTTGCCAGACCACGACCTTCCTTACGTGTTTCCTGCCCGGGGTCAAACTCGCGACCATTATCCGTGATAGTTAACTCAAAACTGTTGTCTGCTTTAAGGCCGACGTCCATCTTGACATGAGTTGCGCCTGAGTGCCGACAAATGTTGTTCAGCGCCTCCTGCACAATACGATAGACTTGCATTTGCACATTCGGAGTCAATTGCACTCGCTCTTCAAGCGCATCGTCGCAGACAAATTCATATTCAAACCTTCGATCCGCCGGCGCGTCCTGCACCGCATGCGCCAAGGCAAACTCAAGCGCTGCCGCAAAACCAACATTTTGCAGCACCGACGGACTGAGGTCTTCGCAGATGCGACGCACCTCCTGCGAGATGGATTCTATCTCGTTGCGCAAACTATCCGGCCCTGCGGCGCGTCCATCTGCAACCGACTGATCACTCATCAACATCAAGTGTCGCAAGTCAGCCAGCGTCTGATCGTGAAGATCGCGGGCGATGCGCCGCCGTTCGCGCTCGGCTTCGTTGGCGAGATTCAACCGCGCATCGGCCAACTCGCGATTCGCGGTGACCAGTGCCGCGCTTGTTCGTGCAATCCGGCGGCGCTCCTGGATCGCCCAGAACAAAGCCAGCAACGCCAGGGTCAAAAGGATCGCCAGCGCGGTTGAAGTCCAGGGGAACGGCGCTTTGGCAATCGTTAGTTCAAACGACAGCGGTGCGGACGAGACCAGGTCGCGGCTGAACGCGCGGCCAGTCACGCGATACTTGCCCGGCGCCAAACTCTCCATCGCGAATTGCGATTCGTGCGAAACTTTTTGTTTGACTAGTTCGCCTTTTGCATTCGCTAAGGTGAACGCATATTGAAACTGCTCGGGAAAAGTTCGGCTGCTGATGGCCGCCACATCAAGCAACAAACCGTTCTGCGGGTATTCGAGATAAATCCCCGATTGCAGTTCGGCCGGCGAATGGATCCGTTTGCTGATGACGCGCGCGGCATAGACCGTGGGCGCGAAAGTATCCGGGGCAAAACGTGCGATGCCGCGGCTGGTGCCGACCAATAGCGTTGCGCGGCCATTCGCCTCGGTCAGCGGCAGCACCGCGAAAGCGTTCTGCGAAGGCAAGCCCTGCTCAGCATCAAGTTGAGAAACGAGCGGCGCATTGAGTTTGTCGTCAAGCGCGATTTTTAAGACGCCACTGGCCGTCGTTGCGCACCAAACGGCGTTGTCTTTGTCGTTTGACCCGTGCTGCAAAAAACGCGCTTCATAACCGGCGGCTGCGGCCACACAATCATTGCCGGCGCGACAAAGAAAGACGCCGCGACTCGTCGCAAACCAAAGTGTCTGCGCTGCGGTTTGAGTGATGGAACGCACCGTGCTGTTGTTCAGTTTTGCAAATTCCGGTGCGCTGCTCGCCTGTGCGCCATCGAAACTGAGCACCCCGTCTTTGCTGGTTCCCAACAAAAGGCGCACATCACCGTCGGCGAAGAGACTGATGATTTCGCGACTGTTGCTGCTGTCGTTGGGCCAGACGCTGGTGACGCGATTGTCTGCAAAGCGTTCGAGACCGCGGCCATAACTGGCGAGATAGGTGGCGCCACGAAACCGCGCAAGCGCGCGAATGCTGCCAATCGCATCGGCCGCACCGGAACTCGCCTCGATGCGTGCGAAAGTCTGCGTTTCCAATTGCAGGTCGCGGGTGAGTTTTGGGCCGACGAAGAACCCCGCCGCCGAGCCGATTAGCAATCTGCCGGCGTCGTCTTCGGCGATGCAATAAATAATGTTGCGCGAGAGATCGCTGATGGAATTCCAACGCGCGGCCTTCGCATCGTAAACAAACAAGCCGCGATTTGTGCCGGCCAAAACGTGACCGCTCGATGCTTGATACAACGTCCGCACAAAATTGCTCTCGGCGTTGTCTCCGATATTTTCAACTCGGGGAGAGTTAGGATCGTAACGACTAACGCCGCGATCGGTGCCAAACCAAACGACATCTTCACGATCAACAAAGATCGAAAAAATGTGATCGGAACGCAGCCCGCCTTCGGTGCCGTCGAACGTCAGGTTCACACTTTTCCTGGAAGCGGAAAAATAGAAAACGCCGCGACCGTCGGTGCCAACCCACATGTCGTCGGCGCGGCCCGGACGCAATGCGAGTACTGTTCCCGTAACCGTATCGGCGCTGGCAATCTCTGAAAAGCCATCCGCTGAATGCAAGGCCTGCTGGTCTTTGCGGCTTCTGGTCCCGACCCACAACTGGCCGCGCGCATCGGTCGCCAGCGCGCGCACAAAAAAAGCCGGCCGGCGCGCCTGCATTTCTACCGCCGAATTGTTTGCAATCGCCAGCAAGCCACGGCTCAGCGAACCGACCAACAGCTTGTTGTTGGCGATCGTGAGACTTGTTAGCGGCAAAGCGCCGGGATGGTCTCGGTCGGCACTTGCCAGCGGCTTGTCCAGAAGTTGTTTTATCTGAAATGAGCCGTTGGTGCGGCATTCATAGACCATGCCTTGTTCGCTCGCCATCAACAGCCGTCCAGCTTCTGGTTCGATAATCGCGTTGATGGTCTGGCCCTGGACTTCTTTAATCGCATCGACTCTACCGTTCAGGATGCGGGCCGCGCCGGTGTCGGTTCCCACCCAAAGCGCGCCGCTTACATCAGTCAATAGCGAGAGGACTCGACCCTGCGGCATTTGCGCGTCCGTGATCGTTTGCATGCGACGGCCATCGAACCTTGCCAGACCCGCTTCAGTACCGAACCACATCATGCCGTCCAGTCCTTGCGAGATCGCGCGCACTCGATCCGATGGCAAACCATGAAATAACGTCACCGCACCCCATTGGTGCAGACCCGTTAGCGGCGTCGCGGTAGGAGAAGGCAATGGCGAAGGAGAAGGAGAAGGAGAAGGAGAAGGAGATGCTTGACCAGCGGGTTGTGGCGGTTCGTTTTGAGAGAAGGCAGCAGGCAGTAGGCAGAAGGCAGAGAGCAGCAAGATAACGAACAATGAGCGTTGAGCAAACATTAACGTTTTCGCGTTTTCGCCTCTTCGCGCTTCTGCTCTTCCAAGAATTTCTTTTGATCGCGATCGATCCAGGCTTCTAATTCCTGCGCGGCTTTTTCCAGCTCGTCGTTATTCAACAAGCCGCGGCGCAGAGCTTCGAAGAAGGCGCGCGTGCGCACGTTGTAGGCGAGCTTTTCATAAGCTTCGTGCTCGGTGCCTTCGGCAAGCGACATGAAAAGCTTTTCATAAAGAGTGGCGAGGCGGCTTTCGACGCCGCGCAAGCTGAGCGAACACTTGCGCGCGATGGCCCAGTTCGAAAGACCAAGCGCGAGGTAGTAAAGCGCTTCTGATTCAAACTCAGTCAGCAACGGACGTTTGAAGGAATCTTTGAATGCCGGATCGATCATGTCAGCGCCGTCTTCAAGCACGGCCGCAACAAAGCGCAGGAAACGCGACTCAGGATTGTTCTTATGAATGAAGCCGTAAGCAGGCGGCGGATCGACTGACTTAACGATCTTGCGAATCTCGTTGATGTAGATTTCGTGAGGAAACTGGGTCCAGAAAATTATGCGTGCGGTCGGGAAGTCGCGCCAGATTGCGCGCGCGGCCTTCACGCCGGACAGCTTGGGCATCTGAATATCGAGGATGCAAAGTTCGGGCTTGCCCTCCAGCGCCAGCTTGACCGTCTCTTCGCCATCAGCGGCTTCAACTACTGGCGCGTGCGTGGGAAACTCTTTTTCCAGAATCTCTTTCAGGTAATGGCGTTGGGCCACGTTATCTTCGGCGATCAGAATGGACATTGCGCCGGATCATAACGTGAAACCTGGTTGGCGTGAATGTGGCACGCCACACTCGCTCAAACGGCTCTGCCGCCCTCTGTGCGGAAAGGCTGCGCCTTTCCGTGGCTGCCCAATTGTTTTGAGGCCACGCCTCCGGCGCGAGGCACAGCCTCGCGAAGTCCATAATCAATGCTCTCGGAAGGTCAAAGACCTTCCGCACATCAGACGGCATAGCCGTTCTTGTCGCGAGCGTGGCGTGCTATAAACATCTCGCGTATCCGGAGCGAAAACAAACATCTCGCCACTCTTGAGCGAATGCCTTTTTTGAGGACCAGCAAATGAAAACTCGTGGTTGGATCGGAACCCTTTTCATTTTAATCGGGAGCTTACCAGTGTCAGCTCAATCGCCGCGCGACGAAAAGCTATGGCAGAAAGCGCTCGCCATCCACCGCCGCGCAATTGTCATAGACACGCACAACGACGTGACGACGCCAATGACAAACGATGACTACGATCTCAGCGGCGCGCCGCCGGTTCCGTATCGAACCAGCATCGAGCGTATGAAGCAGGGCGGCATGACGGCCGAATTCTTTTCGCTGTACATTCGGCCGTGGTATGTCGAGCATGGCGGCGCCGCGCGACGCACGCTGGACATGATCGATTCGGTTTATCGTGCCGTCGAGCGACATCCGAATGAGTTGATGTTGGCAACTTCAGCCGCAGACATTCGTCGCGCCAAGAAGCAAAAAAAGATCGCCGCGCTGATGGGCATCGAAGGCGGACATGCAATCGAGAACTCGCTCGCAACGCTGCGTGAGTTTCACCGGCTTGGCGTGCGCTACCTGACGCTCACCTGGAATAACACAAACGATTGGGCCGACGCCGCGCGCGGCGAGAAAACGCATCACGGCCTGACCGAGTTTGGTAAAGACGTCGTGCGCGAGATGAACCGTTTGGGAATGCTGGTCGATGTTTCGCACGTCTCCGACGAAACGATGAGCGACGCGCTCGACGTTTCGAAAGCACCAATCATCGCCTCGCATTCTTCGGCGCGCGCACTTAGTAACGTGCCGCGCAACATTCCGGACGATCTGCTGCGGCGTATTGCAAAAAACGGCGGTGTAGTCCAGGTGAATTTCTACAGCTACTTCCTGGATGCCGCGACGGTGGGCCCGCAAGGCGAGGAGCGCGACAAACTTCTGAAAGCCCGCCAGGATTTACTTAATGAACAATACAAGAATGATCCAGAACGCCAGGCGGAAGAAGGCGACAAACTCGAGGCCGCGAATCCGTTGCCGCCTTTACCGCTATCGAAACTGATCGAGCACATTGATTACATCGTGAAAATTGCCGGCATCGATCACGTCGGTCTCGGCGCGGATTTTGACGGCGCAATGGATTTTCCCGCAGGCGCACAGGATGTATCGATGTTGCCGAACATCACTTATGAACTTTTGCAGCGTGGCTACAGTGAAAAAGACATCCGCAAGATATTGGGTGAAAATTTGCTGCGTGTGTTTGCTGATGCCGAACGGGTCGCGCGCGGAATGAGCAAAAATATCAGCGGCGATGGGAGTCTGCGCAGGATCGGAAAATAGTAATCCGCAGATACGCAGATTCATAAGAGTAAGAAATTGTTTAGGTAAGCCAAGCCGCGGTTGTAAGAGGGGCTCTAAACCCACTTTAGCCGTTACGGTTTGAAGAATCTGTGTAATCTGCGTAATCTGCGGATTGAGACTATGAAGCCAGCCGGTATCTACATTCACATTCCGTTTTGCCGTTCCCGGTGTTCGTACTGCGACTTTGCAACGGGCTTGTATGAATCCGGGCTTGCGGAGCGCTACGTTGCGAGCGTTGTCAGCGAGATTGAATTGTGGCGCGAAGTTGCCCAGCCGGAAACTGTCGACGCGATCTACTTTGGCGGCGGCACGCCATCGCTGCTTTCGCCGCCGCAACTGGAAAAGTTAATGGATGCGTCGCTCAAGCGTTTTGATATTTCGCCCAACGCAGAAGTGACGATGGAGCTGAACCCGGGAACGGTTACTGAAGAATCGCTGGCGGCGTTCCGGGAACTCGGAATCAATCGCGCCAGCTTTGGCGCACAAACGTTCGACGATCGCGAGCTGGCTCGGCTCGGCCGTTCGCATTCAGTTGCCGACACGCGTCGCACGTTTACCCTTTTGCGTGAAGCGGGATTCGACAATGTGAGTTTTGATTTGATCGCCGGTCTGCCGGGACAAACTTTAGAACAATGGGAGCGCAACCTTGGCGAAGCGTTCGCGCTGCGGCCGGAGCACTTATCGTTTTATCTGCTTGAGGTTCATGAAGGGACTCCGCTGGCCACGCACATCAAGAATGGTTTGCAACCGACGCCGGATGAAGATCTGGCCGCCGAAATGTACCGCGTGATGCTCGAGCGCGCAGCCGTAACGGGATACGAACACTACGAAATATCCAATTTGTGTTTGCCCGGATTTGAATCGCGGCACAACACTAAGTATTGGACCGGCGCGCCGTATTATGGTTTTGGTTGTTCAGCGCATTCTTTTGACGGTGAGTCGCGGCGCTGGGCCAACGAACGCGATTTGGCAAAGTATGTGGCAATGGTGGAACGCGAAGGTTCGCCGCTGGTGGAAGATCGCAAGTTGACTGAAGCTGACCGTCGCGCCGAAGCAGTGTTTCTCGGCATGCGCATGATGGCGGGCGTCAGAACCGGCGAATTCAAAGATTTGTTTGGAGTTGATCTGCGGGCCGCGCATGCGGACGATTTGGAAAATTTTCGGCAAGCTGGCTTGATTGAATTTGACGGCGATCTGTTGAAGCTGACGAGCGCCGGCGCATTGCTATCGAACGAAGTATTTGCAGCATTCATCTAATACTGAATACTGAATACTGAATACTGAATACTGAATACTGAATACTGAATACTGAATACTGCATTAATATGATCATCGCTATTGATGGACCAGCGGGCGCGGGCAAATCGACTTTGGGTATCATGCTGGCGCGCGCGCTGCACCTGCTTTACATCGATACCGGCTCGATGTATCGCGCGGTGGCGCTGGCGGTGCTGGAGTCCAGCGTCAATTCAAATGATGATTTAGCAGTCGGATCTTTGGCGGAGCGTGTTGATATTGATCTGGCCGGCGATCCCGAGTCGCTGCAAGTAACCCTCGAAGGCCGCGATGTGACAAACGAAATCCGCAGCGAAGAAGTAACGGCAATGTCGTCGATAGTTTCGACTATTCCCCAGGTGCGGAAAGCAATGGTTCAACGCCAGCGTGAGCTCGGCGCGCGCGGTGCGGTGATGAATGGGCGGGACATCGGTACCGTGGTTTTTCCGGATGCCGACATCAAGTTTTTCCTGACTGCCGTACCGCAGGAACGTGCGGAGAGGCGCTTCAACGAAGAGCGCGCGGCTGATCGACACGCAAACTTTGAAGCAACTCTTGCCGACATGGCGGAAAGAGATCGCCGCGATGAGACACGCGCGGATTCGCCGCTGAAAGCTGCCGACGATGCGATCGTGGTTGATTCGACCGGCTTATCAATTGCCGAAGTCTTTGCCAAGATGATGGAAGTAATTCATAAGAAACAAATCACTGAGGCGCGACATGAAAAAGATTAAGGCGCCAGGATTTTCATTTCACACCGAGCCAGTTTGGATGTTGATGGGCTCGGCCGTTCCGGCAATCATTGGAATTTTGATCGTTCTATTGGTTACCCTGCTGCGGAAGTTTGTGCTCTGAGCAAATCCGAAATTCGAAATCCGAAATTCAAAACGTGTTTACTGGAATCATTGAAGAACTTGGTCGCGTGCGCAGCGTCGAACCGCGCGGCGAAAACGCGTACTTCACAATCGAGGCGCGTCTCGTTATTGCAGCTACAAAACACGGCGATTCGATTTCCGTTAACGGGGTATGTCTGACAGCGCTCGACATCCATCCGGATTCGTTTGCGGCGGATGTTTCGCGCGAAACTCTGGATCGATCCACGTTGGGTCGTTTGCGACCGGGTAGCGCGGTAAATCTCGAGCGCGCGGTTACACCCGTAACCCGGCTGGGCGGGCATATCGTGCAGGGTCACGTCGACGCGCGCGGAAAGTTTGTCAGCGTTGCCGATCACGAAGGTTCATGGACAGTTCGTATTGAGTACCCGGAGGAGCTGGCGCGTTATCTTGTCTTCAAAGGTTCGGTTGCGGTGGAAGGCATCAGCCTCACGATTGCCGCGTTGGCTGATAATCATTTTGAAGTCGCCATCATTCCAAAAACCTGGGAAGTGACCAATTTTTCTCAACTCAAACCAGGCGATGAAGTGAATCTGGAAGTAGACATGATCGCCAAATACGTCGAGCGCATCCTGCGTTTCGCAGAAACCACTCCGCAACAGTAAACTCAATAAGAAGATTAGACTTTATGGTTTGTTTTCTCCCCCTCCCTTTGGGAGAGGGTTGGGGAGAGGGTTTGTGCGCGTCAAGCTTCGCACCCTCCCCTAACCCCTCCCAAAGGGAGGGGAAGAAACAAAGACACGGATTAAAGTCTATGTCACTAACTAATATGAGCACGCGTTATCGAGTAATCAAAGATGCGGAACAACTGCGCCAGGCGGTTGAGGGTTTGTCTGCGCATCAGGTGATAGGACTCGACACGGAAACAACTGAACTCGATCCCTACGTCGGCCGCCTGCGCCTGATTCAGCTCGCGACGCCGGCAGGCGTAGAAGTAGTTGACCTCGATGCCTTTGCTAACGGTGACCTGAAGAAAAACGAAGCGCTCAATCCACTGAAACGGCTGTTGGAAGCCGCTCGTCCCATTAAGATCGCGCACAACGCAAAGTTTGACGCGAAGTTTATCAAACACACCCTCGGCGTTGATCTGGGGGGGCTGTTTGACACGCTGCTTGCCAGCCAAATTGTCAGTGCCGGTGACATCGAGGAACGTCACGGACTGGAAACGGTGGCCTCGCGCTATCTGAACGAAGCCGTCGATAAAACTGAACGGCTCAGCAACTGGAATTTTGAGTTATCTGCAGCACAGCTCGAATACGCCGCGCGCGACGCTGCGATTCTGTTGCCCTTGCGCGAAAAGTTGGTCGAACGGTTGCGCAGCGATTCACTCATTTCTGTCGCGCAGCTTGAGTTTGAGTGTGTGACAACCGTTGCCGACATTGAGCTGACCGGTTTTTACATGCACAAGGATCGCTGGCTCGAGCAGTTGTCATTAATCGAGAAGCGAAGAGAACAGTTAGCGGAAGAGTTGCAGGACATTCTGGCGGAAGAGTCTTCGCAGGGTTCGCTATTTGGCGGACCGCAGCGCGATGACATCAATTTGGATTCGCATCAGCAGCTAACAACTGCATTGAATCGCCTCGGCATTCCGGTTCCCGACTCGACGCGCAACTGGAAACTGCAACCGCTGGCTGCCGAATATCCGGTGGTTGCCACATTGCTGGAATATCGCACGGTGCAGAAAGCGTTGACGAGTTACGGTCAGAACATGATCGAGTTGATCAATCCGACGACCGGGCGGCTGCATGCGGACTTTCGCCAGATCGGCGCCCCGACCGGAAGATTTTCCTGCACCAATCCCAACATTCAGCAGGTGCCCCACGCGGTTGAGTATCGCCGCTGTTTTTCCGGTTATCCGGAGGGCAGAAAATTGATCATTGCGGACTATTCGCAGATCGAGCTGCGTATCCTCGCCGAGTTTTCCGGCGACCAGGGCTTTATCAAAGCGTTTAATTCCGGAGCCGATCTGCATAAAGTAACGGCCGCCGAGGTTTTCAATACGCCGTTGGACCAGGTCACGAAAGAGCAGCGCGATTTTGCCAAGCGGCTAAATTTCGGTGTGGTCTACGGCATCGGCGCGCAACGTTTTTCGATTATGACCGGTTTGAGTGTTGGCGAAGCGGAAAATGTTCTGCGCAAATATTTCGGCACTTATCGCCAGCTCGACACTTATCTTCAGGAAGCAGCGAATCGCGCCGTGCGCGAGCGTCAGGCCCGAACAGCCTCCGGTCGTTTGGTTCGTTTCCGCTATGACGAGCAGGACCGCCAACAGATTTCCATGACCAAGCGCAACGGCAAAAACACACCGATTCAGGGCACGAGCGCCGACATTCTCAAGCGAGCGCTACGTTTGCTAAACGATGAACTGCGTAACACAAGCGCTCAGATCGTTAACATTATTCACGACGAGATTGTGGTTGAGGCGGACGCGGATCAGGCGGAAGAGATTGCGGAAAAAGTGGAGCGCACGATGCGCGTTGCGGGTGAAGAGTATGTGAAGGCTGTGCCGGTGAAAGTGGAAACTGAAATTGCGGATGAGTGGGTCAAGTGACAGTAAAGAGTGAAGAGTGAAGAGCGGGAAGATCTTACTTTTCACTCTTCACCCTTCACTCTTCACTCTTCACCGTTCCCCTCCGTTTGCGCCAGATGAAGTAAATCGGGATTCCAGTTAGCACTAATAAATAGCCGATGCCGGATGTTTGTGGCTTTAGCAAAGCAAGATCGATCACCAGCAA
>JANMKA010000085.1:0-5643 GCA_031371765.1 Blastocatellia bacterium
CGCCGATCTTAATTGGCGACGGAAAACTTCGACCTGCACTTCGTGTGGTGAGTTGTCGTAGTGAAAGTCGAGGCCGATCTCGCCCCAGGCAATCACCCGAACATTATCGTTGATGAGTTTGGTGATCTTGTCTTCAGCCGCATCGTCATACAGCCGTGCATCATGAGGATGCGTGCCAACGGCCGCGTAGACACTCGCGCTTTGCGAAGCCAAATCAACCGCTCGCTCGAATGCACCGCTGTTTGGATCGCCCGTGCCAACGTCGAGAATTAGAGAGACTCCAGCGTCACACGCGCGCCGAATGACCTCGTCACGATCTGCGTCAAACTCCACCCCATCGATGTGTGCGTGCGAATCAACGAACATTAGGTTTGAATCAAAGGCCTTGCAGTGGTAATGAAGTCAGTACCGTCTGCGGTAGCGGATGGGTGCATTGATTGCCGATTGACAATGTCGAACCCATCCGCTACCGCGGACGGTGCTGACCTCATTGCCACTCAGTCTCATCAAATCCAAACTGCATCGGGACTCATAATTCTACGTTCTGCTAACTTGAAGTGCCGAAACAGTTCTTCAGACAGTGAAGTTCTGTTGTTGACTGAAAGGAATTGGCTTCCCATCCGCGCCGACCAATTCGCCGTAGACTATCCCCATGATAGTGCGCCCGTTGCTGTCCGGGTTGAAAAGCGCAGTGCTCGCCGTCGGCAGCGCCACGGTGTCGGTGGTTTGGTTCTTTGCATCAGACATCGAGCAATACGTCCCGAAATAGTATTTGGTACCGTCGTCTGAGTACGCAATTAATCCCGCGCCTATGATTGGCAGATCGGAATTGATTTGGCACGAGCCGCTGAGCGTGCCGCCCTCAAAATTCATTTGCCAGTTTTCAATGGCCGGCGCCACGCTGGCAACTGCGGGCAGGTCGTTGAATTCAGCTGAGTCGACGCTCCCACGATACCGAAGTGTCTCAACTATGTTTGCGATTTTGTCCATGACGTTTTCTCCTTGAGGTTGAGTAGGTGATGAGTCCTGTAGTTCCGTTTGCGAAAATATTGTCGGCTAGCAGTTTCTTTAAGCTCTCGCTATGAGTGAGAAAAGACAAATAAGAACGCTGCTATTTCAGACGCGCGCCATTGGGGACGTCTTCGAGAAATGTCGCAAGCACCGGTTTGTCGCCATCGCCAACCGACGCGGCGAGCAACATACCTTGCGATTCATGACCACGCATCTTGCGTGGTTTAAGATTAGCAACGACGGCAATCTTGCGCCCCGTCATTTCTTCAGGCGTGTAATGCTCGGCGATGCCCGCCAGAATCTGGCGCGGCTGCTCTTCGCCAATGTCCACGGTCAATAACAGCAGCTTGTCAGACTTGGGAATGCGCGCGGCCGTTAAGACCTGGCCCACGCGCAGTTCAACTTTGGTAAAGTCGGTGATGTCGATGAAGTTCGCGATGCCTGCTGCACCCGCCACAGCATCGGCTTCAGTCGCGCCGTGTTGGGGCGCAGGCGGCTGGGTTTCCGCTGGCGCTGCGCCCAGTACCGCATCAGCCCCCGTTGTATGTTGACCGGAATGTTTTTCTACGTCTGACCTCTGACTTCTGGCTTCTGACTTCTGGTTTATCTCTTCCATAATTTTTGCTTTATCGATGCGCGGAAAGATCGGCTTGACGTCGCCGATTGGCGCCTCTTCCTTGAGTTCACCCCACTTGAGTTCTGCCGGATCAAGCTCAGCTAGGTTCTCGCTAAGATTTAGCTGGCGCCAAATCTCCCTTGTCGCCGCCGGCATCACCGGATAAAGCATGATGCATAACCACCGCAGCGTTTCCGCGGCCCGATACAACACCGCGCCCAGCGTCTGACTTTGATTTACATCTTTTGCGAGTTCCCAGGGTTTCGCTTCGCTGATCATCTTATCGACGCGGGCGACGATCGACCAGGCGACTTCCAGCGCTTTGCTGAACGAAAATGTTTCAAGCTGCTGCAGATACTGGACGCGGGCGTGCTCAATAAAGCCGGCGATCGTGGTCGCGTCGGTATCCACCCCCGCGCGTTTTGCAAGCAGCAGCTTATCTTCAGAAATGGTGCCTGAAGGCACGCGGCCGCTGTTGTATCGCGCAATCATCGTCAGCGTGCGACTGGAAAGATTGCCGAGCCCGCTCGCCAGATCGCTGTTGGCGCGATCGATCAATGCCTCATAACCAAACCGCCCGTCCTGGCCGAACACCATTTCGCGCAAACAAAAATAACGAATCGCGTCTACTGAAAAATGTTTGCCAAGTACGTCAAGCTCGATGGTATTGCCTAATGTCTTGGACATTTTTCTGCCGTTCGGATCGAGCCACATGCCATGGGCCACAATCGCCCGCGGTTGTGCGACACCCGCGGCCAGCAAAAACGCGGGCCAATAAACGGCGTGGAAACGCAGAATGTCCTTGCCAACTAAATGCAGCGCCGGCCAGAACTTTTCAAAACCGATCGCGCGATTTTGTTGTTCGTTTCCAAAGCCAATTGCCGTTATGTAGTTCGTCAGCGCGTCAAACCAGACGTACATCGTGTGGTCGGGATCACCCGGCACGGGCACACCCCAATTCACCGAACTCTTCAAACGGCTGATTGAAAGATCCTGCAGGCCGCCGCGCACAAAGCTGGTGACCTCATTCTTCCGTGTTTCCGGTTGCACAAAGTCGGGACGTGATTCGTAGAGTTCGAGCAACGCTTCGCCGTAATCAGAAAGCCGAAAGAAGTAACTGTCCTCAGAAATTCGATCGAGGGCAACGTCATGGATTAGACAAGTAGGCGGGTCGCCGGCGTTCTTTGGCTTTGCGTATTCATCTTCAGTCTTGTAAGCAGCGCAGGCCGCGCAAAACCAGCCTTCGTAGTGTCCCTTGTAAATCGCAGAATTGCCCTTCGGAGTTTTCGCTCGCGCGGCGCGCCGCCAGAACTCGCTCACGCCTTCGTAATGAAAGGGCTCGCTGGTGCGCATGAAAATGTCGTAGCCGCCGTGCTCAGTGTCCAGACCAAACTCGGCAGTCATTTTCTTGAAATAGCTGACAACGTAATCCGCTTGCTCTTTGGGGGTGCGATTGTTTCGCGCGGCGGCGCGCTCGATGTTAATACCGTGTTCGTCAGTGCCGGTGAGAAAAAAGGTTTCAATTCCCTGCTGGCGTTTGTGACGCGCGATAGTATCTGCGACGATCATGGTGTAGAGATGACCAAGATGCGGCAGGCTGTTGGCGTAGTAGATTGGGGTTGTAACGTAAAAGGTGTTCATCGAGAAGTTGCGTCAAGCCAAGCGGGCGTGTTTGAAAAACATTTACCATTTACCATTTGACATCGATCATTTGTCATTGGTGAATTCAACTTCGAAGTGCAACGGTGCAATTCGTTTCGCTCCAGCGGAGCCAACTGTTGCACCGTTGAATACACCATAGGTTGAAAATGCACTAGGGTGTTATCAAAAGGGTTCGATATCGGTCGGGAATTGTTTCCATCGATCCAATTGTTTCCCATCCGCTAAATCATGATCCTGTTCCGAGCAATGCCGCGTGTTCCAAGCACTATTGAGGTGCCCGTATAGGTGAGCGAACCACACGCGAAAATCGCTTTCATCGATTTCGCCATCCGGGGTAAAGCGTTCGACAATCTCATTCAACTGCTCTTGCGCGTCCGCCAATTCATAGGCCATCAGCGCTCGGTTTACATAGTCCTGGTTCATACCTTGTAGCTCCTGCGAAACAGAAAGCGGCATAAGAGATAGTTGTACTTCCCGCCACTCCGTCCGACAATGTCAAATGATCGATGTCAAATGATGAATGATAAATGCCTTGAGTTCGTCCCCCGCTTAGCGTTTACTATTCTTGGCAAACTCATCAGTCGGCTTAAACCGTGGCATCGCTGGATCGTTAGCAATGCGCATTCCGATATCCATCGCAATCGACGTCTCCTGAATCATCCCCGCGTAGTTCCAGTTCGGATCGAATTCGTCTGACGGCTGATGATAGTGTTGCGTGTTGTACACCTTAAATTCTTGTGCGCCCCAACCCTTTGGATGGCCGACAAAATCGTCGCCCTCTTTTAAACTAATCGACGGCACGCCCACCTTTGCAAACGGAAAGTGATCGGAACGGTAGAATGAACCCTGTTCCGGCCGCGAATCCGGCGAGATACGCATGCCTCGATCGCGCGCCACGGCTTGCACGACAGCTTCAAGAGTCGAACGTTCGGCACCCAATGGCGTGAAATCGCGCGTTACGCCGAGCATGTTCATCGAATCGAGGTTCACATTTGCGGCAGTCTTCTCAACCGGCACGACTGGATGTCTGGAGTACCACTCAGCACCGAGCAGTCCTTGCTCTTCCGCAGTTGGAAACAAAAACAAACTTGAACGCCGCGGTCGCTGCGCCGGCGGCAGTTTGGCCAGCGCTTCCGCAATCGCGAGTATGGCTGCGCAACCGGTAGCGTTGTCCACCGCGCCGTTGTAAATCGTGTCGCCGGTTTTGTCAGGAGCGCCAACGCCAAAGTGGTCCCAGTGCGCCGAGTAAACTACATACTCATCGCGCAGTTTGGGATCGCGACCGGGAAGAATGCCGACAACGTTTGGAGCCTGGACACGTTTGAGTTCGCTCTTAAGATTGATCTTGCCCTTGAGATTTAATTTTACAGGTTGGAAATCGCGCGACGCTGCCTTTGCGCGCATGTCGGCGAGCTCGTACCCCGCCAGCTTCATGATCTTTTGCGCTGTATCGTTGGTGATCCACGAACGCATATTCAGGAATGGCGTCGGGTCGCCTGAAGTGCGCGCAATATCGAAACGCCAGGAACCATTGGAAGTACGCACCACGCTCCAGGGATAACCCGCCGACTCGTCCGTGTGGAGCAGAATCACGCCCGCGGCGCCGCGACGCGCGGCTTCTTCAAACTTGTAGGTCCAGCGCCCATAATAGGTCAGCGCCTTGCCGCCGAAAAGATTTGGCTCAGCGGCAGTTGCAGGCGGATCGTTCACCATCATCACTAAAATCTTGCCACGATAATCCGCCGCGTCGCCCTTGTAATCGTTCCACTTCTGCTCCGGAGCGTTGATGCCATAGCCAACGAAAACCAAATCCGCATCGACATCGACGTCTTCAGTTTGAGCGCCGGTAAACGCGACGTAGTCATCGGCAAACTTGAACGTCTCTTTGCCATTGCGGCCGGATACAACTAGTTTCGTATCCGGGGCCGCTTTCACTCCGACCAACGAGACGGGTTGAAAGAAACTGCCATTCGCGCCGGCGCCTTTTAATCCGAGCGCTTCCATTTGCGCCGCAATGTAACTGGCGGCGAGTTCGCCACCGCGCGCGCCGGTGCCGCGACCTTCCAGCAAGTCGCTCGCTAAGTAACGAACGTGAGCGCGCATTGCGTCTTCATTCAAAGCGATGTTGGTTCGGCCACGCGTTTGCGCATAACTACCGAAGGCGACCGCGCTGATCAGCGCCGCAACAATCAGGGTTCGAAACGTCGTCGATAATCTTTGCATCTTCCTTTTCACTCCTTGCCTGTAATCAGCGCCATTGCTTCAGCGCGCGTGCGCGGGTCGGTGCGAAAACCGCCGAGCACCGCCGAGGTGACTGTTTTGGCATCGGCCTTTCTCACTCCGCGCAACGTCAT
>JANMKA010000105.1:0-42882 GCA_031371765.1 Blastocatellia bacterium
GTTCAGGACAACATGATCGAAACCGCGCACGCGACCGATCGCGAGACAGGCCTGCCTATTTATTCCCTCTACAGCGAAACGCGCGAGCCAACCGAGAGCATGCTGCGCGCCCTCGACTTGATTGTGTTCGACATGCAGGACGTCGGCTGCCGCATCTATACCTTCGCCTACACAATGGCTAACTGCATGTTGGCAGCGCGTAAGTTTGGCAAGAAAGTCATCGTCTGTGACCGGCCAAACCCAATCAACGGGCGCGCAGTAGCCGGCAACGTGTTGGAACGGGGACACGAATCTTTTGTTGGCCAGTATGCGATTCCGACGCGACACGGCATGACGCTTGGCGAGTTAGCCAGGATGTTTAATGAACACTTCGAAATCAAATGTGAGCTTGAAGTCGTGCCGATGGACGGCTGGGATCGTAACTACTGGCACGACGAAACCGACGCGCCGTGGGTCATGCCTTCCCCCAATATGCCAACCATCGACACGGCTACGGTTTTTCCGGGCACGGTGCATTTTGAAGGCACACAGGTGTCGGAGGGCAGGGGAACGACTCGACCATTTGAACTGGTGGGCGCGCCCTACATCGTTTCCGAAGATTTTGCTGCCGCGCTGAACAGCGCTGGCTTGCCAGGAGTTTACTTTCGCAGTTGCATCTTTCGACCAACGTTTCAGAAGCACAGCGGCGTAAGCTGCGAGGGCGTGCAGCTCCATGTGATTGACCGCGACGCCTTTGAGCCGGTGATTGCGGGTCTGACGATGGTTAAGGTTGCGCGTGAGATGTACCCGGATCAGTTTCTCTGGAAGGAACCGCCCTACGAATACGTTTTTGATCGCAACCCTTTCGACGTCATTGCCGGCACGGGAAAAGTTCGAGAAGCATTTGAGCAGGGAACGACCATCGCTGAACTGCAGAAGAGTTGGGAACCTGATCTGGGAGAGTTTAAGAAGTTACGTGAAGAGTTTCTGTTGTACTGACCGCTGTAGTTAAGGTGGACTGTGAGAGGTCGGCGCGCCGATGCTTAAAGTCCAAACTGAACATCTTGAAGTCCGTAGCGACAGCGTGACCAACTAAAGCTAAACTGAAATGTTAAGGTTGAGATTGAGCAGTGATCTATTAGTTAAATTTGGAGGACGAATTTGAGCAGCACTGAAATTGAACGATTTGGCAAACATGAAAGTGCTCCGGGGCGCGCCTGGATGATCGGACTCGTCGCCTGGTTAGTCCCAGGCCTCGGGCACTTGCTGCAGGGGCGATGGGTGCGAGCGCTTTTGTTGGGCGCCAGTGTTTGGCTGTGCTTCCTCGGCGGACTATGGATGGGTGGACACTTGTTCAGCGTTGGCGGAAACGAACAGGGCTTGTCGGCACTGCTCCAGTTGCCGCCGACGATTGCGAACCTTGGTTCCGGCATTCTCTACATCGTCTCGTGGCTGTTCGGCGTGGGCTTCGCCGATGACCCGGCACATGCGGCTCGGGCGACATACGAGTACGGCAATACTTTTCTATTGGTCGCCGGGTTGTTGAATTATCTGGCGATGCTGGATTCCTTTGATATCGCGGCGGGGAGGAAGGCGTGAGACACTTTTTAGTTATGACAGCCTTTGCCCTGATGGCGGCGGTAGTCTTCGGCACTGTTGCTAAAGACACCCCGCACGAGCGTCTAACCTATGGACTTAAAGTCTTTCTTGAGTTCATGGCCATCGGTCTGCTTTTGAGCTGGGTACTTTACTTCCTGCCCTTCTAGTTCCCGGCCGGTAAGGTGATGAATGGCGACCATTGAGACTGAGGCGCTGGTGCTGCGGACTTATAACTTCGGCGAAGCGGATAAGATCGTTGTAGCCTTGACTCAGTCTGCAGGCGTCGTGCGCGGCGTCGCTAATGGTTGCCGGAAACTGAAAAGCAGGTTTGGCGCAGCCCTCGAACCATTCACCTTAATCAAACTCACCTGGTACGAAAAGGAAAATAAAGAACTCGTCTCGGTGCGTCAGGCAGAGATCGTCAAGTCGCACTTCGATCTTTTGAGTCAGGCGGAAACGCTCACCGGCCTGGCCTACATGGGCGATCTGGTAATTGAGTTTTCTCCGCCGCATGAAGCCAACGACAACCTCTTCCGTATGGTCAAGGCGTGTTTGGAAGCGATCGATCAAGCCCCCGGTGAGATTCAACTGGTGCTGCGCT
The DNA here is from genome assembly GCA_031371765.1 of Blastocatellia bacterium. Classification (GTDB taxonomy): domain Bacteria; phylum Acidobacteriota; class Blastocatellia; order Pyrinomonadales; family Pyrinomonadaceae; genus PSRF01. The sequence goes on from JANMKA010000105.1 coordinate 2,180, forward strand.
ATTTTGAAATTTGGTTGTTAAAGCTGCAGGGCTATCTTCCCGACATTCGCCGTTGTGGAGACTGTCACCAGGAATTCAACGATACCAGCGGCATCTTCTTAAACCTTGACCTTGTCTTGCGTTGCCGCCGTTGCAGTCAGGGACAGGGAAGCGCCGTCTCCCGCAAAGTGCAAATCCAATTGCGAGCGACGCAGAAGGTCGCGCCGCAGGTTTTTGTTCAAGCATCACATGAGGTTTCGGATGCGGTGCACCGGGAGCTGGCTGCCTTTGCGCAACAGCTAATAGGCCGGGTGCTCGAGAAGCAGCCGCGCTTGCGTTCAACTTTTCATTCGTCAGCCGCTTCGTGAGTCTTCAGCCTGATCGATAATGACTGCCAGAAAGATAATAACGAAGTCTATCATCCTTGAAGCGATACCTTATGTATTGCTGTCGGCGGTGCTGCTGAGTGCGATCCTCTTCACACAACAAGCTGGCCGTTTTTCGGAGCTGGCAGTGTATGCCGATTTGCCACTCGACCTCGCCGCCGAGATTGCGGCCGCTCTGCTTCCGAACGTCTTGATCCTGACAGTGCCGGTTGCGGTCCTGGCGGGGATCGTAATTGGGTTTTCCCGGCTGGGCAGCGATAGCGAAATCGTCGCGATGCGCGCGGCGGGTGTTGGCACCTGGACGCTACTTTGGCCAGCGCTGCTCATCGGCGCGCTGGGGACCGCCGGCGCTTTCTATCTGCACATGAAAGAGGCGCCCCAGGCGGCGCGCGACCTGCGCCGCGTGGCGATTCAGGGAGCGTTGAAGAAACTTGAGTCGCCGGTCGAACCACGCACCTTCAACACGGAAATTCCCGGGTACGTCATCTACGTTCGTGACGGCGACAAGGTCCAGGGCACCTGGGGGCGCGTGTTTATTTACGCGCAACAGCCGGACGGATCGACGCGGATTGTGACAGCAAGACAGGGACGAATCGATTCCTCCGCTGACAAGTCGGAATTGGTTCTAACTGACGCAGTAGCCTTGAAACTTCCGTCACCTGACAGCACGGACCGCTCCAACGTGGTTGAGCATCTCGAACAGCTAAGGCTCGCGGTGAACACTGGCCGGGCGGAGTTGCTTGAAACACTCAGCCAAAAAGAAGTTCAGTCTGAGGAAAGAGATTGGGCGGATCTGCAACAACAAATTCATTCGGCGTCGGCTGACGAGAGAAGGGAAGGGGCAAGAACTCTGCAGCGCCGTCTCGCGCTTTCAGTCTCTCCCCTCCTGTTTGCGTTTTTAGGCGGCCTAATCGGTCTGCGCATAAGACGTGGCGGGCGCGGCGCTGGGGTCCTGCTGACGCTAAGTGTAGTTGTCATTTATTACCTGCTCTCGCTGCTCGGCGAATCGATCGCCAGAAATAGCGGTGGGCACATAGTGTTTGGCGAATGGCTGGCATCGGCGGTAATCCTAATTCTTAGTTTGCTGCTGCTCATTTTCAACCGGCTGCCCGCCCTCAACTTGAAGAACAGATTCCTGCGAAGCAGGCGCCGCGATGTCGGCGCCCAGTCCGCGGCTTTTTCTGATCACACCGTCGGCGCTGGTCGCTCCGGATTCCCAAGCTTGTTGGACACCAGTCTTTTTCGCACTCTGACGTCCAGCTTTGTAACCGCTTTCTTTGCTTTGGTTTTTATTTTTCTTATTTTCACGCTCTTTGAACTTTGGCGCTTTATCGGCAGGAACGATGTTCCGGCTGGCGTCATCGCCAGGTATCTGCTGTATCTGTTGCCGCTGGTCGCAGTGGAACTGTTTCCCGCAACGATGTTGATTACAGTCTTGATAACTTATGCGCTACTGGCTCGGCGCAGTGAAGCCGTCGCCTGGTGGGCGTCCGGACAGAGTGTCTATCGCCTGATGCTTCCCGGGTTGCTGTTTGCGATCGCCGCGGGGGCCGGAGCATGGCTGGTACAAGAACACCTGATGCCGTCAGCAAACGTAAAGCAGGAAGCGTTGCGTGCTCGCATCCGCGGTGGCCAGCCCCGCGCAATGACGGGCACTGGCCGGCAGTGGTTGGCGTCCGTCGAGAGCAGGCGTTTGTACTCTTACGAATTTGACGAGCAGCAGGAAGTGCTACGTGAGCCAAGCATTTACGAGCTCGACGACGAAGCTGTGCATCTGAACCGCGTCATAATTGGCAAGACTGCCGTATGGGCGAATGACAAACTGCTGGTGAAGGAAGGGGAAACGGTTAGCCTGCGCGGCATGGTCGTCGAACGACAAGCGAAAGCCGATGTCGCCCTCGATCACGTCGAAGCAGTTGCGGTTTTCAGGCCTACGATTGATAAGCCGTCGCAGCTTAGTGTGACCGCGCTGGCCGGCTACCTGCGGGCCGCGCGCCACCGAGGTGGAGACACGGCCGCGCTAGCGTTGGCGCTGCAACGCAAGTACGTAAGTCCCTTGAGTGTGATTGTAATGGCATTTATTGGCATGCCGCTGGCGCTGGCGTTTGGCAGGAGGGGAGCAATCGTCGCGTTGGTCGTCGCCGTTGGCGTAAGTATCGCCTACTGGGGAATGGGCAGTGGTTTCCAACAACTCGGGAATCATGGCTTGTTGCCGCCTGAGGTTGCGGCCTGGTCGCCGCCAGTCATATTCGCAGCCGCCGGCACTTATTTTCTTTCTCGCATCCGCACGTAAGCCTCAACATGACATTCGGACTCCGAACTGCTGGCCAGCTACCAAACAAAAAGCAGTTCAGAGTACCAACTCTCGTTGACTCTGAACTGCTTGATAAGCCGATTGATTCAGCCTAGGTGCCCGTTTCCCAACTCGAGATGTATTCGAGTTGCTCGGCCGTAAGCGTGTCGATCGAAAGACCGAGCGCTTTTAGCTTAAGACTCGCAATCTCGGTGTCGACTTCCGGTGGCAGCAGATGCACGCCGGGGCTGAGTTCGCCTTTGTTCTTCACCAGGTATTCAACCGACAACGCCTGATTTGCAAAGCTCATATCCATTACGCTCGCCGGATGTCCTTCAGCGGCGGCAAGATTGATCAACCGGCCTTCACCAAGGACCATCACCCGATTACCGTTTGTCTTGAGCTTATACTCTTCAACAAATGGTCGAACGGTGGCTACTTCTTCCGATTGTTCTTTCAACGAGACCAGGTTTAGCTCGAGATCAAAGTGGCCGCTGTTACAAACGATCGCCCCGTCACGCATCTTCGCGAAATGCTCGCCGTCGATTACGTGGCGATTACCGGTAACGGTGATAAAAATGTGTCCCAACGACGCCGCTTCAGCGATCGGCATGACGCGGAAGCCGTCCATCACAGCTTCGACAGCTTTAATCGCGTCGACTTCTGTGACAATCACATTCGCTCCCATGCCGCGCGCGCGGAGGGCGACACCCTTACCGCACCAGCCATAACCGACGACCACAATGTTTCTACCCGCCAACAAGATGTTGGTCGCACGGATGATGCCGTCGAGCGTTGATTGCCCGGTACCATAACGGTTGTCGAAGAAGTGCTTGGTCTGCGCGTCGTTCACGGCAATTGTGGGAAAAGTTAAGACGCCAGCCGCGGCCATCGCGTTGAGACGCTGGATGCCGGTTGTGGTCTCCTCAGTCGAACCAATCAACTCCTTAACCTGATCGCCACGTTCCTTAATTAACGTCGCGACTACGTCCGAGCCGTCGTCAATGATGATCTCCGGATGAAAGTCGAGTGCGGTGCGCACATGACGGTTGTAGGTTTCAGTCGACTCGCCTTTGATGGCGTAGACTGGGATGCCCCAGTCGGAAACCAGCGATGCCGCAACATCGTCCTGGGTGGAAAGGGGATTGGAAGCAATCAAAACGGCTTCGGCTCCGCCGGCTTGCAAGGCGCGCGCGAGATTCGCAGTCTCAGTAGTGATATGCGCGCAAGCAACCAGCCTGACGCCCTTGAGCGGCTTTTCATCGCCGAAGCGCTCGCGAATTAATCGCAGTACGGGCATTTCGCGCTCGGCCCACTCAATTCGTTGCTTGCCCTGTTTCGCAAGGCCAATGTCCTTCACGTCAAATTCAACGGAACGTGTTGCACTCATTATTGCTTTATCCTTTTTAGAAATTGTTAGGTTTTGAATTAAGTACTCAGACGCCGCGAACTAAATCCCTGCGGCGGTCCGCAGCGCTTCGGCTTTGTCAGTCCTTTCCCAACTAAAGCCCTCCCGGCCAAAGTGACCATACGCAGCGGTTGCCCGGTAGATTGGCCGGCGCAGGTCAAGCGACTCGATGATTCCGCGCGGGGTCAGTTCGAAATGATCACGCACCAATTTGGCGAGCGCGCTTTCTGAAATGCGGCCAGTACCGGCGGTCTCGACGTTTACCGAAACTGGATCAGCCACGCCAATCGCATAAGCGAGTTGCACCTGACAGCGATCCGCCAAGCCGGCAGCGACAATATTCTTGGCGACGTAGCGCGCCATGTAAGCCGCCGAACGATCAACCTTCGTGGGGTCTTTGCCGGAGAACGCGCCGCCACCGTGCGGAGCATAGCCGCCGTAAGTGTCGACAATGATCTTTCTACCCGTCACACCCGCATCGCCCTGTGGTCCACCGGTCACAAAACGGCCGGTCGGGTTGATGTGATATTTCGTGTCGGCGTCAAGGAGCTCATCAGAAACAGTGTGCTTGATAACTTGTTCCTGGATCTCAGCGCGCAACTGCTCGTTGCCGACGTCAGGACCGTGCTGCGATGAAATTACCACCGCTTCAACTCGAAACGGCCGGCCATCGCGGTATTCAATCGTTACCTGAGACTTTCCGTCGGGACGCAGGTAGGGCAGTGCGCCTGATTTGCGAACCTCCGTCAGCCGCCGGGCCAGCATGTGCGCCAACTGGATCGGCAGCGGCATTAGCTCAGGCGTCTCATTGCAGGCAAAGCCGAACATCAGACCCTGGTCCCCGGCGCCTCCGGTGTCGACGCCCATGGCGATATCAGGTGACTGGCGATCGATCGCCGACAAGACGCTGCAGGTCTCGGAGTCGAAGCCATACTTGGCCCTCGTGTACCCGATCTCTTTGATGGCGTCGCGCGCCACGCGTCCATAGTCGATACGCGCTTCGGTGGTAATTTCGCCGGCGAGAACTACCAGGCCGGTGGTAACGAGCGTCTCACAGGCAACGCGCGCATTTGGGTCCTCGGACAGGGCTGCGTCCAACACTGCGTCTGATATTGCGTCGGCGATTTTGTCGGGATGGCCCTCGGTGACAGACTCGGAGGTAAACAGGAAACCTGATTCAGTACTCAAGAAGACTCCTTTGCAAACACTTGGGATAATTCGAGATGGCAAAAAGACCGCGTAATGTAACAGTCAGCCTTAAACAGTGTCAAGGAAGGCTGTTCCGCGCCACGCCAGCGCCTGAGAACAACCCCGCTAGCCCTGACAACCTACCTGGTTCCAACATAATATATATTATCAGACGCAGCCAGTATGAACGTTTGAGTGGGATTCGGGCCGGCCTCGGGTCTCAATATGGCGGCAGGTGAATCAACTGAAGTGCCCTGTTTACGACTGAGTTGGAGCTTTACCTGATCGGGCTCGCTTTCAGAGCGATTTTTACATGCTCAAGTAGGCTGAGGTATTCCTCGCAAGCTGAAAACGCGCCGTTGAAATAGGGTCTAGTTGGAGTATTCGATGATTCCGTAGTTCAGCAGTCGCTTAAGCGTGTTTCGCTCATATCCCTTGCTTAACAATGCGGCGACCGCTTGGGGCGCGTGCAGCGCCTTCCAGAGTTCGAATTCCTCGGCTGAGGTTGCGTGGCAAAACTGCTTGACGCCGGGGCCCAGGAACATCGCCGTAACATCAGCTAACTTCGCGCCAGAGGCAGCCGGCCTCCAGTTCATGCGTCTGCCTTCTGCATTTCGCTGCATGGCCGCTTGACCGGCTTTCGCAACGCGCCTTACAGTGACGGTATCACTAAACTTAATTCGTAATTCGATAGTAAGGCGGCAGCATTGGCAATAAAAATTGAGAGCCAGGTAGAGCGCAAGCTACCGGCGGACACCTTAAAAAGCATCGAAGGCGCGTTTGATAGCCTGCCGCGGGAACACACCCGCGGATTGGAACGCATACGACTGGTCGAATTTATTTCGGAGCCGCGGTTGCGAGGAACATTCCAGGCGACCGAGCTGCCGGGTCTTTACCATCCCCGTCAGGGTCCGAAGGGCGCATGGTTGGAGCTCGCCATCGGCGTGCTGTTACCCGGTAACAAACCTTTTCATAAGAAGCTCGTTCCGCGCCTTTCGTTCAAAGGCAACCTGGTTGCGACTCTATTCTCACTGGTCGGCCAGCACTACCACTTCACGCTAAAACATTCGCTTAAGAAGGGCCAGCTTGAGCCTGCCGTTCGCTCTTATACCGAGAAACAACTCAAGGCCTGGAATGAAAAGAAGCATTCGTTCCGCGCACGTTTGTTTAAGCCGATTCAGCCGACGCTTGAGCGCTGGGCCAAGGGACTGCAGAAGCGTGCGGTCGCGGAAAAGAAAAAGACTATTGCGTCGAGGTAAAGTGGGAGGGCGAATCAGTCTGCGTGGTTAGGTCCCGCCTTCAGTCCGGTTGATGGTTGTCACTGTCAATATTCTTAGCCGCCGATCGCAATGCCTGAGCGACTTCACCGCGATCAACTTTTGAACGACGAAAACGAATCTCCAAATTGAAGTCTTTATTCGGCGAGGCATACTTGAACGTATAAGGCTTGGCTTCGGCCGTAACGCGCGGGCCCATTTCCTGTCGTCTTACTTCCCTTGCGTCTTCGCGATTTAAGCCCCGCGAAGTTATTTCTTTTGCCAGCCGCCGCATTCCTGCTTCATCCGGTTGACGGACAATTTGCAGCAGCACTGACTTTGCCGAAACGTCGGCTTGCCGGCAAATATCGCGCACGTCCGCGGGAATCGCGGCAATTGATAAAGCTTCAGTAACCGTGCTCCTGCTCTTCCCCACTTTCCGCGCAACTTCTTCATGCGTGTAGCCAAATCTTTCGCTCAACGCCAGCAACCCGTCCGACTCTTCCCAGACCGTAAGATCCTTTCGTTGCATGTTTTCAATTAAGGCAATCTCGGCGACGGTCCCTTCATCGACTTCCATTTCGACGCAGGGCAATTCCGTCAAGCCGGCGGCACGCGCGGCGCGGTAACGACGTTCTCCGGCAATGATCATCCAGCGGCCGGTTGCGCGTGACGGCCTGACCAGCAAGGGTTCGAGTACACCCTTGTCCGCGATCGACGCAGTCAATTCCGTTAAGTCGCCAAACTCGGAACGCGGTTGTTCCGGATTCGGATCGATTTTGTCGATCGCGATCATTCGGCCAACGGTTGCAGGCTGATGCTGCGACAGCTCCTCGACATAGTGGGCATCGTGGCGCATCTGCAATCCCGTCGGCAGTCCCCTTTTAGACACGGCTCATTACCTCTTCACATAAATTTCCATACTCGATCGCGCCAGATGAATTAGGAGCGAAACTAAAAATTGCTTCTTTGTAGGCGGGCGACTCTTCCAGCCGCACGCTCTTTGTTATGACTGTCTCAAACAGTTTCGGTCCAAAGACTTTTTTGATCTGTTCGTGCACCTCGCGCGCCAGCGTCGTGCGTTTGTCGTGTAGCGTTACCAACACACCCAGCAGCTCGAGGCCGGGATTCGGCCGCGCCTTAACTTTTTCGATGGTCTCAAGCAGATCGTCAGTTCCCTCAAGGGCGAAGTACGATGACTGGATAGGCACCAGCACATGACTGGCGGCAACCAGCGCGTTGACTGTAATAAGACCAAGCGTCGGTGGCGTATCGATAACGATAACCGGATACTCTTCGCGGAACGGCGCTAATCGATCTTTAAGACGAAAAGGCGCGTCAAAATCACCAACCAACTTCGCTTCCAATTTCGCCAAGTTTATGCGCGCGGGAATAATGTCCAGGCCTTCAACCGGCGTCCGGTAAACGGTCTGTTCTACCGGCGCCAGGCCGTCGGTCATTAGCTCGTAGGCGGATCGTTCTATCGAAAGCGGATCAAGAAATGAAATTGAACTGTTCGCTTGTGGATCTAGATCGAGCAGGAGGACACGTTTACCCTGTCTGGCGAACGCGGCAGCCAAATTGATGGCAGTGGTCGTCTTGCCCACTCCACCTTTTTGATTTGCGATCGCAATTATCATTCGCTGTACATCGGGATTCGCATTAACTTTTTCCAGCCACAACCGGCAAACATTTCTAGCACGTTACATCGGCAAGTCGCCGGCTTCGCCAATCACATCCGGCCATTCTTCTTCACTCAAACTTGATTCTTCCCCGCCCTCTTCTTCTGACGGCAGCGTATTACGCGAGGCCTTAATTACTTCGGCGTCAACATAAATCGGACAGTCGGCACGCAGCGCGAGCGCAATCGCATCTGAAGGTCTTGAGTCCAGCACCATCCGATTGCCGTCACTCATGCGCATCTCGATAACTGCAAAGAAAGTGTTGTCACGTAAACTGGTGACTACGACGCGTTCGACTTCAATGCCTAATTCAATAATGAGATTACGCAGCAGGTCGTGAGTCATTGGGCGCGGCGGCGCAATCTTTTCAATTTCCAGGGCGATCGCATTGGCCTCGTAGGCGCCAACCCAAATCGGCAGCATCGTATCGCTGTCTACGTCCTTGAGAATTACGATAGGAGTGCCGCTATTCGGATCCATCATCAGCGCTCGAATTTTTACTTCTATTTCCATAAAGCCTGTCTCTGAAGACCCTTAAATCATCCGCTAATCGCCGTACCATACAAACTGTTTGGCTTAGCTTCCGAAATCAACACGTCGACGATCGAGCCGCACTGCGTCGTACTTCCCTTGAAGTTTACTACTTTGTTACAGGTTGAGTGCCCGCTCACATCATCATTCGACCGGGCGCTCTGTTTCTCGACCAACACGCTGAGTGCGCGACCTACCTGCCGGTTATATATCTTGTCCTGCAGTTCAATCTGCAACTCTTCCAGGGCCAGAAAGCGCGCGGTCTTTTCAGCTTCAGAGACTGCGTCGTCAAAGTTTGCCGCGGGCGTGCCGCTGCGTTTCGAATACTTGAAAATGAAGAGCCCGTCGAATTCGCAGGCCCGCACCAGCTTCATTGTGTCGGCGAAATCTTGTTCGTTTTCGCCAGGAAACCCGACAATGATGTCGCTCGTTAAGGACAAACTTCTGTTCGAGTTTTTGATCATTTCAACTCTGCGCAGATAGTCGGCCGACGTGTGCCCGCGGCGCATTGCTTTCAATATGCGATCGCTTCCCGACTGCACCGGCAGATGAATCCAATCGCAAAGGTTCGGATACTCTTCGATCGCGGACACTATATCAGGATGAAAGTCTCTGGGGAATGAAGTTGTAAATTTGATTCGCTCGATTCCGGTGTCAGCCACGGCACGCAAGAGACGCGAGAACAATGTGGCGCCTGGAAAAGCTTCAAGGCCCTCCTCTGTTTTCGGCCGGAAGCTATTCACGTTTTGGCCGATAAGTTGCACCTCTTTGTACCCGAGCGAACGCAGTTGCTTAACCTCAGCAACGATCTCGTTGGCGGCGCGGCTCTTCTCGCGTCCACGCGAATAGGGCACGATGCAAAAGGAGCAGAACTTGTTACAGCCTTCGATGATGGGAACAAACGCGACGTGGGGCGAGCGTCTTTCAGCGGGAGAAACAGCCCAAACCTCGCCTTCCTTTCTCTCCTCCAAATCAATTACGCATTTTTCACCTGCGCCGATGCGAGCCAGCAATGAAGGAATACGGTCAGTCGCCTGGGTGCCGACAACTAAGTCGACCGCGGACGCCCGCTGGAAAATGGACGGCCCTTCCAACTGCGCCACACAACCCATAACACCAATCACCGGACGGCGTGGCGATTTTCGCAGCTCACTGACGCGCCGGAAAACTTTTCGTTCAGCGCGCTCTCTAACCGAGCAAGTGTTCAATAGCACAACGTCTGCTTCATTGGGCGCGGTGGTCATTTCATAGCCGGCTGTTCGCAAACCAGTAACCGCGCGTTCCGTGTCGGCAACGTTCATTTGGCAGCCAAATGTTTCTATGTAAACCTTGGAATTCATTCCGGTAGCGGCTTCCAGCAAACGAGTTTTCGCGGGTAGTCTATCAGAAGTTGTCGGACAAACGCGATGCTACATTTTTTGCATCGCTGTTATGATCCGCGATTTGAAGAGGCCACTTGACCACCACATCCAGCGCAAGTACGATACGCCCGAGTTTCCTGTCCATAATCAATTTCTGAGAGGTCCCGATGTCCTTCAATAAAGTAATTCTTGTCGGCAATCTTGGTCGCGATCCTGAGCTGCGTTATACGCCGCAAGGCACGCCCGTTTGCAGTTTTAGCATGGCCACAAACGAACGGCGCAAAGACAAGTCCGGCGAGATGCAGGACCAAACGACGTGGTTCAAAGTGACTCTCTGGAATCGCCAGGCGGAAACGGCTGCGCAATATCTGCAAAAGGGCCGGCCGGTCTACATTGAGGGCCGACTGCGAGTTGAGGAATATACTGACCGCGATGGGAAACAGCGACACAGCCTCGAGGTCAACGCCACCGACATGCAATTCCTTGGTGGCGGTCGCGGCGAAGAACCGCCGACCGAAAGAGCAGCAGCAGCCAGCAGCGCCCCGGCGGCCGAACACTCCGACATGGCAGACGACGATATTCCGTTTTAGGATCGAGATAACTGTGAACTAGTTTTGCTTAACTCCGGTTGATATTGCCCGCAGCTTTCCGTAATGGATGGTTGCGGGTTTTCTATTGTGCGTTCTCTTTTCTCTGTGGTGAGCCATCGTCTTGGACATCCACCACAGAAACACAGACCACACAAGGTTACCCAGAGAGATCGACGATGATCCGGATCGGGTTTCTTTAATGATTTGAGATTGAGAAGTGAGAAAGGAAACTAGGCTGTGCCCCAGCGGCCGAAGGCGCGCAATTTTTGGTAACGTCTCGTTAATCTTTCTTCCTGGCTACAACTGCCCGCTTGCGCCAGGCGCTCGCTCAGGGCTGCGTCGAGGTAACGCGCCGCCTGATCGTAATCGTTGTGTGCACCGCCGGGGGGTTCTTTAATAATCTTATCGATAATGTTTTCCGCGAATAGATCCTGCGCCGTCAGCCGCAAACCCGTTGCCGCCTGATCCGCAAGCTTTGCGTCTTTCCAAAGAATTGCCGCACAGCCTTCCGGTGAAATCACAGAATAGATCGAGTTCTCTAACATCATCACCTGGTCGCCAACACCAATCGCTAATGCTCCTCCAGATCCGCCTTCGCCGATGACGGTGACAATCACGGGCACTTTCAACTTGGCCATCTCGCGCAGATTAAAGGCGATCGCCTCGGCCTGCCCTCGTTCTTCAGCATCAATTCCCGGATAAGCGCCGGGGGTATCAATCAACGAGAAGATGGGCCGGCCAAATTTTTCGGCGAGCTTCATCACGCGCAGAGCCTTGCGATAGCCTTCAGGCTTGGGCATGCCGAAATTTCGATAGCTGCGTTGTTTTGTGTCGCGGCCTTTTTGATGGCCGACAACAACAATCGGCAAGCCATGAAATCTTGCCGAGCCGCAAATGATCGCCGGATCATCCGCGAACCTTCGATCGCCGTGCAGCTCAACGAATTCATCGAACAGTCTCTCAATGAAGTCGAGCGTGTAAGGTCGATCCGGATGACGCGCCAACTGCACCCGGGCAATCGCCGTCGTGGTCTCGGTCACTGCGGGCGCCACTTCTTCGGCGGTCTCTTGCTTCTTTTTGGATTTAGCCACAGTCGTTTTACGTGATGTCAATTTCCACCGCTTGTTGCGAATGGCATTCTTTCAACCTTGAGTCCGCAACCCATTTGCCTTAACGCCGTTTCCAGTTTCTCACTTCGTTCAAGTCGTAACGACGAATTCACTTTAATACGGACCAGCAAACCATCGTCAAGCGACGCTTCCAGAGCGATGTCGCAAGTCCCGGGATGAGTGTTAATCAGATGCAGAATGCCGTCAAACACCTGTGCTGGATTGTCGGGGTTGGGAAGTCTCAGAACCATCAGCTCCCTGGCTTTCAGCAGCTCATCCAGACTTTGGACTTGATCGACAATAATCGAGGGCGGACTGTCTTCACTGATTTCCAACCGGCCAGTCACTAATGCCGCGAGATCATTTCTTACCAGGACGGAAAACTTCCGGTACATTTCCGGCCACAGAACGCACTTGATACCGCCGCCTTCGTCATCAAGCCGCAGCAGCGCAAACCGATCGCCCTTCCTGGTGGTTCGCGGCTGCAGGTCACCGATAATTCCGCCGACAGTCACTCGCGAACCGCTGGACCTGGTAAGCAAGTCAATTGACTTGAGCGCCTTCGAGGCTTGCAAGGCATCTGCATACCCCGCAAGTGGATGACTGGTGACGTAAAAGCCGAGTGCCGCCTTCTCCGCCAACAAGAGTTGCGAACGAGTCCAGGGAATTGCTGCGGGGGCTACCTGCTCAACCGGGCCCGAGTCATCGGACACCGAAGCAAAGAGACCACTCTGGCCGTGGATGCGTTCGCGCTTCGCCCGCTGCGCACAGGCCAGCGCCGCATCGATGGAACTCGCCAGGGCCCCGCGCCAGTCGTGGAGTTCGCGCATCTCCGGTTTCAAAGAGTCGAAGGCGCCGCCGCCCACCAGGCCTTCCAGAACCCGCTTGTTCATACTCCCTTGGTCCATGCGTTCAGCGAAATCAAAAAATGATTTGAACGGTCCGGCGTTGCGAGCTTCGATTATCGCGTTTACCGTCGACTGCCCCAGGCCCTTAATTGCGGCCAAGCCGTAGCGGATCGCGCCGCTGAGGGGAGTGAATCCGGAGAAGCTCTCGTTGACGTCCGGCGGCAACAGCATGATGCCCTGTGTCCTGAGCTCTTTTGAGTACTTGAAAACCTTCGCTGCGTCCTGAGCTTCACTCGACAACACAGCCGCGTAGAAGTGTTCCGGAAAGTGGGCTTTCAAATATGCAGTCTGAAATGCCAGATAGGCATAGGCGACTGCATGGCTGCGCGGAAAGCCATAGTCGGAAAACTTGTCCATCAATGAAAAGATCTTTTCCGCCTTCTCTTTCTTAATGCCGCGCTCGACGGCGCCGTTGACGAATTTCTCTTGATGCAGCGCCATCTCCTCGCGCTTCTTCTTGCCCATCGCCCGGCGCATCAGGTCCGCCTCGCTTAGGGTGTAGCCGGCGAGCTTCTGCGCCAACTGCATGATCTGCTCCTGGTAAACCAGCACGCCAAAGGTATTGCTTAAGATCTCCTTCATCTCCGGCACGAGGTAGCGCACCGTCTTCTGGCCGCGGTGGCGCTGAATGAACTCCTCGACCATGCCACCGTCGAGCGGCCCCGGTCGATAGAGCGCATTAAGAGCAGAAAGGTCTTCGACACCTTTCGGTTTAAGCTTTCTGCAGATCTCTTGCATACCCGAAGACTCAAACTGGAAGACCGCTTCAGTGCGCCCTTCCCCAAAAACCGCCATGGTTTTTTCGTCGTTAAGCGCTAAATCAGACCAGTTAATCGCTACCCCAAGCAGTTGCTTAATCGTCTTTAAGCAATCATTTATGACGGTTAAAGCGGTAAGCGCTAAAAAGTCCATCTTAAGCATGCCGGTTTTCTCGAGGTCCGACATAACGTATTGGGTAGTGACTTCTTCCTTCCCTGAGACTGCGATGGGGATTAACTCTTGCAGCGGCACCGGCGAAATAACCACGCCAGCCGCGTGCACCGAAGAGTGGCGGGCACAGCCTTCCAGCCGCTGCGCGATTTCCATCAGGTCCCTGACGTTGGGGTTAGTCTCAATCTCTTTTCGCAGCTCAGGCACCTGCTCCAGCGCCTGGATGAGGGTGACATTGCGGCCGCGCACTGGGGGCGGTATGAGCTTGGCGATGCGGTCCACTTCGGAATACGGCATCTCCAGGGCCCGGCCTACGTCCTTGATCGCAGCCCTCGAAGCCAGGGTTCCAAAGGTGATGATCTGGCAAACGGAATCCCGTCCGTAAAGATTCGCGACGTGATTGATTACGTCGCCTCGCCCTCGAACACAAAAATCGATATCGATGTCGGGCATCGAGACGCGGCCGGGGTTAAGGAATCGCTCGAAGATGAGGTCATAGTGTAAAGGGTCTACATCAGTTATCTCGAGACAGTAGGCAACCAACGATCCGGCAGAAGAGCCGCGGCCCGGTCCCACCGGAATTGCGTGCTCCTTGGCGTAGCGGACAAAGTCCCAAACGATCAGGAAGTAGCCGGCGAAGCCCATCTGCTTAATCATCGCGATCTCGTTGACAAGCCGCGTCTGATAATCGGAGATTGGGTGCTTCAATTCCCCTCGAGACTGTTGCCGTTCCCAAACTTGCTGGCGGCGGCGCTCGAAACCATCCCTCACGACTTGTTCGAAATATTCGTCGGCTGAAGCCGCTCCCTGGGGAATCGGATAGTTTGGTAAGTGGTTGATGTTCTCAGGAAGCTTGAGGTCGCAGCGCTCGGCAATTTCGACGGTTCGCAATATCGCGTCGGGCAATTCGCTGCCAAAGACGCGCCACATCTCTTCCGGCGAGCGAACATAAAAGTTGGGACTGGCATAGCGCAGGCGATTCGTCTCGCTAACGGTTTTGCCCGAGCCAATGCAGAGCAGGATGTCGTGGGCGCGCGCGTCCTCGGGCATCAGGTAGTGAGCGTCGTTGGTGGCAACCAGGGGCACGCCGGTGCGCTTAGAGAGCTCGACTAGAGGCTTGCGAATTCTCTGCTGCGGCTCGAGTCCGTGTTCCTGAATCTCGAGGAAGTAGTTTCCCTTCCCCATGATTTCTTCGAATTCAAGAGCAGCCGCGGCGGCTTCGTCGCACTTGTCGCGCGCTAACATTGCTGAAGGAATGCCGGACATGCAGGCCGAAAGCGCAATCAGTCCCTTTGAATGTTCGGCGAGAAGTTCTTTGTCGATTCGCGGCTTGTAGTAGAAGCCTTCCGTGTACGCCTTTGACGTCAAGCGAACCAGATTGCGATAGCCTTCCAGGTCTTTCGCCAGCAGAATCAAATGGAAGTTTGCTTTTTCACCTGGCGCCGCTGCCGTTCGCTCCTGCCTATTACCACGAGTTATATAAGTCTCGCAGCCGATGATCGGCTTAATGCCGCGACTCTTCATCGTGTTGTAAAAAGAGATCGCGCCAAACATGTTGCCGTGATCCGTCATGGCACATGCGGTCATGCCCAATTCTTCAGTGCGCTTTGCCAGCGGTTTGATTTGAATAGCGCCGTCGAGCAGGCTGTAATCGGTGTGCAGATGAAGGTGGGCGAACTTTTGTTCCGGCATAAAACCCATTGAAAACTCTGGCGCCTGTGTGCAGTTGGCGTGGCAGAGACTTTTTTGGTCGGTGCCTTGGCGCAACCACAGACTAGAGTCTGTGCCACTAAAAACAGAATGACGTAAATATACGAACGGCCAACACTATATCACGGCTGTTCGCTTGTGCTGCCAGCCGGTTTTATTCCCACTCGATCGTGCTGGGAGGTTTCGAGCTAATGTCGTAAACAACTCGATTTATGCCCCGGATTTCGGAAATTATCCGCGAGGAAATACGAGCCAACGCCTCATGTGGCAGTCGCGCCCAATCCGCGGTCATGCCGTCGACACTGGTAACGGCGCGAATGGCTACGACCTTTTCATAAGTACGCTCGTCACCCATTACGCCCACGGTGGAAACCGGCAACAAAACCGGGAAGGCTTGCCAAACTGAATCATATAAACTTGCTGCCCGCAGCTCTTCATCCAGAATGCGATCGGCGGCCTGCAACAGTCGCACTCGCTCTTCAGTTACCTCGCCAATAATCCGAACTGCCAGGCCGGGACCGGGAAACGGATGGCGCGTGAGGATTTCTTCAGGCACACCCAGCTCGCGTCCGATCAGTCTGACTTCGTCTTTGAACAATTCGCGCAACGGCTCGATCAATTTCAAGCGCATCTTTTCGGGCAGGCCACCAACGTTGTGATGACTCTTGATAACTGCGGAGGGGCCGCGCACGGAAACCGATTCAATGACATCGGGATAGAGAGTGCCCTGAACTAAGAACTCAACGTCACCGATTCGGCGCGCGTTGCTTTCGAAAACATCGATGAAGACTTTCCCGATTCGTTTCCGCTTTTCCTCGGGATCGGTAACGCCTTTCAGTTCGTTGAGAAAGAGCTCGCCTGCGCGAACTCCATCAATCTTTAACTTCATTCGCTGCTGCAACAACGTCAGGGTCGAATCAAATTCGCCAGCTCGCAACAGACCGTTATCAACGAAAATGCAGGTCTGACGGTCGCCAATCGCGCTGTGTACCAGAGCCGAGGCCACGGTGGAATCGACCCCGCCTGAAAGTCCGGAAACAACAGTGCCATTTTCTCCCACCGCTTGCCGAATATTATCGATCTGCTCTTCGATGACCGCCTGCGGCGACCAATCACCGCGGCAGTGACAAATCTCAAACAGGAAATTGCGGAGTAAGGCGGCGCCGAGCGGCGTGTGCGCGACTTCAGGATGAAATTGGACACCGAATATTCCGCGACCGGCATCCTCGAAAGCGTTCAGCGCGTCGTCAGTCAGTGCCGTTACGTGAAAGCCTTCCGGTACTGAAGTCACTTGATCACCGTGACTCATCCAGACGTCCATTTCGGGAGGCAGTCCCCGGAACAAAGCACTATTGGAATCGACCACGTTTAGCCGGGCATAACCGAATTCCCGATTTGGCGACGACTGAACCGCGCCGCCCATGTCAAACGCGAGAATCTGCAGACCATAGCAGATGCCGAGCAAAGGGCATTCAAGCAGCGGTAGTAGTTTCGCGTCCGGTCGGGGGGCGCCGTCCTGGTAAACGGAGGATGGACTGCCCGATAGAATCAGGCCTCTAGGTTGACGCGCAATAATTTTTTCAACCGGCGTAGCGAACGGCAGGATCTCACAATAGACGCCGGCCTCTCGAACACGGCGGGCGATCAGCTGAGTATATTGCGATCCGAAGTCAAGGATTATGACAATTTCGTGTTGCGTGGCTGGTATCAAAAAGAAAACCTCAGTGGCGCTTCGCGCGTCAAACCGTTAGAGTCGGAGACAATAAACTTTGGATTATACTTTCGGATTCGAATAACTCAAGAAGCGACCCGCGATGATATCAAGCACCGACAAGCGCTACAGATTTGTGGCGGGAATATTTGCTCTCATTCTGAGCGCAGCAGCGATCTGTTATTCGCAAAAACACAATGCCGCGGATAACCCGGCGACGAAACCCGATCCGCGCGCTTTCCTTTCACAGCCTTTAACCGTCGGATGGCGTTATAACTCGGATTTGACGCTAAATCTCACTCCGGCCTTTGATCAGGATCGCGTTTACTTGCCGCTGGCAGGCGGAATCATCGTCTCGCTCAAAGCCGGAGACGGAACATTGAATTGGCGTTCGGAGTTTGGCGGCGAACTGTCGGCATCACCAGTCGCTGACGCTCGCAACGTGTTTGTCGCTTCGGAAACCGGCAAGCCGGAGAGTGGCGCGCGCCGGGCAACGGGCGCGTTGCGGGCGCTTGGCAAGGAAGGCGGCGTGACGCAATGGATGCGCACGCTGGCAATGCCGCTACAGGGTTCGCTGACGCTCGCAAATGGCAAATTGTTTGGCGGCGGACGCGATGGGAAGGTCTACGCTTTCGACAGCAGCACGGGTGAGGCCCGTTGGTCTTTTGAGTACAGCGCGCCCTTTGATTCCCAACCAGTCGTGGCCGGCGGGCACGTCTATGCCGGCAGTGAAGACGGCAACCTGATTGCCCTGGATGAGCAATCCGGAAAACTATTGTGGCGCTATCGCACGCGCGGGCCGGTGAGAGGTCCGGCAGCGATCAGCAATGGCATTGTGTATTTTGGTTCGGCCGACAATTATCTTTACGCTGTGAACGCGACGAATGGATTGCTGCTTTGGCGCAAGCGTACCGGCGCTGGTGTGCAGGCAGTGGTTCGCGCCGGTGAAGATCTGTTGGTGGCATCGCTGGACAATTATGTTTACAAGTTTTCATTACGAGGAGCACGTTTGTGGAAACGTCAAATGCCGGGAAGAATTTCCGCGCAGCCGCTCATCACCGAACTTGAGGCCCTCTTCACCCCGCTTTCGAGTTCGGCGGGGGTCGTATTGGAACTACGAGACGGACGACAGGTCAATTCCCTTCCTGTAGGTGAAGAGATTACGACCTCGGCATCACCGATAGCGGTGGGCGGAGTAGTGCTCTTAACTACTGAACACGGGTTGCTCGCATTCTCACAACCACGCGAAGTTGCGCCCTCAAAAGCGAACTAGTCGATTTCTTCAAGCAAACTGTGGTGCTTGCCATTCAAGTTGGGTGCTTGCGAACCAACGCAAACTAACAGGTTACTTTACAAGAACTGAATTGAAGCCACTACCAAATTAGTAGTGGTCCGTTAGATTTGCAGCGGTGTGAAGTTAAGGCAGGTTAGCCTGGACTGGGGTCTCGCTTGCCTCCGGGCGGCGGCGAAACATTCCCAGCACTCGCGACAGCAGGCCCTGAAGGATGTAGCCGATAACGAGAATGAGAAGTACGTGGCGAGAGTAAAGAAAGATCAACGTGCCAACAGCAACGGCGAGGATGATCGTGCGCATGCCGCGGCTGCGCGTGCCGACAGTTTTGAAACTTGAAAATCTGAGCGTGCTAACCATCAGCACACTTAAGAAACCAACCAGCGCCATCAACAGTAATGAATAGAGCTCCGCGCGCTCTGGTCCATACTTCACCAGGGGCGATGGCGCAAAGTGAATGATGGCTGCGATCAAGCCGCCGGCGACGGGAATCGGCAAACCAACGAAGCTTTTCTTGTCCATCTTGATGGTGCCTTCCGCCAAAATGCGCGGACGCGAAGACTGGACATTGAATCGCGCTAGGCGAAAACCGCCGCACATTAGGTACATGAACGAAAGAAACCACGCCAGGCTATGAAGATCGCTTCCCTCCTGCAGGGTGCCGCCGTAACCCCAAACATAAGCGAGTACAGCCGGCGCCAAGCCGAACGTGACCACGTCTGCTATCGAGTCCAGTTGCACTCCAATTTCAGTGGTCGTGCGCGTCATGCGGGCCAAACGCCCATCAAGCATGTCAAACAGAACCGCCCACCCAATCGCTTTAGCTGCGTTATCGAGATAGACCGCAGCGTGCGCGAGATCCGCCTGGCTGCCGGCGCCAACAAACTGAAACCCACGCACCGCCGCCATCACCGCGTAAAACCCCATGCCGATATTTGCAGCAGTGAAAACGGAAGGAATCAGGTACATCCCTTTACGCAAGCCGCGGCGTTCCGGATTCTTCTGCTCGCCGGGAACTGTTGTGCGCGCAACTGTGCTCATCGAATCCTCCCGATAATCGTGACGCCACCGCGCACCCGTGCGCCTTCCTGAACCAACACCTCGACCTGCGGCGGCAACAATATGTCCGTGCGCGAACTGAATTTGATCAGGCCAAAGCGCTCGCCCAGGGAAACGCGCTCACCCGCGTGTTTCCAGCAAATAATTCGGCGCGCCAGTATGCCGGCTATTTGTTTGCAGACTACTGTGATTTGTTCACCTCGGATCGTCAACGCGTTTTGCTCGTTAACCAGGCTGGCGTTCTGATTGGTCGCCATCAGAAATTTGCCCCGTGTGTAAGCGATGTTTGTAATCTCGCCGGCAATTGGGGCCCGGTTAATGTGAACGTCAAGCGGGGATAAGAAAATGCTAACCAAGGTTGCGGATTGCTGGCTCCCTGCTTCAACTTGCTTGACTAGGGTCACTCGACCGTCGGCAGGCGCAACCACCAGTCGCGGATCGCTCGGCGGCTCGCGTCTTGGATCGCGAAAAAAGAAAGCCATGAAGGCAGTGATGGCTGCAAACGGAATCGCGATTAGCCACAAACCGAAAAGCAGCAACAGAACAGTCACTGCCGCCGGCACCAAAATGTAAACGATTCCTTCGCGAGCTATTCTCAATCTTCTGACCGCCTAATTTGTTAAGCCCAGACTCAAGCAGTTAGGAGTACAACCTTCCGGTTTCGGTGTCGCGACACAACCAGCTAAAGCTTGGACTCTGAACTGCGGGCCTCTGCTCAAGATGCTCGCGAAGACCTGTCTCCTGAAACAACTGTTGCGTCTTAGCAAGAAAGGGGACGCGATACCTCCGCGTCCCCCGATAACTAGTGGCACAGACTTTGGTCTGTGACTGCGAGGAGGGCAAAGACTTAAAGTCTATGCCGTTCACTTTCGACTTGAGCTCCGCGACTTTAGTGGCTCATAGTCTCGGTTTTCTGGTGCTGCATCATTATGGAGTACATCTGATCTTTGAGAACTAATTTTTTCTTCTTCAGCGTAACCTCTTCCAGTTGTTCTTCGTCGCTCGGAAAAGCCAGGGCTGATAATTCACTTAACCTTTGTTCGTATCGCGTGTGCTCGCGGGCCAACTCCCGGAATTCGGGATCCTGATTAATCAGCTCTTCCTTCAGCAAATCCGCAGTTGTAACGTCCATTTCGCGCATGTCTCCTTTCAGACGATGGGACTGGCAAGATTAGTTTGCGAGAGGTGATCGGAAGACCTCTCAGAAATGTTTGGGACACGAAAAAATGGTAGCCCAATTACTCGCACGGATCAAGCGTTTCGACTCACTTGTATTGTCATCACCAGGGCATCCTCAGTCGGCTCGGAATAGTAATTTTTCCGGCGCGAAGTCAGGCTAAACCCACACTTTTCATAAAGTGAGAGCGCCGCGGTGTTTCCCGCGCGCAACTCGAGGAAAGCCGCAGTGACGCCGCGGCGTTTGCCCTCTGCCAAAATGCGGCCCAGCAAAGTCAGGCCGATACCCTGCCGGCGATATCGCTCGCGAACCGCGACATTATTGATGTGCAGTTCGCTGGCTCCGAGGCGGGCGACAATGTATGCCGCCAGGGTGTGCGAAACGCGTGGCGCTTTGGATTCCGGGGCGCGCGCCACCAGCATCAGATCGCGATTACTGCCCTGCAGCTCCGCATAGTACGCAGCCCAGCCCCAACGGCTCAATCCGGATTCTTCCTCGATCTCAACTACTTCAAGCAGATCGTGCTCGGTCATTCGGCTTATGGAAAAGCCGTTGCTGAGTTTCTCGAGGACGTGCTCGGTTATCGCCATGCCTGATTTAGCTCAGCGTCGGAAGGCCGCACGTATTTCGCGTGAAGAGATGCTGCAGTTTGAACCAGACCCGCGCTAAACATTCGCAGCGCCAGTACCGCAACGCTTTGGGCCAAAGGCGTCGCTGGCTGCGCAATCTGCCAGCCGTTGTTGGCAAGGTTCGTTTGCGCCGTTCGCTCAACGCTAATGCCATGCTGCGCAGCGTAGTCTTCCAGCAGCGCGCGCTGAACCAGGGCGCCCGGTCCCGTCCAAACAAGACCCGGAAAGTCCTGGTAACGTTCGAGCAACTTTTGCGGCGACAAATGAGCGGCGGAATCGAGTTCAACCAGTTCGTCTGGAGAAACACGAAACATTTGCGCGAAGACCTCGCCGCGACCGGCGGGCAGGAGTGCCACGGTCCCATTCGACGCACCGGCACTTTGCGCTATCGCGTTGAGCGTCGGCACCCCAGCGCAGGGCCGGTCTAACGTGGCCGCTAAGGCCTTGAGCGTCGCTATTCCAATTCTTAGACCGGTAAAACTACCTGGCCCGGACGCACACGCAAACAGTTCAACATCGGAGAGCTTCAGACCAGCGTCATGCAAACATTCATTGATGTCGGACAGGAGGCTGTTTGAATGCGATACTGTCGAATCACCTGCCCTCGTAGCAAGTGCGTCCGCTCCCCGGGCCACACAAATGCCGCCGCCAGTCGTCGCCGTTTCCAAACTTAAAATGACCGGTGCGTTATTCACAACAAACTTCAATGCTCCTGCAACTCATCCGTGCCTGGAATCACGAAGCGAACGACGCGCGCGAGGCAGTTTGCGAGTTGATAAGGCAGGCGCGGCAATTCATTCAGCCGGCCGTGGACGCTGATCGTCGCGATGATTGGATTTGGCCAGCGCTGTCGCAAGCCATCAATCAGCTCCGACGGCCGCCGCCACACGTCGGTCATCGGAACTGGATGATTCATGGGCGCTTGATACCGCGCGTATGGGTTGGACCATTGCCTTAGAACCGTGTCCACCAGCCACTCCGGAACCGCAAGTGTTCGCATGCTTGCCGGCAACTTCTCAGTACTCGCTCCCAACAGCAGGTGCGCTAAACCAAACGCGCTTTGTATCCAGCTTGCCCGGATCGGGTCCCGACCCAGACACTCGTCCCAAGCAAACGTTGGGGAGGGAGACTCCATTGCGGCTGCAACATCGCAAAGCCACAATGGCCGCCAGGCGCCGTGTTTCAAAAGATGAATGCTTAAGAGTGCGACATGGTCCTCATCACCCAGCACGCGCACTTCTTCCTGACCAACTCGATGCATCTTTGAGCGACTGAAAAGTTCTGCAACAGTTCGATTGCCAATCTCTGAGAAGTGTCGATGGAGGTCGATCCAGCAATCATTGCCCCTGGGACTGCTGAACAACTCTGACACGGACTGGTAATCAGCGGAGCGAACACAGATATCGATGTCGCCATAAGGACGTAACGTGCGATTTGGATAGAGCCCTGCGGCCGCCCAACCTTTAGCCAGAATGGCGTCCACCGACGACTCTCGCAGCAGGCGGAACACCTTCTCAATTTTTTGTTCCTGTATCTCCGCTTGCAACGTTTGGAGACGGTAAGCTTGATGAAGCAATTCTCCCGACGAAGAATCGCGTAACGAGCTGCGATTCACAACCCGCCAGCCCAGCGATGCGGCACCAGATCCCACCAGCAACGGTGCGATCTGGTCCAGCTCTGGCTCCAAAAGATCGAATGGCGGCAAATCCCCGGCGCGCCATGATCCTCGCAAGGCGCGGGCTACCAACTCGCCCTGTGCTCTCAAGGTTCCACTCATGCGCCAACGACCCTGCGACTTCTAGGCACGTTCGGCAATTCGATCCATCCTTTTTAGCAGCGCAGCTACGACGCCGGTTGTATCACCGCGCGTGCCTTTAAGAACTTCCGCCTCTTTCGTCACGAGCCGCAAAGTCGACATGGCTTTTTCGGGACTGCGCCGCGCCGAGACGGTGTTAAAGAGCATCTCCAGAACCCCTTTGCCGGGCGACAACTTTCGCGGCCGCCAGGTGGCGCCACGCTTGTACCCAGTCATCAGCACCAGTCCCACCGGCAGCGGTTTCGTTCCCGACTTACCACCCAATTCGCCCACCGTCACACGCGCTTGGGTAAACTCACCCTCTTTGCGAATCTCGAGAGGTTTTGCAAATGGATGCACGAGTCCCCTGGAGTCGAACACAGCATACTCATCGGAATAATACGTCGCGCCGGCGCGGACCAGCGCCGCCACCAGCGTGGATTTTCCAGAGTAACTACGGCCAGGAATTACAATCGCCCGCCCCTTCCAGCCAACCACGCCGGCATGCACGAAGACGCGATGCGGCGCGAATTCGCCTACGAACAGGCGCAAGTCAGATTCGAACCGTTCGAACACATCATCCATATTCGTTGAACGCGTGAGGCGCAGGTGATCGCCGTAAAGCAGACTAAAGCGTCGCGCGTTGGCTCGCGGCCCGCCACCGCCAACCAGTATTGAGTAAACGCGATCAACCACCGGCTTGGTGCTCTCCTGCCAACCAGCCGGCAAGTATTCGCAGGCACGCTCCAACGCCGCGGCATCGTTTGACCGAAGGCCTATCCGCACGCCGTAGGATTTCAGAGCAAAGCCTGCCGCCCATCCCAGACGGTCGACCTTTTTCATCCAAGCCGAGGGGGTTTTCAGCCTCGGCATCGTTGATTCATGCATGACGTTTGTTTGCGACAACTGTTTTTTCGGATCTGGAGGAGGGCGTGGAGCTTACTTCAAGTGCTCAATAGAGAAACTGTCGAGTGAAACTACGCCGAAGATCGGACAAGGCGCAGTACTGCACCCTTCCCGCTGAACGCTAAGCACAACGGCGCTGGTGGTGGGCTGCGTAGTAAACTCGAGACTCACTACGTTCCAATCAGTGGAACCCCTGGACAAGAGCGACTGGCCCAGACGTTTGTTGTCACCGGCATCCCTGACCGTAACGATTGGCAATCCGCCAGTAACAATTTCCTGTGAGCGGGCCGCAAAATTTATCTTGTAGCGCTGCGCTGGTTCCACTAAGAGCAATTGCGCTACCAGATCAGCTCCGGGATTGGCGTCACCCGCGAATTCAATTCTCAAGTTCCTGGTGCCCGTATGCGGCTGGCTGGAATCCAAAGACACCGTCGTCGCTTGCAAGCGTCGTGGGATACACCAGTTGAAGACGACTTCGTCAAAGCTCAAGGGCGACTCAAACCCGCCATCAAATATCTGCTGCGGCTGGTTCCCTGTCGTTGTCACGCCGTAGGTTCCGCTCCAGAGCTGATAGGCTTCGGCAAAACTCTTCTTGACCAGAAGCTGGTTAATGAAATCGCGCCGCGTGTCATCGTCGCTTGACCCTGCAGCTTGAAACTCAAAGATTGCCGCTTCAGGTTTTGTGTGGGCGGAAAAAACTCTTGCCATGGCCATGTGTGCAGCCTTGCTGTTGATTCTGACCATCTGCTGCACGACTTTGGGATCGCCGCCGGAAAGATTCCACGCCAGATCCACAAAGCCCGGCAATAGTTCCGGGTTACTCTGCGCGGCCTGATTCAAGTCGCTAAAGGCCAAATCGTATTGACCAAGGCGCAAAAGTAGATTGCCGCGTTGCCACCGTGGCAAGGCGTAAAAGGGCGCACGTTTCACGGCTTCATCAAAGGCCGCCAGCGCGCCGGCGGTGTCCCCGCTTTGGTCGCGAAGCAGCCCCAATTCCCCCCACAGCGAATAATCCGCTGGGCGAAGAGAAATAGCCTGTTCCATTGCGTCCGCAGATTCCCCCAGGGACTGCGAAAGCGTTAGTACCGCGGCACGCGCACGATACGCATCCGCGTCCCTGGGAGACATCTCGATGGCTTTATCCGCCACCAGCAGATTCCCGGTGACAGTCGCATACTTCACGAAGATTCGCGACAGACCTAAATGCGCTGCAGAGTTAACGGCCCATGCGCACAAGCCAATTGCGATCAGGAGCAACAGCAAACGGACAGGCGCCCGACTAAAGATTTTCGCGTCCACGATATAAGCAGATTGTTGGCCCGTTGGCCCGGGCGTTGATCGATCAGGATGGAGTGACTAAAGAAAAAGCGTGCCTGCTCCTTGCGGAGGGCACGCCTTTCTTTTAGTGCGTTCGACGCGAACCGATGACTTAGGGAGTGCCAGGGCTGGGATTGCTTCCGCCACTGAATCCAAAGATAAGTCCACCGGCCAAGAGACCACCAGCGATGACCGCAGCAGCAATAGTGCCTGCGCCGATGCCACCTCCTGTTGCCGCTGCACTGGCTGCTGCTGCAGCCGCGCCCGGCGTACAGAAGTTAAGAGGTGCGCCGCCGCCCTTCTTATTGCTCTCCTGTACTTTCTCTTGTTGTTCGGTATCGATTTGACCTTTCGTGCCCTTCTTAGTCTTCATTACAACGCAGCCTGTCAACACCTTAACCTTAACCGTGCAGGGTGACGGTTCGGTTCCCGCTGGCGGAGCCGGTGGGCAATCAAAGTCCAGCACGACCTTAGAGTTCGGAGCCAGATCCAAAGTTCCGAGGGGGCCGAGGTCGATCGTCGCGCTGACGCCGTCTGGCGTTTCAATGATGGCGCCGGTCGCGAGGCTACCGCCACTTGCGGTACTGTTGCCGTTGACCAGGATGGGCCGGTTGCCACTGGTGCTAACTCTGACGATGAGTTGCTGCTGCACAAGCATCGCATATGAGGGCGAAGCCGTGCTGGCAAAACTCAATTGAATGGAAATCTGGGCCACAGCAAAGGCCACAAATACGGCGATTGCTTTCATACTTTTCCGTTGTCTTATGCTCATAGTTAATTGTCCCTTCACTTCGTGACGCACTGGCAAGAACTGATTTTTCGCCCTGAGTGGCCGCAGTCTACAGCGGTTTCCCCATACAGGTCAATCCTTTTTGCATCTGGTTGGGCGTTTCGTCAAGATCCACCTCTATAAAGTGGCAAACTACCCCTATTTCTTGACGAAGCGCTGGTAAAACTCGTCCGCCAGCCGCGGATCAAGCGTTTTTAACGCGCGATATTCCTCCAGAGCGCCCAGCTTATTTCCCGTTGCCGTATAGGCCACGGCCAGGTTGAAGTGGGCCTCCGCGTAGCTTGGTTTGAGGGCAATCGCGGCCTTAAAGGACGTGACTGCCTCCTGATAACGTTTTGTCCTGACGTAAAGCTTGCCCAGGTTGTTTTGGGTTTCGGCGCTGTTCGGACGCAGCGAAAGTGTCTTTACATAAGCGGCGATGGCCTGGTCAAAGTCGCCTGTCTGATAAGCCGCCGCCCCGAGATTGTTGTAGGCATCGATGAAGTCCGGTCTGAGTTCGATCGCTTTCTGGAAAGCCTGGATTGCCTCTTTGAATTGCCGCTGGTTGAAGTACGCCGTTCCCAGATTGTAATAGGCTTCGGGAAAGTCAGGTCGCTGCTCCAGGGCCTTCTTGATATTTTCGACAGCGCCCGGGTAATCACCAAGCTTATTAAGAATCAAGCCGAGATTATTAAGCGCCTTCGGATAGTTCGGCCGCAGACGTAACGCCTCTTTGTAGGCAACTACGGCTTTTTGGTAATACTCCTGAGCTTCGGCCTTCTCGCTGTGTTCCGCAATTTGCGCATAAGCGTAACCAAGGTTGTTATGCGCCACCGGATTCTCGGACTGCAAACGAATTGCTTCCTGCAACTCGGTCGCGGCCGGCCGCGGTTCGTTCATTGCAATCAGCAGGCTTCCCAAATTCGTTCGCGCCTCGGCGTAGTCAGGCTTTAAGCGGATAGCTTCGCGGTACGCCGTAGTGGCTTCAGGAAACTTGCCCAACATGTAATAAGCGTTGCCAAGATTATATTGAACTTCGGCAGACTCCCGGCCGGCACTGGCAGCTTGCAAAAACTTCTCCAGGGCGTTGCTGTATTGCTCGGTGATGTAATACGCCGCGCCGAGATTGTTAAGAGCTTCTGCGTCACCAGGATTGATCCGCAGCGCATTACTGAAAGCGTCAATAGCCTCTTTGTAGCTTCCGCTCTTGAAGAAACTGGCGCCGAGATTGTTGTAAGCAACTGCGTCGTTCGGTTTCAGCTTAACTGTTTTCTGCAACGCCTCGATTGATTTCGCCTCCAGGTTCAACCGATCGTACGCAAAGCCCAAATTGCTGAACGCCGCCGCGTTGTCGGGTTGGAGACGGACAACTTCCTCATAAGCCTTAGCCGCCTCGGCATATTGGTTGAGGCCCAGATAGGTATCGCCGAGCGCGTTCAATGCTTCTGGCCAATCAGGTTTATGTCGAACCGCTTCCTTGAATGCTGCCAACGCATCAGCTTGTTTTTCATTGGCGGCATAAGCAATGCCGATGTTGAAAAAGGCGTCTGCATCATCAGGCTTGGCCGCGACGGCTTTCTTAAACGCTTCGAGAGCTTCGGTATTCTTGTTGGTGCTGAAGTAAGCAGCGCCGAGGTTGTTGTAAATTGTCGCGTCTTTGGGGGCGTGCTTGGCGGCGTTCAGGTACGCCTCAATCGCCTGTGCAAAGTCGCCGAGATCGTAGTAAGTGTTGCCCTGCGCTTTGTAAGCCTCGGCCTGATCCGCATCTGACAACTTCGCGTCTACGACCTCAGGCTCGCCGGGCTGCGGACGAGGCCGTCTGCGGTCCGGAGTGTTACGCGCAACTTCAGGGCGCGGAGGTCTTGGTTGACGCCTGACCACCAACATTGAAGCGCCACCAACGATGTCACGCACGCGCTGCGGTCGCTTAAACACGATGGCCGCGCCGCCCATGATGTCCTGCCCCTGAAACGCACTGGCGCCTCCGGATTGCGGGACCATCACGTTGGCGAAGGCCGAGCCAAGCGACAACGCCAACAGCAGCGCCAGCAAACGATTGAATGCGACAGTTCTAATCATGATTCGCGAATAGCTTCTGTGTGCCATGGTTGTTCGGATGTCGCAATTACGACCAGCGTTGTGAACACCAATGCGTTTATCAGCATATGAAGTCCGAAATCCACCAGGCTGTGGACGGCCACGCCGGCGATGCCAATACAGGCTCCCAAACAGGCAGCGCGCCGCAGCCGGTCGGATGAGCCTAAATTCGCCTTCGCCTTTTTAGCGACGGCTACCAAAAACCAAATCCCGATCGCAAGCCCGACTAAACCACCGCTCGCAAGCAACTCAAGATAATCGTTGTGCGCTTCCTGCGGCGTTAAGACGCCCGACGCATTATGAAATGCGGGCACCGCCACCCAGTAAGCACCCATGCCGACGCCGAGGATTGGATGGGCCGCAAACATTTTCAAAGTCATGGCCCACGTTTCGTTTCTCTTTACGCCTTGATTTAGCTCGGTATTGTCTCCCGATAATTCAGTGCGCGACTGCTCAATGCGCGACGCCAACTGGTCACCACCAAGGTAGAGGGTGCCAAAGACGACCCCACAGAGAAGCACGAGAAACAAGCCAATCCGTACCGGCGAAGACCGCAGCAGCCCAAGCACTTTGGATGTTGCTGCGCTGCTATTTGTTCCCGGAGTTCCCCGACGACCTTGCAGAAACCCGCTTACGAGAAAGGCCGCCACGATAACCTCCGCCAGCATCGCAATCAGTCCTCCTCGGGAGCTGCAAAGAACCAGCGCAGTCCAAACAGGAATTAGCGCCGCCAGGTACAACAACACCTGGTCCCTCTTTACGCCGCCTCCGAGAATCATTCCCAGCGTCAAACCAAGGGCCATTTCCATTAAGAAGGCGAAATGGTTTCGATTAATAAACTGACCATAACCGCCGTCCAGCGGCAGCAACGGCAGACCAAATCCCAGGCTGTGTTGCGTCGTTTGCCTGACCACTCCAAAAACGGCGCTGGCCACCGCAATCATAAGCACCACATTGATCACAATCAGCAGCCGCCGCGGCGACGATATATAACGGAAGAGAAACAGACCACACATTACCAGCGCGGCAAGTTGCAGCGCGAAGAAGCGGGTTTCATAAGGGTCTGCGCTCAGGGTCCGCCAGCTCGGCGTTGCGAGACCGCCAACCTGCACCGAGCCCAGGGAAATCGTTTGCAGGAAGCAGAACAAAACCAGCGCGGCGGCGGGCATGATTATGGGCCAGCCGGCCGTGATCCAGGCGCCAGTCAAATATCCATCAAGCAACCAGAGGATGCCCAGCGAAAATGCGACGCAGATAAAGAATGCTTTCCACCATGCTTCGGCGGTTCCATAAGGGATCGCGCTTATTACGAGTAATGCGAGCAGCCCTGCAAACACAAGAATCCCCAACACTCGAGCAAGACGCAGTTTAAACGTTGCCGGAGCGACTGGCATTCTTTCGGCAGTTATGGAGTGGGACATTAACTGGCGACTTTTCCTGCGGTAACCGGCAAGGAGAGTTTTTCAAAACCGGAGTGCTTTGGTTGCATTCCCAGAATTCGTTCGGCCGCTTCTGAAAGTTCTGTCTGCAAAAAGCTGGCAAGATAATTCATGTCCAGCAATAACGGTGGACCAACGAGGGGACGATACAGATTCATCCAACCCCACTCGCCTTTTGCGGTAGCCAGAGGCAAGCGAAAGCACCAGTGTTCGGTTGAACCAATGACATCTTCCGCGTTGACCCCTTCACCGGTCCACGCCCAGGCAATGCGTCCGTTAACGAATTCAAGGTTTTCCTGACCGCCTTTTCTCGTCGCTTGCTGGAACGCCCGTTCATTTGCAGCGGCATGGCTCACCTGACCGATTTGCGCATTGGCATAGACAAACTCTTCAAACTCGAGCATGTTTCCCACCGCTTCGAACATCTCGTTGAGACTAATCGCTTTGGTCAATGCCAAACTGGCGCGTCGTACACGAATGTTATTGGCAACTCGAATGCGGCGGTCGCCGACCGTTCGTTTCATGCCGGCGCGCAATTCGTCGACTTCGTGATAGCGCAGGTGGCCGACCGCGATGATTACTGCAACCGCGATTACAAACAGCACCAGGCCAGTGACCGGCGGAGATGTCTTGGTTGAAAGCGCAGCCAAGAGTCCAAACACCGCGCAAACAGCGTAAAGCATCATCACTACGCGCCGTTGCGACCAGCCGCGCGCTAATAGCATGTGATGAATATGTTCGCCGTCACCCTGAAATAGCGGCCGCCCACTTATTAGGCGTCGCGCCATGGTCATACCGGTATCCACCACCGGCAACCCGAACGCGAGAATTGGAGTGATCACGGCCACCGCCGTTGTCGCTTTTTGTGCGCCCAACACTGATAACGACGCCAGCAGGAAACCTACAAACAGCGCACCTGAGTCTCCCAAAAAGATCGATGCGGGATTGAAGTTGTACCGCAAAAATCCAGTTAGCGATCCGCACAGCACGAGCGCCACCACCACCATTAGCGGATTCTCTCCAGCCAGCGAAACCACCAGAATCACCAGCGATGAGAAGAGCGCCGCACCGGGAGCAAGTCCATCGATGCCATCGATCAAGTTGAAAGCGTTTGAGATTCCCACCAGCCAGAAGACAGTGATCAGGAATCCAATCACAGGATGAAAATGGACCGCACCGACAAAAGGAATCCCCAAAACTTCAATTCGCCCGCCCAGCGCATAAAACAATGACGCGATTAGTCCCAGCGCCACAAACTTGACTACAGCGTTCGTGCCGCGCAGGTCGTCGTAAATTCCCAGCAGCAGTACCAGCGTTGCCGGAATCAGGATTACGAAGACTTCAGAAGTGTGTGGTCGTAGCGACTCGGTTAGCAGATTCGAAACGAGTGGTAACGCTGAGAGCGCCAAAATGAAGGAAGCAAAAATCGCCACGCCGCCCAGCCGCGGAATGCCGTACTTGTGAACGCGGCGACCATCGGTCGGCACATCCAACAGCTTGTACCGCTGGCAAAAGCGGCGAACCAGCGGCGTAATTCCGAGCGCGGAAAAAGTGGCGATTAGGAAAAGGGCGAAATACGTATTCACGGGGGGCGACCTCGTTCGGCTTATCTAGGGAATCTGCTACTAACTGGAGCGGCCGGCGAACACCCGGCTTTCGCTGATTGGCTTTGCTAAAGCATTCTCCACCGGCTTACCTGACTCAAGCAAACTTATCATTTGCGGCATTAGCGTTTGCCTTGAAAAAGCGTTTGCGCTTTCGGGCACGCTCCTGGAATTTCGTTCCCGGCCAGTCGTGAGCTGCTTCAGTATATGCTCAATCACCACGCCAGTGTCACCATGATTTGCAGCATACGCCGGATGACTGCTTTCCAGCCGGGCAATTATTTCGCTGACGTGGCTTTCCGCCGGGCCAATATAAAGGAAAGGACTACCAATCCTTAATATATTATAAAGTTTGCATGGGTGCACAATTCCAACAAAAGCGTCACCCATGACGACTATCTGGAGATCCGCCGCGGAAAGAGACGCTGAAAGCTTCTCGCTGCTCTGATACGGCAAACAGCGAACGTTATCCAGGCCGTGCTGCGCGGCAAATTGCCGCACCTTTTCCTGCTCGCTGCCACCGCCAACAAATAAGAACACAACCTCGCTTCGATCGGTTAACTGGCGCGCTGCGTCCACCAGCGTTTGTAGTGGATGACAAGGACTGTGATTGCCGGCGTACATCACTACAAACGAGTCTGTCAGACCATGTTCCCGGCGAAAGGCTTCCCTGCCCTGCCGATCAAAATGAACTTGATCGTCATGGGCCCATGGCGGCAGCACAGTGACGAGCTCCGGCCGCACGCCCTTGGCAACGATGCGACTCTTCATGAAGTGATCCAACGCGATGATGCCGTCCGCATGGTCCAGGCTCGACTTGAGAAACCCAGCCAGCGTTTTCCCGGTTAGAGAATTCTCCTGGAGCCAGCCGGCGGCAATGGCTTCGTCAGGATTGAGATCCATAACCCAGAAGAAAAACTTGCCGCCTTTGATGCGAACAAAAAGTGAACCAAGATAAGAGATCAACGGTGGCGAGGTTAACGCGACCACGACGTCAAAGCGTGGTGCACGCAGCAACTGCCAGGAGCAATTAAGCAAAAAACTTGCAAAGTTAACTGCACGGCGCAACTTACTCTTCTTCCCCAGCGCCAGCGAGCCAATGCGTATGATGTTTATCCCTCGCCACGTTTCGCGAGGTGGAAACCGCTTTGACGGATCGTCGTAACCGCGGTCGCTCGCAATTACGGTGACGTTATGCCCAGCCTCAGTAAGCCCCACCGCCAAATCGGTTAGCTGCTGGGCCGTGGCCATCACGTCCGGGTAGAAACACTGGTTGAGCAACAAGAAATTCATTCAATTATCGGACAGCTGCTGCAAAATCATTTGGCAATTGGTCGTAGGCTCGATTTTCCATTTACCATTTCTCATTTTTCAGTTTCCAATTCTTAGGCTCGGGCTAATCGATCATTTTTCGCATAGACTCATTCGGCGACTAACCTATCGGGAATCCTTACACTACAGTTGCACTGCTCTGAAATGGCAAATGAGAAATGGCAAATGGAAAATGGGAAATCGTCGCGGTCACACCGGCGCTACTTCTCAAGCGGTAGGGGGCTGTTGACTGTTTGCTGTTGACTGATTGCTGGTTACCGCTTCCTTAAAGTACGCCACCGTTCTTTTCAGTCCTTCCTGCAATTGGATTGTCGGGTTCCAGCCCAGTAAAGTTTGCGCCCGGGTGATATTCGGCTGGCGCTGTTTCGGATCGTCCTCGGGCAACGGCAGATACTCGATCTCAGACTTCGACCCACACATCTTGATCACTTCATCGGCCAACTGCCTGATCGTAAACTCACCCGGATTTCCCAGGTTGACCGGGTCGTGCAAGTCTTCGACGTTCATCAGCCGAATCAGCGCCTCAACTAAATCGTCAACATAACAAAACGAACGCGTCTGCTGCCCCGAACCATAAAGCGTCAGCGGCTGGCCGCGCAGCGCCTGCACAATAAAATTGGAAACAACGCGGCCGTCGTCCTCGAGCATGCGTGGTCCATAAGTGTTAAAGATTCTGGCGATGCGCGTATCCACGTGATTTTGGCGGTGGTAATCCATCATCAACGTTTCCGCGATGCGCTTGCCTTCGTCATAGCAGGACCGCAAGCCAATAGGATTCACATTGCCCCAATACTCTTCAGTTTGCGGATGAAGCAGCGGGTCCCCATAAACTTCCGACGTCGATGCCTGCAGAATGCGCGCGCGTACGCGTTTCGCCAGGCCCAGCATATTAATCATGCCCATGACGCTGGTCTTCACCGTCTTCACCGGATTGTATTGATAGTGAATTGGCGATGCCGGACAAGCGAGGTTATAGATTTGATCGACTTCTACCAGGATCGGTTCGATCACATCATGACGAATTAATTCGAAGTGATGGTTGTCGAGCAGCTTGATGATATTGGCGCGGCGCCCGGTAAAGAAGTTGTCCAGACAAAGGACGTCGTGCCCTTCGTCAAGCAGTCGTTCACACAAATGTGAACCGATAAAGCCGGCGCCGCCGGTGACTAGTATCCGCATAGGTCCTCTGTGAAAAGTGAAAGGTGAAAAGTAAAGAGTAAATCAGCAGTTGCGGCTGACGCTGCGCGATAGTCCTAAGATCATTCTTCCAATACTGGTCAATTCCGTGTTGCCCGAATCAAACGTCTCCTTGTTCAGGTAACCCAGCTTTTGAGCGATAAGGATTTCAGTAGCTAGCTCACTAACAGAACCCTGTGCGTTTGACAGGAAATATTTGAACTCTTTGGGGGATTGGCGCGCGGCCCCTTCGGCAATATTGGCAGGAATCGAAACGGCCGCTCTTCGTATCTGGGAAGTCAATCCAAACTTCTCTTCGCGGGGAAAAGTTTCAGTCATCTTGTAAACCTGAACGACAAACTCTATCGACCTTTTCCATACATCTAGCTTTTCATGGGGTCTCATTTCAACTTACCTTTCGCAGTAAAGATTTAGAAGCCGACGAACCTTTACTACGAATGTTGAAATTGTGCTCGCGCGTTCAGATCATACCCAATTCTATCGCTTGAAAGCTCTCTTGCATTGGGGATTGGTTCAACGAGTTCTCTTCACTCTTCACCTTTCACGTCTCACTGCGTGATTGCCAAGATAGAGCACATCCATCTTTGTCTTCAGGAAACAATCAACCGCATGCGCCGGCGTGCAGACGACCGGCTCGTTTTCGTTGAACGAAGTATTCAGCACAATGGGCACACCGGTTAGCTTATCGAAGTCGCTGATGAGCTGGTAATACCTCGCATTGACCTCGCGCGAAACAGTTTGTAAACGTCCCGAACCATCAACGTGCGTGATCGCCGGCAGCTCCGTGCGCCGTTCCTCACGCACCTGATAAACCATCAACATCGTCGGCGCCGGATGGTCCTGCTCGAAATAATCCGCCGTGCGCTCCTCGAGTATCGAAGGCGCAAACGGGCGAAACGGCTCCCGCTTCTTGATCCGCTCGTTCAGAATCTCTTTCATATCGGCGCGGCGCGGGTCGACAACAATGGACCGATTGCCCAGCGCGCGCGGGCCAAACTCCATCCGCCCCTGAAACCAACCGACAACCAAACCGTCAGCAATGTCCTGCGCAGCGCGTCGGGTTACCTCTTCGTCACTGAATGTTTCGAAAACAAGTTTGCGCTGCTCTAGTTCTGCTTGAATCTGATCGTTGGAAAACTCCGGGCCGGTATACGCGCCGAGCATTACTTCGCGCCGTGGTTGCTTGAGGATGCCGTTATGAATTTCATAGCAAACACCGAGTGCGGTGCCGCTGTCGCCGGCCGCCGGTTGCACATAGATGCGGCGGAACGGCGTATTCAGCAGGATCTTGCCGTTCATCACCGAGTTGTAAGCCACGCCACCGGATAATCCCAGGTCAGTCAAACCAGTCTCGTCATGTAAATGATTGAGAATGTGGAAACCGACTTCTTCCAATCTCTGCTGCAAGCTGGCGGCGATGTCGCGCTCGCGATCGGTTAACTCAGCACCCGGCTCGCGTGCTGGTCCAAACGTTTGCGCAAACGCGTCGGAAAAAATGCGACCGATGGTCGGCGAGCCCTGGTCCCAGGTCATGTCAACGCCTTCGGCATGATGGCGAAAATAATCCAGGTTCAATTTGAATTTGCCGCCGGGTTGAGTTTGAATGATATTGCGAAACTCATTCATGAAACGCGGCTTACCGTACGGCGCCAGGCCCATCACTTTTCCTTCGTCGCCATAATGCGGAAAGCCAAGAAACTGCGTCGTCGCGGTGTATACGATGCCGGTCGAGTACGGATATTCCACCTGGCCCAGCACGTCAATCGTGTTGCCATCGCCCCTGGCCCACATCGTCGAGATAAAGTCGCCAAAGCCGTCGATTGATAACAACGCAGCCCGGTCGAATGGCGAAACATAAAACGAACTGGCCAGATGCGCGCGATGATGTTCGATATTATGAAACTGCGCGCGAATAGCTTTCTTGTCGACGCCCAGCGCCGCCGCTACGTCGTCCTTCAGATCCCGCACCTTCGCGGCATTTCCGAGTCGATCCTTTATCTGCGCAAAAATTCCCTTGCCATTCCGTCCATTGCCGTTTGGCTCCGGCGTTGCCAGAGTCTCCAATCTTCTCTGTGCGTCCTCAGTGTTCTCTGTGTCTCCGTGGTGGACTGCTGTGTGAGCAACCTCAACTTTCGGATTACGCGTCGCGCCTTGCGATAATCGCTTCGCCGCAAACAGCACCTTCTTATGCAGGTGCGCCGAAGGGTCGCGCGAAATGCCGATGTGATCCACGTCTGCGATGGTTATCCCGGCTGCCTCGAGACAATAGCGCAGCGCTGCCGCGGGGAACCCGGCGCAATGCTTTACGCGATTGAAGCGCTCTTCTTCCGCCGCCGCCACGATTCGCCCGTCTTTAATCAAGGCCGCCGCAGCGTCACCGTGATATGCGTTTATTCCAAGAATGTACATTTATTTAGTTTCGAGTTCCGAGTTAAATGCCGCAAAGAGCAAAGCGCTAAGAGCAAAGAGCGAAGCGAGCAAAGAGCGAAGAGTCACCGAGCGCTAGGGCCAACTGCTTGACACTTAGCGCTTGGCTCTTAGCCCTTCGCACTTAGCCCTTAGCTCTTAGCCCTTAGCCCTTAGCTCTTAGCCCAAATGAGCCTTCGCCCATTCATTCAACACGTAAAGACTCCACGGTCGCGACCAACTCGTTTTCCCTTCCAGATAATCCTGCCAAACGCTCCGCGTCGCTTTCGCATCCACCACTTCGCGCAATGCCGGCGACAGTTCCGCCAGTCCCGTCTCAACCCTTGCCTTCAATGGACCACGCAGCCACTCGGCCCAGGGAAAGGTAAACCCGCGTTTCTTTTGCCCAACTACATCGCTCGGCAACAAATCGCGCAACGCTTCAACTAACAACGCTTTAGGCATTCCCTTGCGCAATTTTTCTGCCTGCGGCAAATGCGTGACGAATTCGACCAACGGGTGATCGAGAAACGGCACGCGCACTTCCAACGAATGCGCCATGCTCATCGAGTCAGTGTCTCTTAGCAAAGTATTCACCAGATAAGAGCGAGACTCCATACAGGTCACCGCTGCAAACGCGTCGAGCTCCCGGGCCTGCAGTGCGGTTTCAGCCAACCAGATGCGCCAAGGCGGCGTCGCGCCATTCGGCTTGTTATCAACGAGCAAAGCCGCAACCTGCGCGGGCGTGAATAGCGTGCGGCCGTAATAGAAAGCATCAGGCAGCGATTCGCTGCTACTCAAAATCGCAGTAAGTTTTCGCGCCACGTCGCCCGAAACAAAATGTCCCCCGGCGCCGGTCACCGCCGCGGCGACTGCCGTGCGCAAACTCAGCGGCAGGCTGGCGCCCACGCTGGCCAATCGTTGAAAGCCCGCCGTGCGCCGAAAAGTGCTGTAACCACCAAAGACTTCGTCACCGCCGAGGCCGGACAGCGTCACCTTCAGGCCAGCCTGCGCCGCTCCCCAGGAAACGAAGTAAGTGTTAATGCCGTCCATGCTCGGTTGATCAAGCGCGCTGACTGCTTCGGTCAAGCGGGCCAGCATCTCGTCGCCGCTGAGCATCAGCTCCTGGTGCGTCGTACCCAACTTTGCGGCCGTCTTGCGCGCGATCTCGGCTTCGCTGAATTCCTTTTCCGGAAAAGCGACGGTGAAGGTATGAACGCCGGCAGCTTCGCGGCTGGCTAGTGCGGCCAAAGCTGTCGAGTCAATGCCACTGCTGAGAAACACGCCAACTGGAACATCTGCAATCAGATGCTTGCGCACGCTCTCAGTTAACAGCCGGCGCGTGTGTTCCGCCGCATTCGCGTGAGTAGCGCCGGTTGAGCCGCCACCGTTTTGTCGCGATTCCGCTCCTCGTTCTTGAGCCTTTGCTCTTTGCCCTTCCCCCTTTGCCCTTGGCTCTTCCCCCTTTGCTCTTTGCCCTTTGCTCTTTGCCGACATTGAACTCGAAACTCGAACCTCGAAACCGTCCCCGCGTCTCGGGTCCGCGATGTTCCAATAACATTCCGGATGTACCGGCGCGTTCGCATCGGCGAGGTTAATCGTCATGCGGTGCCCGGGTGGCAGCGAGAACACTCCTTCAATCAAAGTCATCGGTTCGCTGACTGAGCCAAACAACAAATAACTCTCGACCGCGGTTTTTGAGAGCTGCCGCGGCACCACGCCACTGGCGAGCAGAGTGCGAACTTCGGAAGCGAATAAAAAGCGAGTCGTGTCGCCTTTGGCGAAGTAGTACAGCGGCTTAATGCCCAGCCGATCGCGCGCCAGGAATAACTTACCCGAGTGCTGAGTACTGCTTAATGAGTCATGAGTGATGAGTGATGAGTGATCAGTTAGAC
Organism: Blastocatellia bacterium; assembly: GCA_031371765.1. Classification (GTDB taxonomy): domain Bacteria; phylum Acidobacteriota; class Blastocatellia; order Pyrinomonadales; family Pyrinomonadaceae; genus PSRF01. The sequence goes on from JANMKA010000105.1 coordinate 40,135, forward strand.
CGTCCAATCGCTGCCCTTCGCTCTTACCCCTTTGCCCTTCGCTCGCACTTAACTCGAAACTCGAAACTCGAAACTCGGAACTTCGACGGTCAAAGACCGCCAGGGCAAACATTCCTTCGAAGCGTTCGACGCACTGTTCGCCCCACTCTTCGTAAGCATGGACCGCCACTTCCGAATCTGAGCGCGTGCGAATCGTATGTCCGCGATCTTCCAGTTGCCGGCGCAACTCTTGAAAGTTGTAAATCTCGCCGTTGAGCACCGCGCCGATCTGGCCGTCTTCATTAAAGACCGGTTGGTGCCCACCTTCGATGTCGATGATGCTGAGCCGCCGCATCCCCATCGTGAATTTCGGATTTCGGATTTCGGGATCGAATTTCGGATTTCGAATTTCGGATTTCGAATTTCCGCTCTGTGCGTCCTCTGTGTTCTCCGTGTCTCTGTGGTGGACCTCTTCCAAATCCGAAATCCGAAATCCGAACTGCGAAATTCCCTGCTCTTCGCTCTTTGCTCTTAGCTCCTCGCTCGCTGACCTCTGACCTCTGACTTCTGACCTCTGCTCTTCGCTCTTTGCTCCTTGCCCTTCGCTCTTTGCTCCTTGCCCTTCGCTCTTTGCTCTTAGCTCTTCGCTCTCTAAATTCGAATTCCGAAATCCGAAATCTGCAATTCCTTCATCGTCCGGGCCGCGGTGAACCATCGTGGGCAACATGCGCCGCACGATCGCGGCCGCGTCACCCGAACCAGTCCAATCAATTACTCCGCAAATTCCACACATAACTAGATTCGCTTCGACGCAGGCGCGCCTACAGGCACAGACAACTTACCGGCAATCGTTTTTGGCGCGACCAACGATTCATAAACGCGCTCCATCGTTTCCACCGGCTCGTCCCACGACAGGCTTTGGGCGACGGCCTGGCAGCCCTCGCGTAGTTGCTCAAGCAGCTTCTTATCGTCGATCAAGCGCTGCAACCCATTCCGCAAACCGTCGACGTCGCAAGGAACCACCAAACCCGCGCGGCCAGCGATCAGTGGCGCGATGCCGCACTCGGCAGTCACCAGGACCGGCGTGCCGCAGGCAATCGCTTCCGCAGCAACGTTGCCGAAACTTTCATAGCGCGAAGGCAGCACTACAAAATCCGCATCCACAAATGCCTGCAGTTTTTCCTGTGCGTACAGCGGGCCTGTTAGCGTCACGCGGCCGGCAAGCTTCAATTCCTGAATCAAGCGTCGCACTTCGGCTGCGCAACCGTCATCGTCGTCAGGCCCAGCGATTACCAGACTGGGACCGCGGGCGGCTCGCGCGCCAGTCGTTGAGTGCGCTTCGTTTTCAAGTTGCGCAAACGCTTTAACCAGCAAGTCCAGTCCCTTGATAAATGACAGGCGGCCAACGAAAACTAGCAGCGGCGTCGCCGGGTCGAGATTGAAGCGCGCTCGCAGGCTGCCGCGTTCAGGCAGCGTCTCAAAGTCATCAATGTTAACGCCATTACGTCGCAAAAGAATTTTCGCCTGGTCCATGCCGCCGGCAATCAGTTCCGCGCGTTCCGTTTCCGAAGTGGCGACGACGACTTGCGCGCCGGTGAACAAGGAATTACCGATCAACTTGCGATACAGATTCTTTTTTCGTTCACTGCGAACCTTTGGACCAAACATGCCGAGCGGTTCGAGGACATACGGAATTCCCCGGCGCCGGCAAAACCAACCAACCACCGAGCCGAGCAAATCATAGAGACCGTAAATATGGACCACGTCATATTCACTCAGGCGACTGGCGCAAAAGCGCAGGATGCCGGGATTGATCGTGGTCGCGCGATAGTTTTGCAACGTGCCGAGATAAACTGCCTCCACACCGTGATCATTCGCCGCCCACCCGTCTTTCTTCCTTCCGCCCTGTGCTCTTTGCTCTTTGCTCTTGGCCCTTTGCCTTCCGCCCTTTCCCCTCTGCTCTTCGCTCTCTGCCCTTCGCCCTTCGCTCTTTGCGCTTACCCCTTCGCTCTTTGCGCTTTGCGCCCGCCCCCGGTCCGCCGTCAAAACCGTCACCGCATGCCCGCGTGCGACGAGCGCCCGCGCAATCGCGCGCACCTTCGCCGGTGGTCCACCCATCTGCAGGTATGGGAAATAGGTTTGTGTGACTTTCAGAATGCGCACTAGGCGTCAGGTCCTTCACTGCATTTGCGAAGCACAACGAAGACGCTGGACCTGAAGGGGGCAAACAGGTTCGCGCAGTTAACCAGGCGTTCGTAAGCGGTAAAAGTCAAAAACAACGCGCGCGAGCTCAGACCATAGGACGGTTCTTTCTCCAGCAATCTCAAGTGCTCCACTTCGAAGTTAGCAGTCTGAGCCAACGATCGAATCTGCCTGCGTGAGTTAAGCCGATACCAGGTGGGATAGGGGTCGTGGCCTTCGATACCTCGCAATTTATTGGCAGTCTTCACGTGAAATGAATGCGGAGTAAGACCAGATACTATCGCAGTGTAATGAAACCGGTTTGGCGTTCTGAAGACATAACCGCCCCCGGGACGCAAAACCCGCCACACCTCTCTTAAATGTGCCTCAGGGTTCTCGAGGTGCTCACAAACGTAATTCGAAACGCAGGTGTCAAAGCTGTTATCTGGAAACGGAAAGCGGTCGTCAAATACCGCAGCCGTTTCCAGCGCGCTGTTGTCGAGTACTTCATCATCGACATCGATGCCATGCAGTTCGCCGAGCGTTTTCAAGTAATCCGAAGTGCTGTTTGACGGTCCGGCTCCAATC
>JANMKA010000113.1:0-27057 GCA_031371765.1 Blastocatellia bacterium
GGACGTAGCAAGATGTAACTAACTTTGACGGCTGACGATTCGGTAAATACTGGTTCATCTTGCTTGGTCCAACTTCATCAGTGCCCCTCGACCCGTCTCATAATCTGTTGGTTCGGGGTTCGAATCCCTGCGGGGGCACCATTCCCTTATTGATTGCCGGCCAGTTCAGTTAGCCAATGAAAGCAAGCAGAATTAGATGAGTCACGAGCTGTCCGCCAACACAAGTCTGTCGCATTACCGCATCATTTCCAAAATCGGAGCGGGCGGAATGGGTGAGGTTTATCTGGCCGAAGACCTGAACCTTGGTCGCCAGGTTGCGCTCAAAGTTTTAATTCATGAGCTGACAGCAAACCAGGAACGGGTGCAGCGTTTTGAACGAGAAGCGCGCGCCGCGTCGGCGCTCAATCATCCAAACATCCTCACGGTCTATGAAATCGGTGAAGCGGATGGCGCGCATTTTATCGCTACTGAGTTTATCGAGGGCGAGTCGTTGCGCGAGCGCATCAGGCGCGAGCCATTGGAATTACCCGAAGTCCTGGACATTGCGATCCAAATCGCTTCAGCGCTGGCGGCAGCACATGAAACGGGCATAGTGCATCGCGACATCAAGCCGGAAAACATCATGGTGCGCAAGGACCGGTTGGTGAAAGTCCTCGATTTTGGTTTGGCCAAACTGGTTAACCAGGAACCGTCCGAAGTTGACAATGAAGCAGCTACTCAAGCGTTGCTCAAAACGACTCCCGGCGTTGTGATGGGGACGACGCCTTACATGTCGCCTGAACAGACGCGCGGCCAGGAAGTGGACGAGCGCACAGACATCTGGAGTTTGGGCGTTGTCCTTCATCAATTGGTGACCGGAAAAGTCCCGTTTGCCGGCGACACGAAAAGCGATGTCATTGCCTCGATATTGAAGACAGATCCACCGCCGCTGGTCCATGAAGCAGAATCGGTTCCCCGCGAACTGGAACACGTGGTCAGCAAGGCATTGCGCAAGAACCGCGACGATCGCTACCAACATATCAAGGATCTGTTGATTGATCTGAAGGACTGCAAACAAGAATTGGAGTTTTCTTCAAAGCTGGGCAGATCAACCCCTCCGAACAGCGGCAGACAACCGGCCTGGCAAACCGACCGCAGCGCTGAAACCAGCGGCGAAGCTCAAATCCACACGACTTCCAATTCCGAGTACATCGTCAGTGAAATTAAGCAGCACAAGATTGGCTCATTCCTGGCTCTTGGTGTTTTGGTTGGTCTGGTAATTATCGGGGCCGTTGCGTACTCACGGTACCGGGCCGGTAACGATCAAACCAGCATCGATTCGCTCGCGGTCATGCCCTTCGCTAACGACACTGGCGATCCGGACATGGAGTATCTGTCGGATGGTCTCAGCGAAAGCTTGATTAACAATCTATCGCAGGTGCCGCAATTAAAGGTGATCGCCCGAAGTTCTGCCTTTAAATACAAGGGCAAAGACGCCGACGCCGGAGAAGTAGCTCGCGCGTTGGGCGTGAAGAGCATTTTGACGGGAAGAATTCTGCGATACGGCGAGACCCTGCAAATCAGCGTCGAGTTAATGGATGCCCGTGATAAGACGCAGGTGTGGGGCGCTCAGTACAATCGCAGCGGAAAAGATCTGCTGGCGGTGCAGCAGGAGATTGCCCTCGAGATCTCGCGCAACCTGCGACTCAAGCTTTCCAGCAGAGAGCAGAGCCGCGTTAATAATCTGCACACCGCAAACGCTGAAGCGTATGAACTCTATCTGAAAGGCCGGTTCTTCTGGAACAAGCGCACTGGCGAAGCCCTGATGAAAAGCGTCGCCTATTTCAATGCGGCCATCGAGAAAGATCCCAGTTATGCGCCGGCGTATGTCGGACTCGCCGATGCCTACATCGTGATCCCGTTTTTTTCGGTGGGGACAGCGCAGGACTCTTACCCGAAAGCAAAAGCGGCCGCCAGACGCGCTTTGGAAATCGACGAGACCCTCGCCGAGGCGCATACGGCCATGGCTGCGGTGCTTATTGATTACGACTGGAATTTGCCGGAGTCAAATAGAGAATTTGAACGAGCCATCGAACTCAATCCCAACTACCCGAACGGGCATCACTGGTACGCCCGAGAGAACCTGGTGATCATGGGGCAATTCGACAAGGCTTTGTCAGAGATGCAGCGGGCACAGGAACTGGATCCGCTTTCGTTAATTATCAATGCCAATTTTGGCAAAACTTACTTCAATGCCCGCCGTTACGACGAAGCCATCCAGCAACTGCGCAAGACGATCGAGATCGACCAGAGCTTTTTCGTGGCCCACCATTATTTGGGCTCAGCCTATGCGATGAAAGGCGCTTTTCCTGAAGCTCTCGCTGAATATCAGAAAGCTCACCAGCTAAATGACGATCCGCATGTGGTCGCCTTGATGGGACGTCTCTATGCTATCTCGGGCAGAAGAGCCGAGGCGCTAAAAACTATCGGCCAACTGAAGGAGACTGCCAAGCAGCGTTATGTGGCTGATTACAGCCTCGCCCTGATCTACGCGGCCCTGGGGGATAAGGAACAAGCGTTCGCACTGCTGGAAAAGAGTTACCGAGACCATACCGTAGATATGCTCACACTTTATTATGATCCGCTCATGGACAACCTTCGATCAGATCCACGCTTCGCCGATCTTCTGCGGCGAGTGGGTCTGCGTCAGGTCTGAGCGGCAGTTCGAAGCAAACCCTGACAGGCCAGCCACCACCCGCGCCATAATGATTTAGGAAATCAAGGAAGAGACTGAAGCGCCCCATCCGCTCGACCGTTTGGAATTGAATGGCAAAGACTAGCCGTGGCGACGCACTTGGCGCTGCCACGGCTATAGGGGAGAGCTGCTTATTCTGCGACGCTTGCAACTAGCGGTTTGATTCCAGAACGATCTCGCGCGCCAGCCGATCAGCCAGGACTTCGCGAATTTCCAGACGATCTCGGTAGCCCTGCATTTGTTTTTGGTCGTTGCCGATGACGGTCTGCAGTAATTTGTCGGCCCTGTCCTGATTTTTCTCGTAGGTGGCGAGATCTTTGTATTCCGTCAAAAGCATCAGGTTGAAGTCGCCGGAGCCGTGCGCTTCGGTCTGCAACACTTTGTAAGAGATGATCTGTCCATCTTTTTTCAAAGCTTCTTGCTCGCGCTTCCAGTCGCCCGCGACGTAGTTTAGATAAGCTGTATCCATTCCCGGCTTCATCCGAATAAACCCAATGCTCCAAACGGTGCCGTTACGATAAGGGCGATTAACCTGGGCAAATGCAACCACGCCCAGGACCAGCACCACCAGGATCACCAGGAAGCCAACCAACTTGCGATTACGTTTCATAATACTCTCCTATCTTGTTCAACTGAGTGCTAACGCAGATGGGCCTTTTTCGTTAACTGACGCCGCACTGGTTTAAGCGACAGCCGCCCACTTATTAGAAGTTTGAAAGTTTTGTTTTAACAATCTAACTGACGGCCCGGCTAAGGAAGCTCGCTCGCCGGATCCTCGGGAAAACGAAAATATCGACTTCCGTTCATCTGTAAATTGCTTCGCCAGAACTTCTCTTATTGGATAAGGGGGAAACGACGTCCAAAAGTGTTCACTACTCGGAATTTTTTTCTCGCCAGCCTGGTTTATGGTCAAGACTAGCTATGTGCTACTTTGAACACCTTCGTTCCGGTTAGCCCCGAGAGGGCTAAGCGACTATGCAATCTGCGACACCGCCTAATATCACCCAACTTCTAATTGCCTGGAACCAGGGTGATCAGGATGCCCTGGAGCAACTGACTCCGCTGGTTTACCGGGAACTACACCGGCTGGCCCATCGCTATCTGGCCGGCGAGCGACAAGGACACATGTTGCAAACCACGGCGCTGGTTAACGAAGCCTTTGTACGGCTGATTGATTGGCAGGGCGTTGAATGGCAGGACCGCGCACATTTTTTCGGCGTCTCAGCGATCCTGATGCGGCATATTCTGGTGCAATTTGCTCGTGAGCGGCAGGCGGCGAAGCGCGAGGGGCTGCACGTCTCGCTGTCCGCCGCGGCCGGTATCGGTACGCAGCATGATCCCGATCTGGTAGCCCTGGATGACGCGCTGATCACGCTGGAAAAACTGGATCCGCGCCAGGCCCGTATCGTTGAACTGCGATTCTTTGGCGGGCTTAGTTTGGAGGAGGCGGCCGAAGTGGTGCGCGTTTCAGTCAGCACTGTCAGACGCGACTGGCGCATGGCCCAAGCCTGGTTGCACCAGCAACTGAACGCCGCGACATGACACCCGAACGATATCAACGTCTCGGCCAGCTGTTCGGTGCGGCATTAGAACTTGCTCCCGACCAACGTCCGGCCTTTCTGGATCAGGTTTGTGGCCGGGCCGCCGGCGACGATGAGGGCCTGCGCGCCGCTGTCGAAAAATTGTTGGCCAGTCACCTCGCTTCCGAAACATTCCTTGGCCGATCCGCAATCGACGTTGCCGCCGCGCTGTTCGCGCAAAACCAAGCTTCACTGCTGGGCCAAACAGTCAGCCACTACCAAATCCTTTCACTCCTCGGCGCGGGCGGAATGGGTGAGGTGTATCTGGCCGAAGATACGCAACTCAAGCGGCGTGTGGCGCTGAAAATCCTGCACGCAGAACTGACTAACCAAAGGGAGCCATTACAACGTTTTGAGCAGGAAGCGCGCGCAGCCTCAGCCCTCAATCATCCAAACATTCTGACGATTTATGAAATCGGCGAAACTAACGGTTTGCAGTTTATCGCCACCGAGTATGTTGGCGGAGAAACTCTGCGCGATCGTCTGCAGAGCGCACCACTCCCGATTTCCGAAACGCTCGACATTACCATGCAAGTGGTGGCAGCCCTGGAAGCCGCGCATCAGGCCGGCTTTGTGCACCGCGACGTGAAACCTGAAAACGTCATTGTGCGCCAGGACGGTTTGGCCAAACTTGTGGATTTCGGCATTGCGAAACTTACTGAAAGACGGTTGGAAGATCTCGAAGCTGAAGGCGCAACCCGCACTTTAATTAAAACCAGTCCCGGTACGGTGCTGGGTACCGTCGCGTATATGCCGCCCGAACAGGTGAGGGGACAAACAGTTGATGCGCGTACCGACGAGTGGAGCCTGGGCGCGATGCTTTACGAAATGCTCACCGGTCGTTTGCCGTTTACGGGCAACACTGTGAACGACACAATCGCCGCGATCCTCAAGACCGAACCTGAGCCCCCAACCAGTTTCAATTCGGAGATTCCTGCTGAACTGGAACGGATTGTTTTGAAGACCCTGCGAAAGAATCCCGAAGAACGCTATCAGCATAGCAAAAGCTTGCTGATCGATCTGCGCGATCTGAAAGAGGATTTGGATTTCGGTGCGAAACTCAAGCGCACCCGCACCCAGGATAATGTGGAAGTGCTATTGGCGAGTGAGCAAGCGACCGGCGCGCAGCTGCCTCAGATGAATGCGCCGAACTTGATACACACCACTTCCAGCGCCGAATACTTCGTCAGTGAAATCAAACAACACCGGCGCGGAGTGTTGCTGGTTCTGACGATACTGCTGCTAACAATAGGCGCAGCTTACCTTGGTTACTATCGTTATTTCCGGGCGGCTAGCGGCTCACCCATTGACTCAATCGCCGTCGTGCCCTTTGTCAATCAGAGTGGGGATGCGGCCGTAGAGTATCTACAAGACGGGTTGACGGACAGCCTGATCATCTCGCTTTCGCGTTTACCGCAGTTGCGAGTGATGGCCCGCAGTACGGTGTTTCGTTACAAAGGGCGCGAAATCGACCCGCAAACCGTCGGTCGAGAATTAGGCGTACGCACTGTCTTAACCGGCAGAATATTGCAACGGGGCGATACGTTGCTCGTCAGTGCGGAGTTGGTCAACGTGGCTGACGGAACACAACTGTGGGGAGAGCAGTACAGTCGTCCCACCGCTGATTTGCTTGCGGTACAGCAGCAGATCGTTCGCGAGATTTCCAGTCACTTACAATTCCGCCTTTCCGGCGCACAACAACGCCAACTAAACAAAGGTGGCACCAGCGACAATGAGGCTTATCGGCTTTATTTGAGCGCTCGTTATTCCTGGAACAAGCGTACCGCTGACGACATCAACCGGTCGATTGAGCAGTTCCAGCAAGCCATTGACAGGGATCCGAACTACGCACTCGCTTACGTTGGTCTGGCTGATTGTTATCTGGTGCAGGGAACCTATGCCGGTACGCCAACGACGGAGGTAATGCCCAAGGCCGAAGCTGCCCTGGAACAAGCGTTGAGACTTGACGAGACGATCTCTGAGGCCCATGCAACGAAAGGTTTTGTCCACATTTATTCGCTTGAGTGGGACCAGGCGGAAAAGGAATTCCAGCGGGCCATCGCTTTGAATCCTAATTATGCTACCGCTCATCATTGGTACTCGGAATATTTCCGCATCCGCAGACGGTTTTCTGAACAAGCCCGTGAGATCAAGCGCGCGCAGGAGCTCGACCCGCTTTCCCCGAGTATGGGTGCGAACCTCGGGCGGGCCTATCTGAACCTGGGCGACACGGACGCAGCCATTAGGGAATGCAAACGGGCCCTCGAACTAAATCCGAAGTTTTCCCTGGCGCATCATTTTTTGGGACTAACCTACGTCGAGCAGCATCGGTACGATGAGGCGATTGCAGAATTCCAGCAAGCAGTAGATTCTTCGAAGCGGGCAGATCTTTTCGTCGCTGGTCTCGGGGTGGGTTATGCCGCGGCCGGCAGGCGCGCCGAGGCCCTCACTATGATCCGTGAGTTGGAAGAGAAGTATTCGAAAAAGGAGGCGACCGGATTTGATCTCGCTCTCGTTTACGCGGCGCTGGCAAACGATGACGAAGCAATCGCCTGGCTGGAAAAGGACTTCGCGGGGCACAACATGAGTGGGCTGATCTATGTCGCATCAACTATCATTCACCCGCGACTACGGAACGATCCCCGTTACCAGGATCTCTTGCAACGCATGCATCTTAAGCTTTGAGAGTCTCAGATCATATGGCTACCGCCTTTGTACCAATGCGTTTCGCCCGCATAGATAATCCTGGGAAAGCGCAACGTTCTACTACCACTTTGGATGGCGCTGCTTACCGCCATTAACTGGAGTTGTGACACTTACCTAGATCACGCTAATACGGAGTAGAATGAGGCGCTTTCCCATCTGCAACTACCGTTTCTAAATAGCACCTGCCGCTGAGCTACAGATTGACCATTCCTTCCGGCACAATTCTCGGCCGTTATGAAATCCGCTCCAAAATCGGGGCGGGCGGGATGGGCGAGGTCTACCTTGCGCAGGACACTTCCGAACTCGGCCGCATCGTAAGAAACTTGAATTTTCCGCTCTAAGCTGGGAAATGATGAGTCAAGAACTGGAAGGCAACTCCACGCTGGCGCATTACCGAATCGTTTCCAAGGTCGGAGCGGGCGGCATGGGCGAAGTGTACCTGGCGCAGGACACCAGGCTTGATCGCAAAGTCGCCCTGAAGATTCTGCCTGCCGAAGTTGCTGCCAATCGCGATCGCATGGAGCGCTTTGTGCGCGAGGCAAAGTCGGCAGCGGCGCTTAACCATCCCAACATCGCGCATATCTACGAAATCGGCGAGAGTGATGGCACCCACTACATCGCGATGGAGTTTATCGACGGCGCAACCCTGCGCGAGAAAATCCATCGAGAGAAAGCTCCACTCCAGCAACTGTTGAAATATCTGATTCAAGTCGCCCAGGGGTTATCGAAAGCTCACGCCGCCGGAATTGTTCATCGCGATCTTAAGCCCGACAACATCATGATCACGCGCGACGACTACGCGAAGGTTTTGGATTTTGGTTTAGCGAAGCTAGTCGAACCCGAAAGAACTTTTGGGTACAACGAAAGTGGTTCGAGTGAAATCGCCACGGCGGTTAGGCCACAACCGGGACACCCAGTCGGACAGTCTGGCTGGGATAGCGGACATTCAACCCCGGGTATGGTGATTGGTACTATCGGGTACATGTCTCCCGAGCAGGCGAGTGGTCGTGTGGACGAAATCGATCTCCGTTCCGACATCTTCTCGTTTGGCTGCATTCTTTTTGAGGCGGCCACGGGCCAGCGAGCTTTCGCGGGTAAAGATGTGCTGGATTCACTGCACAGGATCGTACACGGACCGACACCACAGTTGAAGGATGCAAATCCACTCGCGCCGGCTGAACTGCAACGCGTAGTGCGCCGATGTCTGGCGAAGGAGCGTGAGAAACGTTATCAGTCGATTAAGGAAGTGGCGCTTGAGATCGAGGATCTCCAGCAGGAACTGAAGGGACTCACGGGAGCGGAGTACTCAGCTCGGCCAGCAGCAACAACTGTCACAACTTCAGGGACCACGCGCGCTGATGACGGTTTCTGGATCGCAATCCTGCCATTCAAGTTCACCGGTTCAAACGCAGAAGTTGCAACTCTCGCTGAAGGATTGTCGGAAGAAATCGTGACCGGCCTGTCGCGGTTTTCTTACTTGCGAGTGATCGCGCGCAGTTCAACGCTTCGATACGTCAACGAAACAGATGACGTGCGCACAGTGGGGAAGACTCTTGGAGCGCGGTACGTGTTGGAAGGCGGTGTGCGAATAGCTGGTGCGTCGTTGCGTGTGTCTGTACAGCTAGTTGATGCGAGCACCGGTGCCCATCTCTGGGTCGAGACCTACAAACGTTCAACGAAAGTGGACGATATCTTTGAACTTCAGGACGACCTCGCTTCAAGGATCGTTTCAACTGTCGCCGACATGAACGGCGTGTTGCCGCACACCATGGGCGAGATGCTGCGGCAACGCGACTCAACAACACTAACTCCTTACGAGGTCGTACTGCGCGCGTTTGCTTATGTCGAGCGGCTTAATGCTGAAGAGCACGCTGAAGTGCGTTCTGCATTGGAGCGAGCTGTAAAAGAAGCCCCCAATCAACCCGATTGCCTGGCGATGCTGGCAATGGCTTATGTCGACGAGCACAAGCAAGGCTTCAATGTGCAACCCGATTCGCTGGATCGTGCTTTTGCTGTTGCTCAGCGCGCCGTCGCTGCGGCACCGAGTAATCACATAGCACATGCTGTGTTGGCCCAGATTCTTTTCTTCCGTCGTGATCTACAAGGATTCCGCAGCGCAGCAGATCGCGCTGTTGCACTAAATCCTATGGATGCTTACACGACGGCCTTCATGGGAATACTCATAGCCTATTCAGGCGACTGGGAATACGGTTGCGCGCTTGCTCAAAAAGGCATGGAACTCAATCCCAACCATCCCGGTTGGTACCAGTTCTGCTCTTTCTTCAGAGAGTATCGTAAGCATGAGTATCGGGCCGCGCTCGACATCGCTCTGAAAATGAACATGCCCAGTTATCACTATACGCACTCGGCGCTCGCGGCGGTGTATGGACAGCTTGGTGAACTGGAGAATGCTCGCACCGCGGTGCGTGAACTGCTTGCCCTGATGCCTGACATCGGAACGCAGGTGCGAGAGTTGTATCAAAAGTGGTTGGGCCCGGGAGAGCTTCTTGATGACTTAATCGAGGGTCTGCGCAAAGCGGGACTCGATATAAGTGATAAACCTACGACATCAACGTCATCGAGCCCGTCCCTTGCTTCGAGCGAGACTCGGGCGGATGATGGATTCTGGATCGCTGTGCTTCCTTTCAGGTTCACGGGCACACAAGAACTTGCTGCGCTGGCCGAAGGATTGTCTGAAGAGATTTCGACTGGACTGTCCCGTTTTTCTTACCTCCGCGTGATCGCGCGCAGTTCAACTTCGAGGTACGCAAGCGAAACGAGTGATGTCCGCACGGTCGGACGGGAACTGAAGGCGCGTTACGTTATGGAAGGGAGCCTCCGACAGGTGGGCTCGATGCTACGCGTATCAGTACAACTCGTGGACTCAAGCACCGGTGCTCAGCTGTGGGCCGAAACATATAATCGCCAATTCCGCGCTGAGGAAGTATTCGCGCTGCAAGATGATCTAGTGCCGAGGATCGTCTCTACCGCGGCTGACATTAATGGGGTACTTCCCCGGAGTATGAGTGAAGCGGTATCCAACCGCAGTCCGGATGAGCTAAGTCCTTACGAAGCTGTACTGCGTAGTTTCCGTTACTTCGATCGCGTCACTGCCGAAGAACTCACTTCAGCTGGAACGTGCCTGGAATTAGCTGTGGAGAAGGCGCCGACCAACGCGGATGCCTGGGCTATGTTGGCTTTGTTATTGTGTCAGGACTACGGACAAGGATTTAATCTTCGTCCGGATGCACTGACGTCCGGAACAATGGCCGCCCAGCGCGCAGTCGAGTTGGGGCCATCCAATCACTTGGCGTACTTCGCTCTGGCCCAGGCGCGCTTCTTCCAAAAGGATCTGCAGAGTTTTCGTAACGCGGCAGAACGAGCTGTTGCGCTCAATCCAATGGACGGAAACTCACTCGCTTTCATGGGTGAGTTACTCGCCTATATAGGCGATTACGAACGGGGACTTGCATTAGCCTCGCGCGCCAAACAAATCAACCCTAATCATCCTGGTTGGTTCTGGTATGCCGACTACTTCTATGCGTATCGACACGGCGATGACCGTGGCGCACTGAGCTTAATTCTCAAAGCGAATTTGCCGGGCCATTGGGGCATGCAAGCGGCTATTGCTGCGGCTGCCGGGCAGCTCGGAGACGATGAAGCCGCCGGCAAAGCCGTTCGCGATTTGCTGAAGCTGCGGCCAGACTTCTGCACGACGATACACAACGAGCTAAGGAAGTGGTTTGATGCTGAGTATCGCGAGCGCTTTATTGACGGGTTGCGTAAGGCTGGCCTGGAAATCGCCGATGACAAATCGTCCTCGCGTTTCAGTCCACAACCTCCAGCAACGAATTTACTCGGATCATTGTTGAAGAGCATCGCTGTGTTGCCATTTCAAAATCTCTCCAACGATTCCGAGCAGGAGTTCTTTGCCGACGGGATCACCGAGGAAATACTCAATGCCCTGGCACAAATAAAGGAACTACGAGTCGCGGGACGAAGTTCTTCATTTTCGTTCAAGGGTCGAAACGAAGATCTGCGATCGGTCGGAGCCAAACTCAATGTGACCAACATCCTTGAGGGAACTTTGCGACGCTCAGGTGATCGACTCAGAATCACGGCCCAACTCATTGATGCCGTCAGCGGATACCAACTATGGTCTGAGCGATACGATCGCGTCGTCGAAGACATCTTCAACATTCAGGACGAGATTGCGCTTGCAGTTGTTGACGCGTTGAAGTTGAAGCTCTTTGGCGATGCAAAAGAAGCCGTCGTTAAGCGATACACGGATGACGCCGAGGTCCATGAACTCCTCCTAAAGGGTCGCTACTACTCCTACAAATACACGCGAGAGGGATGGACTCGTGCGGTCGAGTTCTTCGAGAAAGTTATCGAGAGAGAGCCGGATCATGCTCCGGCGTACGCCGGAAAAGCTGCGGCCCTCGGGTGTCTCTGGTTTTTCGGATTGTCTCCCGCCGACGAGACCGTTCCGCAATTTAGAAGCGCTGCTACCAAAGCAATCGAGCTTGATGGAAACCTGGCGAGTGCACATCTGTCGCTTGGAATGGTCAACTTTTTTCATGACTGGGAATGGGAGAAAGCTGGGCAGGAATTCAACCAAGCGATTCTATTGAATCCCAAAGACGCCGAAGCGCTTTCTTACTACGCGATGTTCCTCGGTTTTGTAGATCGTTTTGACGAAGCGATGGCACTTGTCAGGCGCGCACTCGAACTCGATCCGCTTTCACTCCTCATTAATATGAATGTGGGTTGGACTTATTTCGCTGCTGGTCTGGCAAACGAAGCGCTTGATCAGGCACGCAAGATGACGGAAATAGACCCTGGCTTCTTCGGCGCCTACTGGCTGAAGGGTGCGACTAGTTTGGAAGGCGGAGACTATGAAGAAGCCATCGAGCAGCTAACAAAGGCGGTTTCGCTCGGAGGTCACCCTATCGTGTCGGCTGATTTAGGCGCTGCTTATGCCTTGGCAGGAAAAAAGGAAACCGCTGAGACGATCCTTGACCAATTGCTCGACATGCGCCGGCAAAGTTATGTGCCGGCAATCTGTCTTGTTCGCGTCTACAGCCGTCTGGGCGAACTGGAAAAGACAATTCAGTGGCTCGAGACAGCATTCGAGGAGAGAAATGGCGAGTTGGTGTTTCTCGAAAGCGAAATTAACAGCGCTGCCCAGGGAGATTCCTTAAACAGTCTGGGCAAGGATCCAAGAGTTATAGATTTGTTGGAGAGAATGAAACTACCTTTACGGGACAGGGAGAGTAAATGAACAGTTCAGCTGACGAGAATGGCATTCGCGAAGCGATAAACTACTACATCGAAGGAATGAGAACGGGCAACGTTGAAGTACTGAGACAAGGCTTTCATCAGCAAGCGATCCTTTGCGGTTTCCTCGGCGATGAGATGATCGCGGCACCCATCGAGGGATTGTATGACTGGGTCAACTCAAACCCGGCGCCGGTTACAACCGGAGAGGCTTTCGACTGCGTGGTTTTGTCGGTAGAGATCACTGGCCGAGTAGCGTCGGCGAAAGTTCGCGAAACACACGAGGGTGCGGTGATTGATTACTTCCACTTATTAAAGCATGGGGATCGATGGTGGATCGTCAGCAAACTGTGGGACACGGAATAAACGTTTGTCTCTGCGCTGAAAATTGGTTGTGGCTCCATTACCGCAGAGACGCGAGGTACGCCGGGAGCCTTAGGTAGTGGCCGGCAATCTAGTCAGGAGCACGAGCCTGAAAAAGCTTGCGACGGGCGATCGGTTTGGCTGATCTGGTTGGGAGTGGATCCGAAATTCCTCGCTGCGCTCCAATCCCCGCTTTCAGGAGTTGCTGCAGCAAGTGGGCTTTTCTCAGTAACGGGCAAGAAGAAAGAATGAAACGCTGTCCCCAATGTAACCGCGTTGAAGCTGACGACACGCTCGCCTTTTGTCGCTCGGACGGTGCCGTTCTGATCGACGCTTCTGGTTCCTTAAGTGGCGACCTGAACACGGCGAAGTTTGGTTCTGGCCCAGTCTCAAGCGAAATCGAGACCAGTCTGCTGCCGCAAACATCAACAGCTCCCGAGTTCGGTCGAAACACCGGGCCCACCACCGCTCTTCCGGCTACGCAGTTTCCCGGAACTACGCGCGATCTGACTAGACCGAAGCGACGCGGATTCGTACTGGCGGCGATTGGCATCGCGCTGGTTGTCGTCTTCGCACTCGGCTACTTCTATTTGTCGCGCAGTCGAACAACCTCGATTCAATCAATCGCCGTAATGCCATTTGTCAACGAGAGTGGTAATGCTGATGTCGAGTATCTTTCCGACGGCATGACGGAAACGCTGATCAGCAGTCTTTCGCAGTTGCCGAATTTGAATGTGAAAGCACGTTCGTCAGTCTTTCGCTACAAGGGCAAGGATACAAATCCGCAGACGCTCGGCAAAGAGTTGAACGTCCAGGCAATTCTGAACGGGCGCGTCGTTCAGCGAGGCGATCAATTAACTCTCAGTTTGGAATTGATTGACGCGCAAACTGAGAACGTGATTTGGGGCGAGCAATACACTCGCAAGCAATCTGATCTCGTGACACTCCAAAGCGAGATTGCACGCGATGTGTCGAGCAAGCTCAAATCTAAACTGTCGGGAGCAGATGTTGCGAAAGTCGCAAAGAACTACACCACCAACCCGGAAGCCTATCAGCTTTATTTGAAAGGAAAGTTCTACTGGAACAAACGAACCGGCGAATCACTCAAACGAGCGGCTGAGTTTTACCGGCAAGCAATTGATAAAGACCCCAACTATGCCCTCGCCTATTCAGGTTTGGCGGAAACCTACGTTCTCTTTTCGAGTTACGATGTGGCGCCGGCAAACGACAGCATGCCTCAGGCGAAAGCGGCGGCTCTGCGGGCGTTGGAGATTGACGATTCGCTGGCGGAAGCGCACAACGCTCTCGGATTCTATCTTTCCAATTATGAATGGGATCGGAATGGCTCGGAAAAGGAGTATCGCCGCGCTATCGAACTCAAACCGAATTACGCGACCGCCCATCATTGGTTGGGTAGTGACCTGGCGAATGTAAAACGGTTTGACGATAGTCTGGTCGAGTTGAGGCGTGCAGAGGAACTTGACCCGCTTTCACCGATTATAAGTACGAATCTCGGTGACGCGCTAGTCTTCGCTCACAAGTATGATGAGGCGATCGCACAATACAGGCGCACTCTCGTTCGCAACCCAAATTTTGCTTATGCTCACCAGGCTTTGGGTCGGGCATATAGCTCAAACGGAATGTATCCGGATGCGATAACCGAAACGCGCATGTCTATCGAATTGGATCATGCCTCCGCAGGAAAGGGATACTTAGGACTGTTTCTGGCGAAATCCGGCAAGCGCGCTGAAGCACTGAAGCTGCTCGGCGAGTTAAAACAGGAAGCAAACCGGAATTATGTTCAGAGCTATACTTTTGCGCTTATTTACATTGGGCTTGGTGATAAAGCGGAAGCGTTGAACTGGCTCGAAAAGCAAATGTCCAGCCGTGCGGAAACCGCCAGTACCTATGCAGTTGCCCCGGAGCTTGACGTGCTGCGCTCCGAGCCGCGCTTCAGGGAAATGCTGAAGCGGATGAATCTGCCGGAATGAATCTTTGGAGAAGAGCTACATGGTGAAGGATGATAACGCGCAATGAACGAAGGGTGTCGTCACCGTTCGCACAAATTCAAAGGAGCACCGATTTATGCAGAAGATACTTATCGCAATCGCCGTGGTCGTATTGACAACAACCACGACTGTCGCATCTGACAAAACGGACGTGATGACGCTGGTGCGTCAATTCGTGGTCGGCTTCAACCAGGGCGATACGAAGACCGCGGCGGGCGCTTGCGCCGAGCAAACGTTTATCATTGACGAATTCCCGCCTTACGAATGGCATGGCGCGGGAGGTTGCTCGCAGTGGATGAATGACTACGACGCTGACGCTAAGAAGAATGGCATCAGCGACGGGGTCGTCACCCTCGGCCGTCCCCGGCACATTGATGTCACAAGCGACCGCGCATATGTCGTCGCTCCCGCGAACTACACCTTCAAACAGAAGGGGAAGCTGGTTAAGGAGATCGGTTCGCTGCTTACGATTGCTCTGCAAAAAGGCGACACTGGTTGGCGTATCACCGGATGGACATGGTCAAAGCGTTAGAGGCCGCACCGGCGCCCAATGACAAGATTGAAGTTTATGCTTGCTTAAGAGGAGTACCGTCTTGAAAATCCGCGCAGGCTGAATTGGCGAGGTCTATTTCGCCACCGGACAAAAACTCGATCGCAAATTGGCCCTGAAGCAGCCCTGGGACAGCCAGGCAGGATGACCAATTAGTGATCACAACTTTGGAGGAACATGAATATGGCTACCGCATTTGCGCCAATCCCCGGCATTCCCGCAGCCCTACACCGCGCCGAGAAGGACCTTCCCTTTGTCGAGTACCAGGAGGGCGTCGTTTTCCAATTACTCCACGCTGATGTGGAGGCGGGGCTCTGGGTAATCAGAGTTCGCTTTCAACCGGGCGTCACTATCCAACGCCACAAACATACGGGCGAGGTCTTCGCCTTCACAGTGAAGGGTTCGTGGAACTACTTGGAATATCCGGAAGTCAACACGGCGGGTTCATATCTGTTCGAGCCTGCGGGATCAGTGCATACGCTGCATGTGCCGGCGTCGAATTCAGAAGTTACCGACGTCTGGTTCGCCATCCGCGGAGCGAACCTCAACCTGGACGAAGAAGGAAACGTCGAAAGCGTGCTCGACGCGGGGGCTGTGCTTGAGATCTACCAGGCTCGTTGTGAAGCAAGCGGACAGGGGCGTCCAAACGTAATCGGGAACTAAACGAGCGGCAGTAACACCTCTCGTGGTGAGGATTGTTTACCAATGAAGCCTGGCATCGCTTCAACAGCGTCAAAGCTTAAGGCGGCGCCTAGCAGGCCTATGACTTGAGCGAAAGGAACCTATACATGGCTAGGCCTTCAAAGTTTTCGCACGTCGTTTATAGTACTCGACGATTTGAGGAAATGATTGACTGGTATGAACGAGTCTTCGAAGCGACAGTGGTCTATCAAAATCCGGCGTTCGCTTTCCTTACCTACGACGACGAACATCTTCACCGCCTCGGTCTGCCGGAATAGGTGAGGAGAGGTTCTATGAGTTCTCAGAAAACAATTGGCATTGGCATCGTCGGCGCCGGCTTCGCGCGTACGACGCAGATTCCGGGATTCAAAAACTGTAAAGACGCGCGCATTGTTGCGATAGCCAGCGGTCATCGCGCAAACGCTGAGAAGGTGGCGGCGGAATTCGGCATTGAGCACGTCGCCAATGACTGGCAGGAACTGGTCCAGCGTGACGACGTGGATTTGGTAAGCGTGGTCACGCCGCCGGCGACGCACAGGGAAATCACGCTGGCTGCCCTCGCGCGCGGCAAGGCCGTCCTTTGCGAAAAGCCGATGGCGATGACTGCTGACGAAGCGAAGCAGATGACCGAACAGGCGCAAAAGGCGAACGTGCTGGCGCTAATCGATCACGAGTTGCGATTTCTGAGTAACCGTCACACGATGCGCGCGATGGTCCATAGCGGCGCCATCGGCAAAGTGCGTCACTGCAATTACGTTTTTCGTTCCGACTACCGCGCCGTTCTGGATCGTCCGTGGGATTGGTGGTCAGACGAACAGATGGGCGGCGGCACGCTCGGCGCGATTGGCTCACATGCAGTTGATTCGTTTCGTTGGCTGCTGGCTGCGGAAGTAAGCGATGTTTCAGCTCTGCTCTCAACTCACATTGCCGAGCGGCCGGACAAAAAGAGTGGCGGAATGCGGCGCGTTACCTCCGATGACGATGCGAAATTAATGCTGCGCTTTGCTGACTCCGCGTTAGGGTCCAAGGTAACTGGCACAGCGTCCCTGTCAGTAGTTGAACCGGGCAAGTACGAAAATCGTTTTGAAGTTTTCGGCAGCACCGGCGCGTTGATGGTCGAGGAGAGCGGAGAGCTGTGGCATTCACCGGCCGGCTCGGCAGCCTGGCGGCCGGTCCAGGTTGATCAGGATCCAATCGCACCCGGCATGCGCGACGGCAGTTGGTCCAGAGGTTTCACCGCATTCTCCTGTAAGATCGTTGAGGCGTTGCGCAACGGAGCCACTCAGGTAGAAGGCGCTGCGACCTTTGCCGATGGTTACAGAATTCAGTTGGTGCTGGACGCGGCGCGCGCGTCAAACAAGAGTGGGTGTTGGGCCAGGGTTTGAGCGAACAAGTGTATTCACGGTGAAAGCGGTTTCGCGGCAAACAACTTCCCTTGTTTATCGACCCAACGCCATTGACTACCTAGTATTACCTTTGCAGTCCCACGGGAGAACGGTTCGCAAAGCTCAAACTGCGGCGCAATCGCCCACTGTCCTTGTCTATCAAGGTAGCCGCAGCGAAGATAGCGGTTGGATTTAATAATGCGGGCCGAAGCCATACCTTCCGAGAAATCGCCTAACTCATCCGCTTTAATCTTGAATACCGTGTTCCCTGACTTATCAATGAACTGCCATTTATTATCGCTGCCTTTAGTTAACGTCGATCCTTCAGGACGAACGGTGGCGCCGCCAATCTTGACGCGAGCTAAACCTTCTGAAAAATCGCCGGCATCCCGGTACAGCGCTTTGATTACCAGGTGTCCAGACTCATCAATAAACCCAAATTTCTTGCCAACCATCACTGCGGCTAAGCCTTCTGAGAAATGCGAAACCCAATCGAATTGAGGCGCAATCACAAAGCTCCCCGAGCTGTTGAGAAAGCCCCACTTCCCATTCTTCTTAGCGCGAGTTAGGGAGTTTGAATTGTTCTGCTGGCCGAAGAAGATGTTTGCACTCAGTAAGAGTGTTAACAGTATTAATATTCTGACTTTTCGCAAGCGGGCTCACCTCGAAACGAGAAATTCCACTATCTGACGGAGAACCCTACCAGTCTCAAGCTACACTATCAACGCTTCACTGCTCTTTCCGTTCCGGTCCGCGTGCTGCCATAGCTTCCCCAGATGCCATCCAACACGCCACCGGCCTTGATCTCATAAGCAACCCAGGCGCATTTCGTGCCACCAAAGCCGACCGAAATTGTGTTGCCCTGTTTTACTCCAAAGCCTGAGGAGTTGTTGCTCCAGCTAAACTCATAGCCTGCGCCCTGCGGCGCAATCGATAACGTGGCTCTATAGGCGGCGCCGCCGGGGTTCGTCCCGGTAACGTTGTACGAACCGTTCAGCGGTGACCCGCTCGCGCGCACTGCTGTTTCAGTTCCACTCCGGTCTACGCCCCACAAACCCCAGACGCCATCGAGCGTTCCATTAGCAAGAGTTCGGTAACTAACCACACCACAGCCGGTGCCATTCGCTCCATCTGTGTAGGCGACCGCAACTGTATTGCCATTGATAATTCCGACCCCGTCATATTGATTTCCGGCGAGCCAGCGAAACTGATAGACGCTGCCATGTTTCAGTACCTGAAGTTTGCCTTGATAGGCAGCCCCGTCTTCATTCGTGCCGCCAATGTCATAGTTGCCGCTTATGTCGGGTCGCACTTGACTGCCGGCAGTCGCACCAGCAAGCAGCAAAGTCAGACCACAAAGCGCCAAACGCCTGGTTTGTTTTTTCATTTTCTGCTCCTTCAACTGGACTGCGGCGGCTTGACGCCGGCGGAATGGCCAGGACAAGTCGAATGTTTTCTTTAACGAAGTCACCGGGCTAACTCAAAAGCGGTGTCAAGCCACCGCACTCCAAATAACCGGTCTACTTCTTTGTCGCTAGCTCTTTGCCGGTATGGTCGCTGCCGTAACTGGCCCAAACACCGTCGAGTGTGCCATTCGACTTCACGTCGTAAGCCATGAAAGCACAACGGGACCCACCTATGCCGACGTTAACTGTGCTTCCGTGTTTTAACCCGTAACCGGTGCTGCCGTTGCTCCACACGAAAGTGTAACCGCCGCCCTTCGAGTCGACGGTCATCGTTCCCTTGTAGCCGGCGCCGCTGGGATTGATGCCGGTAACATCATAACTACCAATCAGACCAGAGCCGCCATTTCGCATCGCTCTTTCAGTGCCGCTTTCATCCACTCCCCAATAGCCCCACTTGCCGTCGAGCGTACCGTCATCGAGCATTTGATAACTTACAACGCCGCAGCCTTTGCCGTTGGCGCCGCTGGTAAAAGCTACGGCAACGACGTTGCCATTGGGTACAGCGATGCCGTCGTATTGTTTTCCGGTGTTCCAGCGGAGTTGATAAACGTCGCCGTGTTTGATTACTGCTAAAGTGCCTTTATAAGGACTGCCATTTTCATTTGAGCCAGTAACTTCATAATCGCCGGCGATATTAGCCAGCGGCGTATCCGCCAACGCGGCCTTTTTGTTTCCGTTCGTGTCGCTTTTTTTCTCATCGTTTCCGGCGCGGTTGCAACCGAGCACGCACGCAAGAAGCAGTGCCAGCGCAAGCAGACAGGTCATCAGTGAATTCTGTTTCATTTGGGGGCCTCCGGAGTCTCAAGTAAATGGTAGTGCAAACTTCTTGCGGAACTTCCCTTGGCATGGGCCAATTAGGCTCTGTATGACATCGGCGCGGGCTATATATGTCAGCAGGTGTTTCTTGTCAACATATTTGCTTGTGACTATAGTGACGAGCGCAATAAATTCTTTTCTTTTACCGAATCATTACTCCGCTTAAATGGCCAACAAACGCCGCCAGCCGCGCTCCGCAACCCGTGTTCACGCGGTACGCGTGGGCGTTGATACCGGCGGAACATTTACCGATTTTGTTTATGAAGCCGGCGGCGGCTTCAAAGTTTTCAAGCTTCCCTCTACGCCTGCCGATCCCTCGCTGGCGATTCGCCAGGGCATCGAACAAGTCGCTGCCAACACCGGCACTCCGCTGAAACTCATTGAGATCGTTCATGGCACGACAGTCGGCACGAATGCGCTGTTGCAACGACGCGGCGCGCGAACGGCGCTAATCACGACCAAAGGCTTTGCAGACGTGCTCGCCATCGGCAGACAGGCGCGGCCGGAACTCTACAATCTGAATGCGGTCCGACCACCGGAGCTGGTTCCGGAAGATTTGCGTTTTGGCGTGCGCGAGCGTATCAGCGCGAACGGCGAAGTGCTCGAGCCGCTGGCTGAAAAGGAGCTAGTTAAACTTGTCGAACGTTTGCAGAAACAAAAGATCGAATCAATTGCTATTTGCCTGCTGTTCTCGTTTGTTAATTCCGCACACGAACAACAGATCGCGAACGCTGTTTCTGTTCTCAAGATTCCGGTTTCTGTTTCACATCTAATTCTGCCTGAGTATCGCGAGTTTGAACGAACCTCGACCGTAGCCATCAACGCGTACCTGCAGCCCTTGATGGGCAATTACCTGCGGCGGCTGGAAAAGAACACGCCCCGTCTGCGCGTTATGCAATCGTCTGGCGGCAGTATCTCGGCGCAGGTGGCGGCCGCAGAACCGGTGCGCACAATTTTGTCCGGTCCGGCGGGTGGAGTTGTCGGCGCCTTGCGAACGGCGCGCGCCGCCGGCTTTCAAAAGATCATTACGTTTGACATGGGTGGCACTTCGACCGACGTCGCATTGTGCGAACGCGACGGCGTGCGCCTGACCAACGAAGCGATCGTAGCTGGTTTGCCGGTTGCTGTTCCGGTGATGGACATTCATACCGTCGGCGCCGGCGGCGGGTCGATCGCGCGAGTTGATGAGGGCGGTTCGTTGCGAGTGGGACCGGAATCGGCGGGCGCGGATCCTGGGCCCGCATGTTACGGCCGTTCGCTGTTGCCGACGGTTACGGATGCGCATCTGGTGTTGGGCCATTTCGGCGGCGCCGGTTTGTTGGGCGGACAGTTTGAGCTTGACGAAGGGCGAGCGCGCAAAGCCATCGCCGCGCTGGCTGCACAGATGACTAAGGCAGCGCGCCGTAAAGTGAATTTGATAGAAGCCGCGCAGGGAATTTTGTCGATTGCAAACACAAACATGGAACGTGCGCTTCGTCGGATTTCGGTCGAGCGCGGTTTCGACCCACGCGACTTTGCGCTCCTGCCGTTTGGCGGCGCCGGCGGCTTGCACGCAGTTGAACTGGCGCGAGCGTTGCGCATTCCGCGCGTGATTTTGCCAAACTCGGCGGGCGCGCTCTCGGCGATTGGCGTGCTGGCCGCTGACGTAGTCAGAAACCAAGGCCGAACCCTAATGCTTGACGTTGCAACCGGTATCGAGAAGAAACTCGAAAAGGCTTTTCAGGAAATGGAGCGGACCGCTGCTGAGGTTCTGCGTCGCGAAGGGTTCCCGGCGACGAAGCAACAGCATCAGCGTTCGCTGGCCTTGCGTTACAAAGGGCAATCGTTTGAGCTTGAGATTAAGCGAACAACGGGAAACATCGCCGCACACTTTCATCGCGCGCACCGCGAACGCTACGGCTATGCGCAACCTGAAAGCATTGTGGAAGTGGTGAGCGCGCGGGTGCGCTCGGCTGGTGTCGTTAAGAAATTGGCCATGAAGAAAGGTCGTGTTTCGCGAAAACAATTTGCAAAGCCGGCGAAGCACGTCGGGGCCTACATTGATGGGAAAAAGATTAATGCGGCAGTTTACGAGAGAGAGCTGTTGCAACCCGGCATGAAGTTAAGCGGCCCCGCGATCGTTACCGAATACTCTTCAACAACTTTGATTCCTGCGGGTGCAAATGGTGAGGTGAATGCGTCTGAAAACTTGATAATTCAAGTCGAGTAAATTTGCAGGTTGGGAAGGGTGAACTTTATTTCTTGTGGTTCCTGGCGGCGGGGGAATTAATAAAAAACAATGAAGCAGTTCGATCCAACCACATTGGAAATCTATCGCGCGCTCTACACTTCGGTGGCGGAAGAGATGGGCATCGCGCTGCGGCGCACTGCGTTCTCGCCAAACATCAAAGAGCGGCGCGACTATTCATGCGCCGTTTTCGACGCGCGCGGTCGAGTGATCGCCCAGGGCGATCACATGCCGGTGCACCTTGGTTCCATGCCGATGGCGGTGGCTTCCGCTTTGAAAGCAATAGAACTCAAACCCGGGGATGTGGTGGCCTTGAACGATCCGTTTGCCGGCGGCACGCACTTGCCAGACGTGACGTTGGTGATGGCAGTGAGCAGTGAGCAGTGGGCAGTGAGCAGCAATCGCGCGCACGCCTGGGCCAGAACTAAGGAAACTCCGGCTAGGAACTTGCGAACGGAGAGCCTGCACACTGCCCACCGCCCACGGCCCACTCTTTTCTACGTTGCCAACCGCGCACATCACGCCGACATCGGCGGCGCCACGCCCGGTTCGATGGGTCTGGCTACGGACATCTACGGCGAAGGCTTGAGCATTCCGCCGGTGCGTCTGGTAAAAGACGGCGTGCTTGATGAAGACATCATGCGACTGATTCTGGCGAACGTTCGTAGTCACGATGAACGCCGCGGCGATTTTCAGGCGCAGATTGGTTCACTGAAAACCGGCGCCGTACGCTTACTTGAAATCGTCGAGCGGCGCGGCCAACGAGAGGCAGCTGAATACGCTAACCATTTGATTGAGTACTCGGCGCGGCTCATGCGCCATGCGATCGCGACGATACCGGATGGTGTTTACGAGGCAGTTGACGCCCTCGATGACGACGGTGTATCCGACTCGCCAGTTCCAATCCGAGCGACAATTACAATCGCGGGTTCCCGCGCGCGCGTTGATTTCAGCGGCAGCTCGCCGCAGGTTGCCGGTCCAGTTAACGCCGTCGCAGCGATCACTGTTTCGGCCGTGTCCTACGTATTTCGTTGCCTCCTTGGGGATGACGTTCCGGCCAGTGCCGGGCTGATGCAACCCATCGAAGTGATTGCGCCTCAAGGAACTGTTGTTAACGCAGTTCATCCAGCTTCTGTTGCCGGCGGAAACGTCGAGACATCGCAGCGCATTGTCGATGTGTTGTTCAAGGCCCTGGCCCAGGCGCTGCCTGACAAAATTCCGGCAGCGAGTCAGGGCACAATGAACAACCTGACCATTGGCGGCATCGATCCGCGCTCGGCCAGGCAATCTCGCGAGTTTTCCTATTACGAAACCGTCGCCGGCGGCATGGGCGCTCGACCGGATCTTGATGGCTTAAGCGCGCTGCACACGCACATGACCAACAGCCTCAACACGCCCGCTGAAGCGCTTGAGTATGCTTATCCACTGCGCGTGCGTGAATACAGAATTCGCCACCGCTCGGGCGGCAAAGGAAAACATCGTGGTGGCGATGGCGTGGTTCGCGAGATCGAAACGCTGGCGGCGGCGCACATGTCTTTGCTTGCAGATAGACGCAAGCGCGGACCCTATGGATTACGAGGCGGTGAAGCAGGAAAACCAGGCAGCGCTGCGATCATAAGTGATGGCAAAACACGCAAGATTGGTTCAAAAGGAAGTTGGGAATTGAAAGCCGGCGATCGCGTGCGCCTCGAAACACCTGGCGGCGGCGGCTGGGGGAAGAAATAAAGCGGCAGTCGGCAGCGGCACTAGGCAGGTTCAGCTTAGTGCACTCCTGCTCCTGCCGACTGCTCCTGTTTACGTCGTCAGCCGCCGGTAGATTCCCGGCATCCGCTCCGGCAGCGTCAACACGTCGTCAATAATCGTATAGCCAATATCGCCGTAGAGATCTTTCAGCTCCGCTTCCGACTCGCGGTCGATCGTGATGCAAAACGGCGTGATGCCCTGAATCTTCGCCTGTCGCAGCGCCTCGCGCGTGTCTTCACGCGCATAACGCGCGTCGCCGTAATCGTGATCGTAGGGCCGCCCATCAGACAAGACTATCAACAGCCGCGTGCGCGCCGTTTGTTTCGCAAGTTTTGCCGACGCATGCCGAATGGCTGCACCGAGCCGCGTGTTGTTTTGAAAATTGATACCGCCAATTCTCTGTTTCACTTCATCTGAATACTTCTCAGCAAAGTCTTTAACCACATAAAACTTTACGTTGCGACGTCCCTCCGACGTGAAGCCGTTAATTGAGTAAACATCGCCGACGGCTTCCAACGCTTCGCTCATCAAAACCAATCCCTCTTTTTCAATCTCAATGATGCGCCGGCCCGGCCGCGTGTACGGCTGCAGCGGATGACGACCAATCGTGCGTGCTGTTGACGACGATTGGTCCAGCAGAAACGAAACTGCCACGTCGCGCTGCCGCCGCAGCCGCTTGGTGTAAAGGCGTTCTGATTGCTGGCCATCGGCTTTGCGATCGATGACGTAGTCAATGACAGCGTTCAGATCAAATTCTTCGCCGTCCAGTTCATTCGTTACGCGCGTCAGCTCCTCCGGCTTCATCAATTGAAACTGGTGGCGGATAGATGAAATAACGCCGCGGTGCCGCTCGCGCGTCTGCTCAACAAACTCGCGATCGCCGTGTTTCACTTTTTTCTCAATCACGCGGCACCAACCCAGGCGATGATCAGTTAACTCGCGGTCCCACTCGTCATAGTTGTAGGCGACTTCGCCTTCCTCAATTGCCTGTTCGGGAAATTCTCCTTCGCTCCAACTTTCCGCGCCGGCGAGTTCATCGGGTTCGCCTTCACTGTTGGGATCGTTCCAGGCATTGAATAAATCGCGCGCATCGCGCCGCTGCGGATATTGCTGAGACGAAATGCGCTGGAAACTCTCAGCTTGCTCGTCCTCATCCTCAGAAAACTCCTGCTCGGTCTCCAACTGCTGCCCAGACTCCTCGGCAGGCGTAACCGATTGAAATAATGAGTAGGCGCGCCTGGTGGCCGTCAAGCTGTCAGCAACCGTGGCTGCGCCAGGCGACAAGTATTGTTCCGTTATGGTTTCCAATTCCGAAACAATCTGGCCGTAGTACTGGCGGGCGTCGTCGGTAGCGCCACCCAGTAGTGTCGTTTGGAAAAGTAATTCAAACGGCAGCAGCGCGGCCGGCAGCTCGAGCACGGAAGGACGGCTGCGACGCAAATGTGCGCGGATCAGATCCAGATCGCGCGCCAGGCCGCGATATTTTTTTCGCAGGCGTCGATCGATGCGGCAATTTTCCAGCGTGCCAAAAATTCTGCTGGCGAGTTGCTTGTCCGGAAACAACTGGAGCACGGCCCGATAGTCGACCTCGTTAGAACAGACATTCCTGCCGGTCCCATTTTCTTCCGGCACAGTCGCGGACGTCTGTCCTACTAACTCATCAGCAACTGCAAAAGCAGCTCGCGCGGCATCGTTCCGCGGATCAAACTCTTCCTGAATCGCTTTACAAGCTGCGCGCAGTTCAACTGTTCCACGCTCATAAGTGCCAAACTCAATCTGTCCGGCTGCATGCGCCGCCAGCACTTTGTAGAGACAAAAGTCCAGTTCATCGTCGCCGAATTCGGCAACCGCCGCCGGCAGATGGATGGTGCGCCCGTCGCCAATGCGCGCTTCCACCGGCACTGCGGCCAGCGAGCTGATTTCCACTTCGTTACCGGTCAGGCCCTCAACGTACAAACGCAGAATGTGCGAAACCGATTCCAAAGCGAGTCCCTGATTGCCGCTGCGCAACGCCTCATGACTGCCGCGCGTCTCCAACGCAAAATAACTGCGTCGCGCGCGTGCGTCTTTGCCGGTCGAAGCAAGACCGAGCGTGGCCCACTCTTCAAACTGTTCCACAGTCACGTTGCGCAACGCGACGGCGCTGGAACGAAAACAAGCAAGCGCGGCCTCGCTGTCGACTTTTGCAATTGTGCGCGTGACCTGAATTACGCGAACGGCAAGGTTAGCCGCGCGTGCGTGACCGGCGTGCGAAACCAGAATGCGAACAAAGCGTGGACTGCTGCGCACGAAAGCAACCAGACTCGCATTGCCGTGCTGGGCCACCGCTGCAAGCAATTCAAGCCATTCGTCAAACGCCTCGGGCAACAGTCGCAAAAACTCGCCGCCGACAACCAGCAATTGCAGTGCGGCGCCACCGCCGCGCTCGAGGAACACCATGGTCTGTTTGAGCAACCTGGTAACTTCAGCTTTGTTTAGGTGTTCAATTGCTTCCGGCAGCGATTCCCAGGCGTCAGCCGCGATGCCGCCAGCGCGTGTGGCAAAGCTCGCGGCCATCGCGATCGCTGCCTGCAAAATATCAGGATCGTCGAAAGCCTCGAGCCGCTTCACTACTTCGGGAGTTTTATTTAGAAAGTCGGCGCTGTGTCGCGCCGAACGCCGTGCGATGTCGGACGCAACGTCCAACACAGCCGTTAAGAGACTTGCATCCGAAAAGCTGTCTGCAAGTGCCGGCGCAGTACGAAAGGTTTCAATAGCAATAGGAGTTGACAGGCCAAGCTGCCGCGAACAGAGTTGGAAAACTGAGGCACGCGCTGGGGCAGAAAGCGGTTGTAGTTGCGCAACGCCAGCGGCGAAAAACGAGACAGCCGTCTCAACATCACTCATTGCCAAACGACGGCCCAACTCGCCCCATTCGCGCAATTCGGTTGCACTCAGCACGCGAGTTGCTTGCGGCACTTCGCGCAAAAATTCACTGCCCGCGCGCAACGAAATGGCCGCTATCGCCGCTCCGGTTTCCAGCGCCGCGGCAGATTGTTCCAGCGGCAACTTTGCAATGTCAGTCGTTAGCTTGAGAAACGATTGGCGTTCGGAAGGTATATTCGGATCGTCGTTCTCGTGCTGCATTGATAATCCAAACCAGGATGCATGGGAAGAAGAATCAGATGACCGTGGTCACGATCTCGCGAATGCTGCGTTGCAGCTCGCGGTCGTCGGTAATAGGCGAGCACATAGCCACATTCGCGGCGGTGACTGGCGGGATGCCGAGGGTGATTAGTTGCGCAGCGTAAATTAACAGACGCGTCGAGACACCTTCTTCCAAACCATGGCCGCGCAGGTTGCGCACCTTCTGGCCGATAAGCACCAGGTCGCGCGCCGTGCCTTCGTCGACTCCGCCTTCGCGCGCGACGATTTCAGTTTCCAACTCCGCCGGCGGGTAATCAAAATCAATGGCCACGAAACGTTGCCGCGTCGATTGTTTTAGATCCTTGAGAATGGACTGATACCCGGGATTGTA
>JANMKA010000164.1:0-7141 GCA_031371765.1 Blastocatellia bacterium
TGCTTCTCCATGAATTCCGACATGTCGAAGCGAATCATCGAGCGTTCACTGCCAAACAACACGTGGGCCAGCGAGCGCGCCACTTCCGTTTTGCCAACACCTGTTGGGCCAAGGAAAAGAAATGAGCCAACTGGTCGCAACGGATTTTTCAAGCCGGCGCGTGAACGGCGAATCGCCCGGGCCAAAGCCGAGATAGCCGGGCGTTGCGAAACCACGCGCAGATGGAGTTCGGCTTCAATGCGCAAAAGTTTGTGCGTCTCTTCTTCTTTTAGCGAGGTGACAGGGATTCCTGTCCAGCGGGCAATTACTTCCTCGACGTCGTCACGCGTCACGCGGGCTGTCACCAGCTCGTCTTCGTTTCGATCATTCTGGAGGTTCACCGCGTCGCCAGGCTCGCCGGACCACTCGCTAATCTCATTCCAGTCGGCCAAATTTCCCTGTTCGCGCCGCACGCGCAACTTGACGCGAGAACCAGCTTCGTCAATGACGTCGATGGCTTTGTCCGGCAGGAAACGATCGGGAATGTAACGATGCGACTGATAAACGGCGGCTTCCAGTGCATCGTCGGTGTAATGGACCTGATGAAAACTTTCGTAGCGCTCGCGCACGCCTTCGAGAATTTCGACTGCTTCTGCTTCCGATGGCGGTGGAACTTTTACCGCCTGGAAGCGACGTTCAAGCGAACGATCTTTTTCAATCGATTTGCGGAATTCACCGGGCGTGGTCGCGCCAATGCATTGCAGTTCACCTCGTGACAGCGCCGGCTTAAGAATATTTGCGGCATCGAGCGAGCCTTCCGCGGAACCAGCACCGACCAACGTATGCAACTCGTCAATGAAAACTATGTACTGCGGATTCTCAACCAGCTCGCGCATGATCTGCTTCAAGCGCTCTTCAAACTGGCCGCGGTACTTAGTACCGGCGACTATCAGCGAAAGGTCCAGCGAGAGGATTCGTTTGTTCTCAAGGAACGACGGCACCTCGCCGCGCACAATTCGTTGCGCCAGGCCTTCAACGATTGCCGTTTTGCCAACGCCCGGTTCGCCAATCAGCACTGGATTGTTTTTGGTGCGCCGGCAAAGTATCTGCACCACGCGCTCGATTTCGGCTTCGCGTCCGATTAACGGATCGAGCTTGTCGTTCGACGCGTCTTCAGTGAGATCACGCGAGAACTCAACCAGATGCGGGGTGTCTTTTTTCTGCGAGCTGCGCGCGTCGGCGCCCGACTGTCGCGCAATCTCATCGCGCACTGCATTCAGTCGCAGGCCGCGCTCGTAAAGAATCTCGGCAGCCATCGACCGATCTTCACGCAGCAGGCCAAGCAGCAGATGCTCGGTGCCGATGTGACGATGTTGCAGGCGGTCGCTCTCTTCATGGGCGTAAGCCAGCACTCGTTTTGTCTCGGGAGCCAGGGGCAGTTCAACCGAGGTCGAGATTTTTTCTCTTAAAAGCGTGCGGCCTTCGATTTCTTTACGAATGGATTCGATGGAGACCTGGGCGCGGGGGAAAAATCTGCCGGTGAGCGTCTTATCTTCGCGCATCAGGCCAAGCAGCAGGTGTTCGGGCTCAATTGCCGGCGCGCCAAACTGCGACGCTTCGTAGCGAGCGAAGAAAATAACGCGGCGCGCTTTTTCGGTATAGCGTTCGAACATTCAGTTGTTATCGCTGCAAAGGGCCTATGATTACCATGCCGGGCGAAAAACCCAATCGCCCGGCAACTGGTCGGCATTATAACCCAACACTGAGAGTGCCAAAAGCTTTGTTTGGTTTCCCCGGTAATAAACTCGTAAACAATGTCTCTTTTCAGTTGAACTTCAGTCCTCGGCAATCCTTCCCTGCTCCAATGTCAGGACGCGATCGCAACGCCGCGCCAAATCCTGATTGTGCGTCGCCATGATAACGATGGCCGGACGCGAAGCTGCATAGCTCATTAGTTCAGTTTCGATTAATCCGC
Source organism: Blastocatellia bacterium (assembly GCA_031371765.1). Classification (GTDB taxonomy): domain Bacteria; phylum Acidobacteriota; class Blastocatellia; order Pyrinomonadales; family Pyrinomonadaceae; genus PSRF01. The sequence continues at coordinate 1,955 of JANMKA010000164.1, forward strand.
CGCTGATTGAATCCAGGTTGCCGGTAGGCTCATCAGCCAAAACCAGCAAGGGCGCCGTGATTAAAGCGCGACCGACGGCTATGCGTTGCTGCTCGCCGCCGGAAAGGTCGGTGATTCGGTGCGACGCTCGCGACGCCAGGCCTAAACGATCAAGAGCTTCATGGGCACGCCGCATCGCTTTGCGCCGGTCGTGGCGCGCCAGCAGCAAGGGAAAAGAAACATTTTCGGCGGCAGTCAGATCCGGCAACAAATGGTGAAACTGAAAAACAACCCCAACCTGGCGGTTTCGGTAACGAGCCAATTCGGCGCGCGTAGCGGTATCGACTGCAAACTTACCGAGCTTGATACTGCCATGATCGGGCGCTTCGATGCCGCCGACGAGATGCAGCAAAGTTGATTTGCCTGCGCCTGACGCTCCCACGACAGCAATCGTTTCACCCGGGCAGACTGAGAAAGAAATTCCGCGCAAGACTTCGCTGCGCTCGCCACTCGGGGATAGAAAAGATTTGCGTAGATCGGTGACCACTAGTCCAAAGTCTAATGTCCCGAGTCCAATGTCCGCTGGCGACAGATTAGCGTTTTCTTGCTGGGAGTTGTGTTCACGCCGGTCAGCACTGCCTGAACCGGCCGTCGTTCCGTCATTCGACTTTGGACTTTGGACATTGGGCATTGGACTAATTTTGGGACATTGGAATTATTACGAGTTCCGCAGCAGTTCAGCAGCATGAATCCTGGATGCTGCGCGTGCCGGGTAGATCGTCGCCAGGATGCTCAGCCCTAAAGCGATCACTGCCGCAAAAATGATGTTGTAACTGTTCAGGGGCAACGGCACGCTGCTGATTGAATAGACATCCGGCGGCAAACTAATCAAATGGTAACGATTGGCAATTAGCGTGGCGATCGCTCCCAGCAAGACTCCGGCGACCGCTCCGCACAAACCGAGGATTGCGCCTTCGATCACGAAAATTGTCATGATGCCGTTCGGCGTCGCGCCCATGGCATTTAGGATTGCTATGTCGCGCCGTCGTTCCATGACGAGCAGGATTAGCGTCGTCGTAATGTTCAGCGCCGCAATTAAGACTATCAGCGCAATTATGATGATGCCGATGCGCCGCTCGAGCGTGAGCGCGGTGAACAACGGCCGGTTGGCTTCCTGCCAGTCAATCACTTGATAAGCGCTGCCGAGTTTCTGTCTTATGTGCGCCGACGTTTGCTTGACGTCATAAAGGTCTGCAACCTGGACCGCGACCATTGATGCCGCATGAGTGTTGCCGGTGAAAGCAGCAATCGTTTCCAGCGAAACATAAATCCAGGTCGAGTCATATTCGAACAAGCCCGAGCGAGAAACGCCGGCGACTCGCACCCGGCGCCGGTTCGCGTTCGGGGAGGAATAGGCAGACTGCGCCGAAATCACATCCGCTGTATCCCCAACATCAACTCCAAGGCGCTTCGCCAGCTCGGCTCCCAGCACAACTGACGGCAGGGTTTGTTCGTCGCTGTCTCTTCTGAAAACTGGTTCGAGAGATCCACGTACAACCGTAGCAGAAATGTCATTAGTTACTTGCGAAGATGATTGATCGATGCCGCGCAGAACGCCGTACCCTGAACCCTTTGGTCCAATGATCACCGCACCGTCATAAGTGGTTCCAGCCGCGCCTAAAACGTCGGGCACGCTCGCGACCTGTGATGCTACCTGGCGATAATCCGCGAGCGGCTGGCCATCGGCCCGCATGACCGTAATGTGGGCAGTGCCGCGCAAGATCTTGTCGCGCATCTCATCGCGAAAACCTTCCGCTATGGCCAGCGCCACAATCAGCGACGCAACGCCCGCCGCGATTCCGACAACAGCAATCAGCGTCGTCGCGCGCGCCAGCCGGTGCTTGCGCCGGGAACCGAGATAACGCAACGCCAAAAAAACTTCGTACGGCATCTTCGTCTTACTTGAGAATTCTGCAGTTTGTTAGCCGCTTATTTGCGGACACTTCTTCGTGTCTTCCGGCCGGTTCGCAGGAAGTAATTTTTCCAGGTTAGGTGAGTCGCTTGCGCCGCTCTCGCCGCGCGGTCTTATTTCATAAATTGTTTCCGTCACGCGGCGAAAACTAAAGCGCTGTTGCAAATCCACGATGCCAAAAATTTCGTCACGCTGCCAACCACAGGGCAGCCACCAGCGCGGGTCAGTATCCACGAAAACGCGGCGCCCCTGCGCGAGGTAGTTTTCAATCCAGGGCACGAGCTGACTGCCAGGCCAACCGCCACCAGTACCAATCGTTTCCCATTTGCCCAGGCCGATCGCTCGCCAGTAAGTAACGGCGATGGTTTGCGCGCCCGAAATCATGACCGCATCGGGCGGAAGTTTTTCCAACTGATAGCGATAGTTCTTGCTCATCGCCCGCCGCTCGATAAATTGTTGACTCGCCGGCCGCAGCAAGAGAGTGAAAACAACGGCGAGCAGCAGCACCGCAGCCACGCACGAACCAAAAACGATGCGCATGCTGCGAACACGACGCTGCAGAGTGCGTATAAAAAAAGCGGCCGACAGCGGCGCGATCGCCGGCATGCCGGTTAAGAAGTAGCGCCAGTTAACGGCGGTGCTGTAGTTAAAAAAGAGCAACAGATCCGCAAACAAACCAACCGCCGCAAGCAAAAGCAGTGGTGACAGTTTGCGCGCGCGCCATTCACTGATTAGCGCCGGCAGCAGCGAAATAAAAACCATGGGGCAGCTAACAAAAAAATACGCCAGGTACGGCTTCAGGCTGCGGGCCGTCACCGGATGTCGCGCCGTTTCTTGCGCCATCGACTCGCGCCAGCCATACCAAATGCTGCGATAGTTCGGGTCGGTAATAAACCAAAAGCCAAACCAACCAAGCGCGAAACAAGCAAACAACACGCATGAGCCGACTACAATCAAAACTTCCCGGCGGCGCAATTTCCAACCGCTGACGAACGGGGCCAGCACCAGCCACGGCACGTAAAGGCCAATGGTCTCGCGCAGGTTGACGCCCAAACCCAATAACGCCGCGCCGGCCAGCACCAACCAGACGCGACGTTGTTGCAGTCCGCGATAATGAAGAATGAGCGCTACGGCCAACAGCAGCACGGATGGTACGTCGGTCATCACCTGACCGCCGTAGAGAACGAACACCGGCGAGGCCACTAGGAACAATGCCGCGAGTGTCGCCGCGTGAAGCGATCGCGTAACGTCACGTGCCAAAACCCAACACGCTATTAATGCCAGCGGTGCCTGCACTACAACCGCATACTTAAAAATCAGGTACGCGCTTTCCGGCTGCACGTTAAAGAGGCGATGGGCCAACTGATAAAGCGCGTGGTTCTCAAAAATGAATAGATTGCGACCGAGCGCCATCGACGAGGGATAGCCGGCCAGCGACAGCATGGTGTAGTCAAGTCCATCCCAGTCGCCGATAAACGGATCGACGAACCAGAGCACCAGGACCACTCCCAGCAGGGCCGGGATGGACCACCAGCGCCACGATCTTAGAAATGAAATTTGTCCGGGAACGTCAGAATCCGACGGCGCGAAGTGGCGCCGCCCAGTGAACGTATCAGACGTTGGAGGTGTGTTTGTCGTTAGCGGTGTCGGGTTCAACGAGTTGAGTTTCTGCCGAACGGTCCGGTCTCTTTACCATTTTTACGCGATTGCCCTGCGCATTGTACTCAACTTCATCCATGATGTTGTAGATAAGCAGCACACCGCGGCCGGACGACTTGAAAAGATTTGCCGGGTCACGGGGATCGGGAATAGTTTGCACGTCAAAGCCTTCGCCTTCGTCTTCGATAGTAAAGCACGCTTCTTTTGGCGACAGCTCAGCGCCGATGCGCACCAGTTTGGTTGCATCATTTTTGTTGCCTTGCTTGACTGCGTTTACAAAAGCCTCATCGAGCGCGACGTACAAATTCGAACCCTCGGCCGCAACTAAACCCAACTTCGCAACACGCGCGAGCAGGTATTGCAGCACGCCGTTCATCAGCGCCAGATCGCTCGGCAGTTCAAACTCGATCTTCTCGTGAGTATGAGAAAGCAAACTGCGATCGTCGACGTAACGAAGTTTGTAGGAAAGCGTCTGTTCGATAATTTCACGCAGCTCGCCTTCAGCGTAGGGGTGTCGTTTGCAGTTGACTGCCCCCATCTTGAAAGCTTTGACGATGGTTGGTTCAGTTGTGCTGGCTTCGACGGCGGCGAGCAAATGTTTGCGGTGCAACTCGCTGACAGGTTGGCCGTTGGTTCTTGAGTCGTCGGCGAGATCGCTGATGATCAAATCGAAGTGGTCTATGTCGCGACGCCTGAGGGCCTCGTCGCGATCGCCGGTGGTAACTACGTCATTACCCAATTCACCCAGGACGCGGGCGAGAATAGCACGCAGTTCATCGTTATTATCGATGATGAGAATCCTACGTTTCTGCATCCCACTCCGTTCTGTCACTGAGAACTTTAGGAGAGTTTCACAAGCACCCGAAGCCGACATGCGGGCACTTCTAACGAGCTTTACGAGAACTCTGGCCGCAACGTTCCGCAATATATCATTGGCCCAAGCAAAGAAGTAAGCCGCCACGGGCCAAGAGCTAAGGGCAAAGAGCTGGGTCACTTGGATCTTTGCCCTTCGCCCTTCGCCCTTTGCTCTTAGCTCTTGGCCACGGCTGCGCTACACTACGCGTCCTATCCGACGGCATGACCAAACACAGTAAATCTCAAATAGCTCTCGAATACGCGCTCGCGAGGTCAATACTTTGGGGCCTCGGTGCGTTGCCGCGTCGTGCAGCAATCGCTGTAGGCCTTGGTATTGGCAACCTCGCTTACCACCTACCGGGCAAGCTGCGCCAAACCGGCCGGCGCAATCTGGAGCTGGCTTTTCCGGATAAATCCGAAAAAGAGCGGCGGCAATTACTGCGCGGCAGCTTCTCGAGTTTGGGCCGGCTGCTCGGTGAGTTTAGTCAACTGCCAAAGGCGACGCCGGAAAAGTTGCGCAAACTGATCGCGTATGACGAGGTTGGCCTGCGTCATTTGCGAGAGGCTGAGAAGAACAAACGCGGCGTGATCTTTTTGACGGGACACCTGGGCGTTTGGGAGCTGCATAGCTTCGGTTGGTCAGCCCTCGAGTATCCACTTAGTTTTCTGGTGCGTCCGCTCGACAATGAGCGCATCGAAGAAATGGTGGAAGGAATTCGGAC
>JANMKA010000168.1:0-1812 GCA_031371765.1 Blastocatellia bacterium
CCTCCGTGTCACCCGGCGCGTGGACCGGTTGTTCGCCTTGCAAAGATTGATCGCGCGCCTCCTTCTTGACCTGCGGCATCCGCCCTGGGCTGGCCAACGGGCATGGTGGGTAATCGCCTGTTTTTGGAAAATGTTACCCAGCGCATCAGGGCAGCCACCGAAGGGATTGTTGCCGTCCGTCACAAAAACCGTGATACAAATCAAGCACATGCAAAATCGTCATTTGCCGAAACCCCAAGTTGATCCGCGATACGAAGCGGGTTTGACCGGGATAACACGTTAAAGCTCACTGTGAACGTAGCGCTCTTCATCATCGGCACCTCACACACGCTTCAGTGCGCGGCAGCGGGAACGGATAGTTCGAGGGTGGCCGCATTTGAGGCAGAACTTCACCGCGCGTGCGCGGAGCATCGGATCGCTCGGGTCGCAGAAGAAATGAGCGAGGCCGGTCTCGGGCATCAGGAGGTCGAGCACACTGTGGGTTACCGGGTGGCGAAGGCGCTGGGAATTGAGCATCAGCATGTTGACCTCGAACCAAAGGAACGCATCGCGCTCTCACTTGACGATGGCACTATGTTGAAGGTCGTTTGCGGCGGTGGCTTTCCTGACGGTGGCGGCGCATTTCGCGACGCGTTCAACGCGCTGTGGGATGCGGTTCGCGAGCGCTGCTGGATCGGCCGAATACTTGCCCGCGAAGAATGGCCTGCACTGTTTGTATGCGGAGCCGACCACACTGACTCAGTTGAGAAACTTTGGCGTTCTCTAGATTTGCCAGTGACAGTCGTACACCGGGACTATGAGCCTTAACATGTCAATCGACACGAATCCACAACAGCAGGAAGCGGCTTCGCCGCAAGTTGTTGTGATCCTGTCATCTTCATGTCAGGCCGCAGAATCGAGCTGGACGCCATGACGAACAAAGTAGAAGAGGCCATCTTGGTCGCGAGATACGGAAGCGGAACCAAGGAGCTAACTGACTTGGTGATGGCGGCTGAGAAGGCGCACGACCGCCATGGAAAGCTGTCGATCTTCGGACGGGACAAAGGCAAGGAAGCCGACGAACTCTTGGGTCGCGCAGTGGTCCGAGCAGTTTCGAAGCTAAGCGGCATCGGAATAATTTCTTCGGATGACCTGAAGGCACAAATCGATGCGCTGAAGTTGGCGATGAGACAGACTGAGGCCGCATACCCGAACTGGCCAAACGCTTACAGATACCTTGACCATTGGCTCGACGAATTTGTCAAACCAGTCGATATGAGTCCCGTAGTGGCGAGTTGGATGGAAGAGTCGAAACGGCGACGAGCGGGCTTGAAAGGAAAATGACTGTGAACCGGCGGTTGCTGCGGGCTACAGGTTGCTCGTCACGGACAGTCCCCATCAGGTGGCCGCTTTGCGGCAGTTGGCGCCTGCTGGACAGCGTCAACTTCAATTGCTACATTTTCAGTAGCTGCCAACGCAATCTCTATAAGGGCCAACTGCCAAACTGGCCGGATAAACCCGGCTGAATCCGCCGCGTTTTCTACCCCGAAACGCAAACCAGGCCATTTCAAGCCAATTTACCTGGTCTTTTAGGCTTCTGGCCCGCGCGGAATATGCGTAGACCGCTATATATTTTGCAGCAACTCAAGGCCGCAAACGAAAACACTACAGCGACGCAAAAACCTCTGCCGCCGCCGCGACTGTGGCCGCAATGTCGGCATCGGAATGCGCGGCGCTGACAAACCCGGCTTCGTACAGCGCCGGGGCGATGTAGACGCCGCGATCCAGCAGGCCGTGGAACAACTGGTTGAATTTGGGGCCGTCGGTCTTCAT
>JANMKA010000185.1:0-14166 GCA_031371765.1 Blastocatellia bacterium
GCGTTTCCCTTCTTACCTTTGCCACGCTCGGAAATCGTCAGGAACACATAACGCTCGTCGTCGCTGGTGCCGACCGTGTGGAAGCGCTGCGGATTTGCCGGGTCCTCGTAAACCAGTGTGTCCGCGGATTGTGGGGTTCCGATCTTGTGATAGAAAACCTGATGGTTCTCGTTCTTCGCGGTCAGCTCGTGACCTTTTTCCGGCACCGGATAGCGGCTGTAGTAAAAGCCATCGCCCTGCCAGGAAATACCAGAGCTCTTCATCCACTCAACATGGTCCGTGGACAACTGTTTCGTCGCAGTGTCCAAAACATAGACGTCGTTCCAGTCGGAACCACCTTGCGAAACGCCATACGCCAAATGCTTGCCATCTTTCGAGAATGAGACCGCGCCCAAACGCGTAGTGCCGTCGGCCGACAACTTGTTTGGGTCAAGCAGAACTTCGGCGGCGCCATTCAGGCCCTTCTGGCGATACCAGACGCTTTGGTTCTGGAGACCGTCATTCTTGGTATAGAAAAAATAGTCGCCGCGATGCGCCGGCGCAGAGTACTTCGGATAATTAAAGAGCGCGGTCAATCGCTCTTTGATTTTCGAGCGGAAAGGGATCTTGTCGAGGTACGCAAAGGTAACTTTGTTCTGCGCTTCGACCCATCTCTCAACTGCCGGCGCGCGATCGTCTTCCAGCCAGCGATAAGGATCGGAAACCCTGGTTCCGAAATAATCATCGACGGTGGCGCCGGGCATGGAATCGGGATACGTAAGTTTTGCCGGTGGCGCCGCACCATCAACGACCGGCGTCGAGGGCGTTGGGTTTTGCGCGCTCGTCAGGGGCGCCAGCGCCAGTTGCGCGGTCATCAGCGACACAATCAACAACACTAAAAATGACAAGGTTCGCGGGCGCCGAGACCTCCAGGCACTTCTATTCATGGGGATCAATCTCCTGAACTGAACTAATTCTGGAATGGGAAAAACGTGGGCAGACGCCGCATACTTTAGTCGACTTTCGGGCTAAGTTCAAAGCGTGCTTGAGTCGTCAGTCCAATGGGTAATGCAGTTTGGGTCTAAGGCCTCGCAGTGGCGATAAAGTCAGTACCGTCCGCGGTAGCGGATGGATGCATAATTGCCGATTGGCAATCATCGATTTCCAATGGTGTCTAGCGATCTGGCAATTGGCAATCGGTAATCGAAAATTGGCAATGACTGCATCCATCCGCTACCGCAGACGGTACTGACTTCATTGCCACGGCGAGGCCTTTGACTAACTGCATTACTACCCAGGCTTCTCTTTTCTCGTAGACGCCTACGGGTTATTATCGAACGCCCGCCAAAGCACTCTCCCCGAGGAAAGCTTAGGTCTGCAGCCTTTCGGAAATTGGAGTGCTTATGAAAGCCTTGTTCTCAAGCGCGCGTAAATACAAATTTCTTTCTCCCCTTCTCTTGTTGCTTCTGTTGCCATACGTGTCTTCGCGGATTACGTCGCAGACTCGCGAACGCAAAGTTACTGGCGACAAACGGACTGCATCCCAACCAGCCGAAGTAGTAAAAGTTGACGTTGACCTGGTAACGGTCGATGCCCTGGTTTTGCAAAAGAAAACTGCTCGCGTGGTCGGTAATCTAAAGGAGACAGACTTTCTGATTCTCGAGGACGGAACGAAACAGGAGATCACAAATTTTAGCCAGGACACGCTGCCGCTGTCGGTTGTGTTGTTGATCGACCGCGGCGGATGCATTGATCCATTCGGCAACGAAGTCCGCCGGGCATCAAACGAGGCGCTCGCGCGTTTGAAGGAGACGGACGAAGTGGCGGTAATGACCTACCACGACAATGTTGAGCTGCTCCAGGAATTCACGCGTGACCGCTCGCAAATCGCCAACGCGCTCGAGCGCATTCCCAAGAACAACACCTGGGCCGACCACTGCCTGAACAAGGCCTTCTTCAAGGCCGCTGACTACATGGTGACGGCCGGCAACCCTGTCGGCCGTCGCGTGATCATCGCGATCACCGGTATCACGCGAAACTTTGACTGCGGCCATGGACCATCTGGCAAAGCCGCGAAGCAGGCCATTTTCGAATCGGGAAGCGTCGTCTGCGGTCTGGTTCCCAAGTCCCCAGTCCAGCGAATGGAAAATTCATTAATGGTTTTTGGCACACACGTGGGCGGAGCACTTAAGAATGTGTTGGACATCAAACAACTCGCGGAAGAAACCGGCGGTGAGGTGTTTGAAGAGAAACCTGAGGAACTCAATACAACTTTCAAGACTTTGATCGAGCATCTGCGTACGCGCTATAACCTCGCCTTCGTATCGTCGAATAAGAAACGAGATGGAACTCTGCGAAAACTTAAGATCGATCTGACTCCCAACGCGCAGAAGTCGAACGGCAAACTAGTCGTTAAGGCCAGGCGCGGTTACATTGCGCCCAAAGAAAAATAGAACGGCGGATTGATGAAGAGTGAGGATAAGCCGGTCGCTGCCGACCCAGAATCAGATCGCGACGACCCGTTTCCCGACCCGGTGACGATTCCAATCACCGACGTATTTGATTTGCACACATTTCAGCCGCGCGAAGTGAAGCTGGTAGTCGAAGAATATTTGCAGGAAGCGCGGCGACTCGGAATTCGTCAGGTCCGAATTATTCACGGCAAAGGCATTGGCGTGCAGCGCGAAATGGTCCGTGCGATTTTGGCCAGGACACCATTTGTTTTGAATTGGACTGACGCGCCGCCGGAAGCTGGCGGTTGGGGCGCAACGATTGTTTCGTTAGCTGAGTAGGAGGATTTCCTCAATCTATTAGGAGAGTGTCTTCGCCGCGTAGTCGGCGGTGTGAATTTAGCCCAGCGTTTCAACGCCGGGATAGGATATTTTTGTTGTTTCTCGTCGCGGACACTTTCTTGAACGGGTCCCGGCCTGGCAAGGCTGGGCTAAACTCGCGTCCGCGCTACGCTCCGAAAGAGCGCAGACTTAGTCAATCCAACTAAACCAGCAGTCCCTCAATTAATTCGCTGAGCCAGGGAATATCAATTGGCTTAGTGACATACGCATTGAATCCCGCCGCTTTCGCGTCGGCGCGAAAATCTGTTTCCTGATGAGCGGTGACCGCAATTACGGGAACAGTCTTGAAACCGTCGCTTGCGCGAATCCTTTCCGTCGCTGCAATGCCGTCCATTATTGGCAAGCTCAGGTCCATCAGAATGATGTCCGGACGTTCGCGTTCGGCGACTTCGACCGCCTTCTCGCCGTTGTCCGCTTCCACGATGCGATAACCGAGTTGCTCCAACTCCAGGCGCATAAAATAGCGCGCGTCTTCCGAGTCTTCGACAATCAGAACTGTTTTATGCTGCGAATCTCTTTCTGTCATTGGAGTCCATTCATGGGCCGGGAAAAACTCCGAGGGGGACCGGATAGCGTCTGAAACCTTGTAGTTTTGCGGAGTGCATCGAATGTAAGACGCGGTAGGACTTATGTCAAGATGGGTCGCCTTTGAAGCTGAATCTCCCGGCGAACGGCAATTCTAATCAAACTAAATGGTCGGCAAACTCGTTACTGCTCTCAAGATTGTTCGTCTGCAAACGGAGACATTCCAATGAAAAAGATCATTCTGGTTGTGCTACTGGTGACGGTTGCCGGAGTTGCCGGTGTGGTGCGCTCGCGCGCAAAAACTACCGGCGGAATTCGCAATTGGTCGCAGGTAGTGGACGGCGATAAGTCTTCGGCGAGCGATGTGCGCGAAGAGGTTCGCAAGACCTATGAGCTTTTCCCCGGTGCCCGCGTTGAAGTAGCCGGCATTAATGGTGGTGTAAAAATTGAGACGTCCGACAGCAAGACTGCCGAGATTTATGTCGAACGTACAGGCAAGAGCCAGGAAGTTTTGGGCCGCCGCAAAGTGACCATCGATGCCACGGCTGACAGCCTGACCGTTCGTGCGGAAAGCGTTAATACCAGTTTCTTTGCGCGGATCTTTGGTTCCAATCCAACGGAACGCGTGACCCTGCGCCTGCCACGAGAAATCTCGCTGGTCGCCAGAGGTATCAATGGTTCCTTAAGCACCGGCGAAATCGATGGCGCAGTTGACGTGAAAGGCGTGAATGGCAAGGTTGATATAGCTCGGGCGTCGGGCGCTGCAAGCTTCAAAGGCATTAACGGCAACATCGCGGTCGCTCTGAAACAAGTTGACCGAGGCGGCGTCGACATTTCTGGCATTAACGGGAACATCGAGTTGAGACTAGACGACGGCGTCAATGCCGACCTCGACGCACATGGCATGAACGGCAACGTCGTTTCTGATATGCCGAACGTGAGCATCGATAAGAGCCGGCACGGTCACTACACCGCGCAGATTGGCAGCGGCGGCAACTCAATCAACGCCAGCGGCATAAACGGCAACATCCGGCTGACGAGAAGCTGAGAGCCTGCGCCAGGTGTCGGTTGCCAGGTGTCGGGTGTCAGTTTGATTGTGATTTTGAGGAGCTGATAAACAGCACAGAGCGACAAAGGATCGTCACATTCGACACTTGCCACCTGGCACCTGGGACCCGGCACCTGTCACCCGGCACCTATTTCCCCAGTTCCGAAAACTTTAAATTCATGATCGGGTATTCTTTCCAATCCATATAGTCGTAGTGCCACCACTCCGGCTCATAAACGGAAAACCCTTCCGCGGCCATCGCGCTTCGCAAGAGTTCGCGCAGACGTTTTGCTTCTGGAGGCGCGCACTCGTAGTTAACGTGTGCGCGTTCGGTCATCTCGTCATATTCACTTGGCATCTTTACCTCGACGCCTGTTTTCAGATCAAACAAAGACAGGTCAACCGCACAACCGCGATTGTGGCGTGAGCCCTTGCTCGGATCGGCGACGAATATCTTCTTATCTTCGGGTGTTACATCCCAAAAGACTTTTGTTACCGACCACGGCCGGTAACCATCGAATACAACCAGCCCGTAACCTTGCCTCCGCAAAGCCTGATTGACACGGACCAGCGCTTCCGCAGCCGGCCTTTGCAAAAACGCGCGCGCCTGGGAATAGACTGCTTTGCCGAGAAAGTTGTTTTTGGTGGCATAACGAACATCAAGCTTAATCGTCGCCTCGAGCTTCACAAGTTCGACTAGATCTGGTTTTCGAAATGGCCCAGCTTCCGTCGGAGGGCCTTGAGCAAATCCAGGCGCAGCCAACGCCAGCAACAAGGTGAACAAAAGTCTGGATACTCGCATATCGCTTTGCTCCTCAATGCGTCATCGATTGAAACCCAATGCCGAAAACAGGTATAAAGAAGGCCAAAATATTCAGGCAATCACGCTGACAGGAGAATCTCATACTTGCCGCAAAGTAGACATCGAAAAACCACCAAAGCTAAGAAACGTCCGAGGGGGCCGTACTCGTCTGCGAAACCGGCGGCCGCAACGGGTCGTAATAAACAGACCAGAACCATCGCTATCGTTGTTGTGCTGGCGCTCGCCACCGCAGCAATCGCATATCTCTTTGTGAACCGCAGCAAGACCGGTGGTGCTGAAGTTACAACCGCATCGGGATTGAAATACGTCGACGTGGCCGAAGGATCAGGAGCGTCACCGCAAACCGGCCAAACCGTTTCGGTCGCTTACACCGGCACACTCGAGAACGGAACGAAGTTTGACAGCTCCTACGATCATCCCGGGCAAAAACCGATTGAGTTCCAATTGGGCACGCCCAACATCATTCAAGGATGGAATGAGGGAATAGCCTCCATGAAGGTCGGCGGGAAGCGCAAATTAATTATTCCGCCGCCACTCGCCTACAAGGCCGCCGGTAAGCCACCGGATATTCCACCCAACTCCACCTTGATCTTCGATGTGGAGTTGATGGGCATTAAGTGATTTACTGCTCACCTCGACCCGTTTGATTATTGCTCCGCGCGCTTAATCTGTTAGAAACCGCAAGCCCAGGAGAAAACGCGATGAGCGCGAACACGCTTACCATTACTGACAATCGCACCGGGAAACAGTATGAAGTGCCGATCGAGAACGACACGATCAAGGCCATGGATCTGCGCCAGATCAAAACGTCGGACGACGACTTTGGTCTGATGACTTACGATCCGGCTTTCATGAATACGGCTTCCTGCAAGAGCCGCATCACGTTTATCGACGGCGACAAAGGCATCCTCGAGTATCGCGGTTATCCCATCGATCAGCTCGCCGAAAAGAGCACTTATCTCGAGGTCGCATACCTGCTGTTGCACGGCGAACTGCCCAACGAAGCGCAGTTGCAGGAATGGACGCGCAACATCACCTATCACACCTTTATTAACGAGAACATCAAGACGGTGATGGATGGCTTTCATTACAACGCGCACCCGATGGGCATGTTTGAAGCAACGCTCGGCGCGCTGTCAACTTTTTACCCCGACGCGAAACAGATCTTTGATGTGGAATGCCGCCGCAAACAAATCTACCGGCTGGTGGCCAAGGTGCCGACGATTGCCGCGTTTGCCTACCGTCATCGCATCGGCATGCAATACGCCTACCCGGATAACGATCTCGGTTACGAAGGCAATTTTCTCAACATGATGTTCAAGACGACGGAGCTCAAGTACAAGCCAAATCCGGTGCTTGAACGCGCGCTCTCGGTACTCTTCATCCTGCACGCCGATCACGAACAGAATTGCAGCACGAATGCGATGCGCAGCATTGGCAGCGCTCAGACAGATCCGTTTTCATCTCTGGGAGGTGCGGCCGCCGCGCTTTATGGACCACTGCACGGCGGCGCCAACGAGATGGTGCTGCGCATGCTGAAGGAGATTGGCTCGAAGGATAAAGTTCCCGACTACATCAAACGAGTGAAGGCGGGAGAGTTTCGGCTGATGGGTTTTGGCCATCGTGTTTACAAGAATTACGATCCGCGCGCGCGCATTATCAAGCAAGTGGCGGATGAAGTGTTCGAAGTAACCGGAAAAGATCCCATGCTGGAAATAGCATTGGAGCTGGAACGCATCGCGCTCGAGGATGAATACTTCGTCAAGCGCCGCCTCTATCCGAATGTAGATTTTTATTCCGGGATCATTTACCAGGCGATGCGCTTCCCGGTCGACATGTTTCCGGTACTGTTTGCGATTCCGCGCACGTCAGGCTGGCTGGCGCAATGGATCGAGATGCTGGAAGACCCGGATCAAAAGATCGCGCGACCGCGGCAAATCTATCTCGGCGACCGGACCCGCGAGTATCTGCCAATAGACAAACGAAAAGCAGCCGAAGCGGCGCCTGCGGGAGACTAATCCAGTTTTTGAAACAAATTAGGAGTGGTGCGCGCGGCAGGGCTCGAACCTGCGACCTTTTGATTCGAAGTCAAACGCTCTATCCAACTGAGCTACGCGCGCCTCTTGAAGCGTGAACAGTAAACCGTGAACTGTGAACCGTCGTCAACCACGCGAATTAGCGCGCGTTTCCGGTTCACTGTTCATTGTTCACGGTTCCCGGTTCCCGGTTTACGTTTTCTATTTCCCCTGAAACTCGTGACGAATCAAGTGAACGAGTTCATTCACCTGTTCCGGCGTTAGCTTCTCCTTGAACGCCGGCATGCCGTCCCCACCTTTGGTGATCTGTTTGATGAACTCGTCGTCGAAATGTCCGAGTGCATGTCCTGCCGTAAGGTTTGGCACCTTTAACTTTTTCCCATCTACGGTCTTAGTACCGCCTGTCCCATCTTCGCCGTGACACTCGGCGCAATTCTTTTTGAAGACTGCACGCGTTGCCGCAAATTCGTCAGACATGCCGGCGACAGGCGATGGTGACGCTGCTGGTCCGTCTGGCGTAACTGTTGCTGTGTTTGGTTTGCTGCACGCAACAGCGAACAGCGAAATGGCGACGATTAATAGCGTATAAGTGAAAGCCTTCATGCTTTTCCTCGCTCGAAAGTAGTCTGTAAAATGGGGCTGCGGGAGTATAGCAAAAAGTTTCACGTTCGACCTTTGAGTGCGGCGGCCCGGCGCCGCTTTGGCCTGTGCTGGGCTGGCGCAGCTTAATATCGAGAAGCATTCAGCCATGACGGCTAGATAGGTTAGTTGGGGCCAAAGCGCTGCCAGGCCAGCGCGCTCCAAGGAGTTGACCCTTCGACTTGATCAGACCTTCCTTGAGTTTGTCGCGACGTTGCGACAAGCCCAAGCTTATCGGATACCGCGTGGCCGGTTGCAAACGGCTGGCAGACTCGGCAGAATACTTTCGCATTAAGTCGGCCACGACAGTAATCGAATTTCTTCACGAGCAGCAGAGGTCAAGCGAAAAATGAGTTCGGACAAAGAACAAGGCAGCGCGACCCGAGGCTCTTTACGCCTCGCCCCCAACTGCATCGAGTTGGAGGAACAAAAAGCCAAGCTACCGCGGCAATTCGTTAACTTCACTTTCTATAGCGCCCGGCCTGAGTGGCGGATGTTGGCTGCTGAAGAAAAGCAACAATGCAAGGATCAATTCGTGGGTACCGTGCAAAAGTTTCACCCGCCTCTGCTGATTCATAGTTACTCGACCATTGGCCTGCGCACCAACGTCGATTTCATGATCTGGCGCATCGGTTATGAGTTGGATCCCATCCAGGAAATGACCTCGGAGTTGAACCACACCGAGATGGCGAAATACATCGAGCCCACGCAATCGTTTCTTTCAATGACGAAACGATCGATGTATATCGACAAGGACAATCCGGAGCACGCTGAAGATCGCCTGCACATTGTTCCTGGCAAATCGGACTATCTGTTTGTCTATCCGTTTGTGAAAACTCGCGAGTGGTATTCGCGCACCGCCGACCAGCGTCAGGAAATGATGGACGAGCACATTCGTATCGGCTCGAAATATCGCTCGGTCAAACTGCACACGACTTATTCTTTTGGTTTAGACGATCAGGAATTTGTGGTTGCGTTTGAGACTGACAACCCGGCGGATTTTCTTGACCTTGTTCAGGAACTGCGCGAAACAAAAGCAAGCTCGTACACTCTGCGCGATACCCCGATGTTTACCTGCCGTCGACGAACGCTGGCTGAATGCCTCGACGCGCTTGGCTAACGCCGTGACGGCGAGATGGGGAGAAGGGTGCAATGCACCGCTTACAGCATCGATCCAATGAGCAGATTTAGTCGACTTGCCCTACTCGCGTTTCTTCTTCTTAGCTTTCAAGCCTTCGCGCAAACAACCAATACCACCAACCCGGAATACCTCTGGATAGAAACGGAAGACATGCGCGGCTTTGCCACGCAGTCAAACGGCGAGCCGGTATTGAATCCGTCGTGGCGTGACCTGCCCAGCGCTCAGGCGCGCGGCTGGGGCATGAATGGCACCGGCACCTCAGCCGAGTGGACCCAGGGCGGAGAGAGCGGCTGGAATTCCGCCGCCGCCAGCGCAGACGAAACGCAGGCGACCATCTATCAGAACATTGAGATTCCCCGCGCAGGTGAATACCGCGTCTGGGTTCGTTATGCGGACTGGGCGAACAAGACTGAAAACTTCGTTGTTACAGTCAGCCAGCGCGAGCATGAGATTTTCCGCCACGAGTTTGGGACCAAAGATGTGATCGACGTCCATGACGAAGTCAGCATGTATTGGAAGTGGGCATTCACGTGGGATAGCGCGACTGCTGAATTAGAAAAAGGCCCGGCGCGCATTTCGATTGCGATTGATAAACCTGCTCAAGCACGACGCCACGTCGACGTCACGCTTGTAACCAACGATCTTGCTTACGTTCCCCAGGCGCGTGTTAAGCCGGACTTTGCCGCGATGCGTTACCTGCGCGAATGGTCCACCAACCGCGCGCCGCTGACATCGCTAATCAATCAAAATGCTTCCAGCGAAACTCCGGCGGCGTGGCAACGGCCAACCCTTGCGGGCCACGACTTTCTCATGCCCTGGAACATAGCGCCGGATTTTTGGAAGCTATACGACCTGACGCCTGGCGAGCGTCCTCTTTATCCGTTCAATGCCGAACCTATCGATCAATTTGTGCAGAAATACAAAGGCGCTCGCGCTGTCCCAATTTTTAGTTCCAAACTTGTCGTGCCGGTCATCTATATCAACACGCTTCCTGAGTATCTAAAGGAAGGCAGTCCATTCCTGCGTTTCCTGCGCGAGACGAAGAGCCCGTTCGCCGTTCTCATCAACTACGGGTCGGCGGGACTGTCTGACGCAGATGGCCGAGCGGCCTGGAATCTCTTAAACGGTGAACTCAAGGATCAGTTTCTCGGCTGGATATCCGGCGAAAGTGTTGGCTATGTCTGGGAGTCGGCGGCTGCGGAATTGAAAGTTTCTGACACGATGTCACGGCGCGAGCTGCTGGAGGCGTATCGCAACTTTTACAACAATGCTATTGCGCGCAAGTGGGCCAGCACGTTCCATGTCGAGACGGGCGCCATGTGGGACAAGCTGATTCCGGCGCAATCTACTTCCAGCACCTCATTTGCTCACGCGCTAACTAATTGGGGCGTGCGATTGCTGGGCATTGAGACGGCGGCGGTGCAGCCGATGTTTGCGATGCGCACGGCATTCACGCGGGGCGCCGCGCGGCAGTACGGCGCGAACTTTCTTTACTACCACGCGCCGAACTTTGGTGATACCGCAACTACCTTCACGAGAGCACAGAACTTTGCGGGGCCGGATAACTTCTTCCACTCGCGCTATGGCGTGACGATGGGCCCGTCGCTCTCGTGGTATCGCAAGAGTTACTACTTCTATTACATGTCAGGCGCCGCGGCGATCTATCTCGAGCAAGGCGGTGATCAGTTTTTCAAACCTGGGCCAGGCGAACATGAATTTCAGCTGAATCCGTTAGGTCGCATTACCGCTGAGTTTGTCCGTTTCGCAGAAAGGCACCCGGAGCGCGGCACGCCTTACACGCCCATCGCTTTTTTGCTTGACCCAGCCCACGGTTGGGAGATGACTGACTATCCGCAATGGCCCTTTGGAGTTTCACAAATCAATCGCAGCGACCGCGCGCTGCGCGAATTGTTTAGCGTTGCTTACTTTCCTGGAACCGTTGTCGAGGGGGAACCCGCTACCGGCGATCGTCAGGCTTTCGTCAATGGTGCCTTTGGCGACATTTTTGATGTGCTGGTCGCCTCGAATAATCCCGATGCTAAGTCCCTGCCTGCAAATACATCCGCTCCTGCCGGCGCCGTAGCCAAAGCCCCACAAAGGATTGCAAACAGAGAGACCAATAAGAGGCCGACCAAAAGCTCGCCGTGGGTATACGAGGGTGGAAATCTGAACAGCAGCGCGGCGCCCATCTCGACCCCATTACCAACCGTGACGGGCGGCGCTCCGCTGCCGATTAACTACGCGGCGCTGTTGGGGTCGTATCGCGCGGTGGTCGCCGGCGGCCGATTAGACTGGACCACATTATGGGTCCAACGAGTAACTGCATATGTGAAATCGGGTGGCACCGTCGTTCTCAATGCCGCCCAAGTCAAAGACTTTCCCACCGAACTACTCGGGCTACGTCTCACCGGCGTGACTGCCGAAGCCGACAACGCGCGTTGCCTCGCGAGCGGCGAAGCAGTGCAGAATCTGAGTGGGCAAATGTTTCGTTATGAAAAATTGGAATTGAAAGGCGCAACCCCGTTGATTGTTTCCGACAACGGTGACCCGCTGGTGACTGTCAACAAAGTCGGCAGCGGCAGCGTGGTCTTTGCGGCGTTGCCTGATTTGCTCGGCGAAGACGAGCGGATCACGCCTTTTGCGGCGCACATGCTGGCACACGTTTTCGCGGACGCGGCCCCCATCAGGATAAATGGCGACGTGGAATATCTAATCAATCGCAATTCGGAAGGTTGGCTGGTCACTCTGATTAACAACAACGGCGTCTACAAACCACAACAAGGCATGGCCCAGGTGGATCGCAGTGCGGAAGTTACCGCCACTGTCACCTTGCCGTCAGTGGAAATCAAAACAGCGCTTGATTGGATCAGTGAAAAAAGTATTGAGGTGAAAACTCAGGCCGGCGGCAGTGTTATCCGCATAAGCATTCCGCCTGGAGGCATTGCAATCGTGCAACTGAAAACCGGGGCTACCAAATAAGCACGCAGCACCGGAATGCTCAATGGCCGTTGCCGCCGTTTCTTACTGCTCGCTTAACTTCTGATTCCGCCGCCACTGCACGCAAGTCATTCCCCGCTTCCGGTTCTTTGGCAACGCCATTCTGCCGCGCCGCCGGCACACCGAGAACGTGTCGCTGTAGCGCTGCGTCAGCTACTTCTGCTTGCCCACTTAAGTTCAATAGTTTGACGACGGCGCGACGGACCTCATCACTGGGATGTTCCTCGACCGCCTTAATCAGAGGCTCCACTTCGCCGGTTTTGGCCATCACGAACAGAATCGAGAGCGAGTTGTAAGTCTCTTCGCGGCTTTCACTCACGAGGTTCTCTATCGCTTCAGCGGCTACGCCGGAAGCCGCGATTGCCACTCCAATGTTTTGCCGCCGTTCTTCAGAACCTTCTTCCAGGGCCCGATTGAACAAGTCGACGGTGCGGCTGGGTTCCAACTTTCGCAGCGCTCTGGCCGCCGCGTTGCGCACATGCGACGACGAGTCGTCAAAAGAGTTGGCGATAATATTAAATGCTTCTTTTGATCCGGAACGCCCCAGCTCGGACACTGCAGCCGCACGCTTATAAGGATCGATGCTCGAAAGATACGCTGCGATCGCCGGTGGTACATCGTCTCTGCGCGCTGTAGCTGTCGAACCGGCACCCTCGCCTGCAGCAGGCGTTTCGAGGAAACTGGGCGCCGCGATCGAATCAGTCGAGCCGCCAGGACTTTCCGGAACCTCGCCAATGTCACTCGCCGAAAACTGCTCAGCCGACGCGAGCGCCTGTTGCTCAATTTCATAACGGTCCCGTAGTTCCCGAAAGCGCGCTTCAGCTTCAGTGCGCTGCAGCACAGCGGCTTCCAGACGCGGGCGCTCCTCTTCTTCGAGACGGTGGAACATTTCGATCTCTTCTTTAATGCGCTTCTCTTGTTCCGAGCGCGCCTGTGCTTCGACCGCCACCGTGCGGCGCGAAGCTTCCAGCCTCGCCAACATTTGCTCTTCTTCGAGGCTGCGCGCGTGCGCCTCTGCCTCTATCCGCTGCAACTTTTCGGCGGCCAGCTTATACGCCTCGTCCGAGGTGTGCCGCCGCATTTCGGCTTCTTCGATACGCTTACGAGTTTCGGCATCAGAAATTCGCAAGCTTTCCAACTGGGCCATAAGCTGTTGTTGTTGCTCAGCTCGTTGCTTGCCTTCGGCTTCTGCCTTCTGATGCATTTCTGAGAGTTCTTTCAAGCGTGCTTGTTCTTCCTGGGCGACGCGTTGAGTCTCCTCCCTTAAGCGCTCCTGCTCTGCGATACCACGCCGGCGGGTTTCCTCCAGTTGACGGCGCTCATTTGCCAGCCGTTCATTAATCTCGGATTCCAGTTGCAGACGCTCGGCCTCGGCCTGATTGCTAGCTTCTTCGGCCGCACGCATGCGTGCCCGCGCGTCGACAAGCAGTTCAGCTTCTTTCTCGGCCTTCGCCCGAGCTGTCTCAACTTCAGCGCGGCGATGGGCCACTTTTTCAAAGGCCGCACGCAAAGCTTCTTCGTCGCGCCGCAATTTATCCAACTCCGACTGATGCTGTTCGGCGGCTTCCTGGCGCAGGCGTTTTGCCTCAAGCAACTGGGCCGCTTCTGCGGCTTCGGCCCGAGCGGTTTCGACCTTCGCTCGCTCACGAAGCAACTCCTGTGCAGTCTGCCGGCGCCGCAGGGCCTCAAGCCGAATGCGCCTTTCGTCGTCGGCAAGACGACGCGCCTCTTTCTCCGCAGCCACGCGAGTCTTTTGTTCGGCAGCCACCTTTATTGCATCTTCGGCAATTCGTCGCTCAGCTTCTTCAGCGGCTTGCCGGCGCACCTGCTCTTCTTTGTCACGACGAGCGGTGGCTTCCGTTCTTAGTTTCGCTTCGCTTTCAAGGTGACGCCGGATTTCTTTCTCGGCTTCTTTGCGCGCTGCGATCGTTTCCAGAATTTGGCTCTCAAGTTCCTGCAGTTTGGTCCTGACTTCGTTTTCTTCGACGAGCAGTTGTTGCGGGTCCTTCTTGGTGGCGCTTTCTGGTTCCGCGGTTTGTGGAACTGCCGCAGTTTTTTCGTCAACCTTGTTCTCGGTTGGTTGCGGCTTGATCACTTTTGCAGTTTCAGCAGTTGCTTGTGATTGC
>JANMKA010000193.1:0-2811 GCA_031371765.1 Blastocatellia bacterium
CACAAAGCTAACCGAACCAAATCGACCGCGAAGAAATCCTCTATCCGGGGCGGTAGGCTTGCGCCAACGGCGGCGCTTTCTTTGCGGTCCAATGCCGCGCTGGTTACCGATGAAAATATGGGTGCGGTTCTGTACGGAAAAAATATCGATGTCATCCATCCGATTGCCTCATTGACCAAACTGATGACGGCGATGGTCATACTAGATAGCGGTTTACCGCTCGATGCAACAATCCGCGTGGAAAACAGCGACATCGATTTCGAGCGCGGTTCGCGATCAAAAATGCGGGTCGGCGAAGTGTTGCCGCGCAGGGACCTGTTGCGCTTAGCGCTCATGTCGTCGGAGAATCGCGCCGCCGCGGCACTGGCACGGACCTATCCCGGTGGACAAACACAGTTTGTCGTGATGATGAATCGGCGTGCCGCGAAAATCGGCATGAACAGCACTTGGTTCGTCGATAGCAGCGGCCTTTCCAACGCGAATGTATCAACCCCGCGCGACCTGGTGAAACTGGTGGCCGCGGCGGCGCGCTATGACTTGATTCGCCAATACTCGACCACGCCCGAAGTGTCGCTCACGCGTTTGGACAGCGGCCAGCAAATCGCCTATCGCAATACCAACCTACTGTTGCGCCACGATACCGGATGGGAAATCAATCTCTCGAAGACAGGATACCTCGACGAAGCGGGTCATTGTTTGGTGCTTCAAGCGACGATCAGCGGTCGGCTGGTGAATATTGTCCTGCTCGATTCCTGGGGACGCTATTCCCGCGTCGGCGATGCCAACAGAATCAAGCAATGGCTACAGAACCGCTCCGACTTGGCGCTGGGGGCCATGTGAACGCCCCGTCCACTAGCAATTTCCGTTTCTTCGATCTGGCGCCGAGCACCGGGTCTTTCCTTGAAGATGTTCTGGAGGGCTTAAGCCGGAAACAAAAAACCCTGCCGGCAAAGTATTTTTATGATGAGCGTGGCTCCCAGTTGTTTGAAGCAATCTGTGAGTTGCCGGAATATTATCCGACGCGGACGGAGCTTGCGTTGATGCGCGAATGTGCCGGCGACATGGCGGCTCGCATTGGTCCGAAGACCTTGCTGATCGAGTACGGCAGCGGCAGCAGTACGAAAACACCTATCCTCATCGACGCGTTGCAGCCTGCCGCTTACCTGCCGATCGATATATCGCGCGAACAACTGGCCCATGCCGCCTTGGCGTTGGCCGATAGGCGGCCCGAACTACCGGTGCTTGCGGTGTGTGCTGACTACACCAAGCCGTTTTCGCTGCCGAACTGCGACGACCTCGATTTCCAACGCAAGCTGGTGTACTTTCCTGGCTCCACTATAGGCAATTTTGACCGCGACGAAACCCATCGATTCCTACGCCAGATCGTCGATGTGGTGGGGCCGAACGGTGCCGCGTTGATTGGGGTGGATTTGAAGAAAGACCCGGCAATATTGCATGCCGCTTACAACGATGCAGCCGGCGTAACCGCGGCATTTAATCTCAACATACTGGCGCGTATCAATCGCGAACTAGGCGGTGATTGCGCTTTGGACCGCTTTCGCCATCATGCCTTTTACGATGCGGCGCTAGGACGCATCGAAATGCACCTTATGAGCTTACTGCCTCAGATGATAACGATCGCCTCAAGAAAATTCAATTTCCGCGAAGGTGAAACCATACACACCGAGATTTCCTGCAAGTACAGTATCGAAGAATTCCAGCGCATCGCCCGCAATGCGGGACTATTGGCGGCAGGCGTTTGGACCGATGCTAAGCAACTGTTTAGCGTTCACTTTTTGACGGCGCTACCCGGCGGCAAGTAACCAATAGCGAGCGATATGTTGTCGGCCGTCTCTTTAACGCGATCTGCCCAACTCCAGCGCATGCGGTCCGAGGGCGCCAATACGGAGATCCCGGCAACCAGGCGGTTTTCGTCGTTACGGATGCCGGCGCCTATGCAGCCCACACCCACTTCTTCTTCCTGGTCTTCGAACGCATAACCGCGACGCTTCACTTCGCGCATCTCTTCTTGCAGCGAAGTGAAGTTATCGATGGACTTGGCGGTTAGCGCGTGCATCCGCGTGCGTTCGGCGTAGCTGTTCCAGGCCGCTTCGCCATCGTCGGCCAAGAACAATTTGCCCGTCGCCGTGACGTGTAACAAAGCGCGTGCGCCATAGGCGTGCACCACGCGCATGAGCGATTGGCTACCCACCGCCCGCTCGACAAAAATCACTTCGTCCTTATGTCGTATGCTAAGCGTGACGGATTCGCCGGTCTCATTCTGCAGTTGGTGCATGTACGGCAGCGCTTGTTCGCGAACCGACACGCGTTGCTTGAAAAGGTTACCCAGTTCAAGAAGGCGTATACCCAGCTTGTAACTACCGGCGTCCACACGCTCAACCATGCGCTGATCGCACAGCACATTCAGAATTCGATGTGCTGTGGAAGGATGTAAGCCGGTAGTCAAACTGAGGTCTTTAAGGTGTACCGCGCCGGAGCGCGCGGCGAGAGCGTCGAGGAGTTGGGTCATCCGAACAATGACCTTGATCGTGCTCTTAGTCTCTTTTTCCTCCGTTGGACCCGCATTATCCAGAATCTTCGCCACCCGAGCCATAGTTAGCTCCGCACTATTCACTGTTGATTTGATTAGCGCGAAGTTTACCCCATTTGAAGAAAACTAGGTGCAACCGGCAAAGGCCGGCAAGGAAATTCTTGGAAACCTGTAATAAGATCCATCGCGGCGCGCGCGAGGGAGAGAGTCAGATGTTTCCAATCTTTATGCTATGATTTTGGACTTTTTAACGCTACGGA
>JANMKA010000195.1:0-13927 GCA_031371765.1 Blastocatellia bacterium
GCTGAACTATCAAACATCGGCTATTGCGCCAGCGTGTTTGGCCAACAGAGCTACAACGGCGTGGCGATCCTTACGCGCCAGGAATGCGCCGAAGTGCAGCGTGGCAATTACGAAGATCAGGAAGGCGCACACGCGCGTCTGCTGGCGGCGATGATTGACGGAGTGAAGGTGGTAAACGTTTACATTCCCAACGGGCAGTCGGTTGGTTCCGAGAAGTACGAATTCAAACTTGATTGGATGAAGCGCCTGCGCAGTTTTTTTGATCACAACTATCAGCCCGATAGTGCTGTATTGCTTTGCGGCGACTTTAACGTGGCGCCCGAGGATCGCGACATACACAATCCCAAGCTCTGGCAGGAACGAATCATGTGCAGCACGGGCGAGCGCGCGGCGCTCGATGAAATAAAGCGTTGGGGTTTTACCGATTCATTTCGGCTTCATCATGAAGAAGGCGGGCAGTTTTCCTGGTGGGATTATCGTGCCGGCGCCTTTCGTCGCAACCTGGGCTTGCGCATCGATCACATGTGGGCCACGAAATCGCTGGCCGCGCGCTGCAAGAATACCTGGATCGATGTTGAGCCGCGCACTTGGGAGCGGCCCTCGGATCACGCGCCCGTAGTTGCCGAATTTGATTGAAGGTAAATAAAACCGGCGGCGTTTGTGCTAGAAGTGTACGCCGCCGATTCGGACTTGGTGTTCCAGTGAAATTAGGGGACCGCTGGTGTGGGGCTTGGATACCCTGGAATCATTGAAACCCCCAAAGCAAAGTTCAGGACGATCGCTATGATGATCAAGAGTGTCCAGATCATCATAATGTTTTTGATCCTGTAACGATCTGCATTCATCCAGCCCCAGATGAACGCAAACAGCCCGCAAATTATCCCAAGAATTCCTTTGAGCAGGCCTTCATTTTGAAAGATCTTGATTAGCACGATGATATAGCAGATCGCACAGCCCAGAAACACGAGCAGCGCCACGATTCCCATCAATCCTCCAGCCAACATTCTATTGTCCTCCAGTTTTGTTAGTAGAACATATCAAGGTTAACCGCGAATGAGCTGGACGAAAGCCGCTTGCATAAACAGCAAGCGCGCCAGCCAGTAGAGAATAAGACCACCAAGAATCAGAACAGTTAATCCCGTTTTGCGTTCTAGCAGTTCAGCCCTGGCAATCGCAGGCCGAGTTATGGATCGAGGTAAAAGGATCGAAAGAATTGAAACGCCGATCGCGAATAAAAAGAAAGGAGCAAACGCGTGAAATTTGAACGAACCGGTCAGGTCGCCTTTTAACAGCAGCATCGTAGCTCTGCTCAAACCGCATCCCGGACAGGGAATTCCAGTCGCGCGAAAAATGGGACATTCCCAGGCAGGCAGATTGAGTGAGACCAGTGCGATATGAAGACCTGTGGCTCCGACCAGGGCAAATGTGAATTTGCGGTCAAGCAAAATCGGCGAGATTGGGGAGAGTATCTGCTGAGGCAACATGCGCGCGGCATTCTATAGCAGGTGGGCCCTAATGACTAACCTTTCTTTAGGGCTTATGAGATTTAAGTTTCGCTCAAACAGGCAGTAGAGGTGCTGAATTGTTGAAGTTTCCAGCGGGGCGGGCCGAGGCTTACCTGCTCTCCTGGAATTAATTTAGCGCTTTCGATCTGTTGGCGGTCAATTTCCCGGAGGACCCATTCGCCAGCAAGGCCTCCAGGGTATCAGCCCCCGTACTTAATTCGAGGTCAGCTCAGCAGTCTTTTCAGTAATATCTTTCTGTCCCCATTCATTGTCGCGACTAGCTTCGCCGGCCTTCGCGCGCTTGGCCGCTTTCATCTTTTGCACCAGCTCCATGTGAGTTGAAAAGTAACCGAGGCTCTTGCCCACGATTTCCTGCACGGAACTGAAACCCTTGTCGGTCATGAACTTTTCCAGACCTTCTTTCAACTCGTCAATCATTTTCACGCCGTGCAGCATGACGCCGGTGCAAAGCTGGACAGTAGAAGATCCCAACAGGAAAAACTCCAACGCATCGTGAGAATTTTCAATGCCGCCGATGCCGCTGATGGAAACATCCTGGGGCAAACCCAGCGCGAGTTGGCTAACCATGCGCAAAGCAATCGGCCGAACCGCTTGCGATGAGTAACCGCCGGGAACAGTGTGACCTTCGACCGTCGGCATGGGACGCAGCGTGTTCAAGTCAACGCCGATTACAGAAAGAATCGTGTTGATGGCCGAGATGCCCACCGCGCCGCCGCGCACTGCGGCAAGCGAAGGCTCTTTGATGTTCGTAATGTTCGGCGTCATCTTGGCCCAGACCGGGATGTTCGAAACTTCCGTTACCCAACTGGTTACTTCTTCGCAGAGATCAGGATGCTCGCCCATTTCTGAGCCCATGCGGCGTTCGGTCATGCCGTGCGGACACGAGAAGTTGAGTTCGAAAGCGTCGACGCCAGTGTCCTGGACCAGGCGTGTCAGTTCCTGCCAGCGGCTCTTCTCGTACTCCTCCATAATCGAGGCGATCAGGATGTGCTTGGGATAATCCTTCTTGATCTGGCGAAATTCTTCCAGCCAGAGATCGATAGGACGATCGGAAATTAGCTCGATGTTTTCGAATCCGATGACTTCGCCGGAAGTTCTTGAACGCAACTTGCCGTAGCGAGGAACGACATTAACGACCTTGGCTGATTCCAAACTAACAGTCTTAGCGACGGCGCCGCCCCAACCCGCGTCGTAGGACTTTGCGATCACGCGCGCGTTTGTTCCCGGCGGGCCGGAGCCCAGCAGAAAAGGGTTGGGGAAGGTGATGCCGTTGACTGTGATCGATAAGTCCATCTAGGTACTCCTATTTTCAATTGCCGCTTGCCAATTTCCGAATTCGTGTCGATCCAAAACCGCTCCAGGTGATCTTGGCTGGAACGCCGAGGCGAATCGGCAATAGGCAATTGGCAATTGGCAATTGGCAATGTTTAGTCTGCGACCAGCGCTCCGTACGTATCCGGCCGGCGGTCGCGGAAAAACTGCCAGGTGTTTCGCACTTCGCGAATCTGGTCGAGATCGAGGTCGGCGACTATCAAGGCATCCTGATCGCGCGGCGCCTCGACCAGAAACTGCCCGCGCGGATCGCAGAAGTAACTCTGTCCGTAAAACTCGCCAATGTCCCATGGCTGTTCATGGCCCACGCGATTGATTGCACCGATGAAGTATCCATTTGCAACCGCATGTGCCGGCTGTTCTATGCGCCAGAGGTATTCGGAAAGGCCGGCGACTGTGGCCGACGGATTGAAAACTATCTCAGCGCCATTCAATCCCAGCGCGCGTGCGCCTTCGGGAAAATGCCGGTCATAGCAAATGTAAACTCCGATTCGCGCAAAAGCGGTTTCAAATGTCGGATAACCAAGATTGCCGGGCTTGAAGTAAAACTTTTCCCAGAAGCCGGGATTGACGTGCGGAATGTGGTTCTTGCGATACTTGCCGAGATACTTGCCATCAGCATCGATGACAGCCGCGGTGTTGTAGTAGACGCCGGTAATCTCTTCTTCGTAAATCGGCACTACGATAACCATGCCGTGGGCTTTGGCGACTTCCTGCATCAAGCGCACCGTTGGTCCATCGGGAATTCTTTCCACCGCTTCGTACCAACGCGTCTGTTGTTCAGCGCAAAAGTACGGCGTAGTGAAAACCTCCTGCATGCAGATTATTTGCACGCCTTGCTGCGCCGCCTGCTCGATAAAACCTAAATGCTTTTCGAGGTTCAGCCGCTTGATGTCTTCGATCGGCAGATCGGTGGGCGCGGCATTGCTGCATTGGATGAGTCCGCATTTAACTGTACGGGGCATGATTAATCCTCAAATTTATTGGCAGTAGTAAGCTGCCGGTTTGTTCCAGCGCTTCAGGGAAGGCCGGCGCTACGAAGACACAATCGACTGCGGTGGCACGAGCTTCATCAACAGCAAATGTGTAACGGCCGCCGCGCCAAAACCTATAAACCAGGCGTAATCATAAAGCGGTCTGAGCGGTGGCACTACCAAACCAATCCACGCAAGGGTGCAACCGATCAGAGTTGCCAACACCGCGCGCCAATTCCAACCGCTGCTGTAAGTATAACTCCCTTTTGTCCGATAGAGGTCGCCGAGCTCGAGCCGTTTATTCCTGACGAACCAATAATCGGCGATTAGCACGCCGGCAATTGAACCCAAGCCACCTGAATAACCGACCAGCCACGCGAAAATGTATCCGGAAGGATCGGCAAGCAGCCGCCACGGTTGCATCAGAATCCCGACGATTCCAGTTATCAAACCGCCGGTGCGAAACGAGATCCATTTTGGAAAGGCGTTTGCGAAATCATTAGCCGGCGAAACAACATTCGCAGCGATGTTGACTGCCAACGTCGCGACCACAACGGTAAACATCGAAATTGCGATCACCGCTACGTTGTGAAACTGGCCCACCAGCTTTATCGGGTCCCACAACTCCGCCACCTTCATGTGCGGATAGATCACGACCGCAGCCGAAGTGATCACGACGCTCATGGCCGCAAACAGGGTCATCGTAGTTGGCAATGCCACCACTTGTCCGATCGCCTGTTCGCGCTGGCTGTGACCAAAGCGGGTAAAGTCAGGCATGTTAAGTGACAGCGTGGCCCAGAATCCGATCATCCCGGTTAGTGAAATAATGAAGATGGGCCAAAATTCTCTGAAGCTATGAAAATTACTCGGCTGGGTCAGCAGGTAACCAAGACCGTGCGCCTTCCAAATGGCCCAGCCTAACAACAGCGCGGTCATGATCAGCACAAATGGCGCGGCCCAGTTTTCAACTTTACGCAGCAGGTCCATGCCGCGATAGATGATGTAAATATTCAAGCCCCAGAAGAGCAGAAACGACAGCCACTCGGTGCCCATGTGGCCGCCAATCGGCCCACCCAGCAACGTATTCCAAGCGGGAATGATTGCGCCGAAGAAAGTGTTGAGAGCTTCGCCGCCGATCCACGCCTGAATTCCAAACCACCCGCAGGCAACGATCGCACGCATCAGCGCAGGTAAGTTTGAACCATAAGTTCCATAGGCGGCGCGTGCAAAAACAGGAAAGGGAATTCCGTATTTTGTACCGGGATGAGAATTGAGCAGGATGGGAATCAGAACGATGGTGTTGCCGAGTAGGATTGTAATCAGCGCTTGCCACCAATTCATTCCCGCACTAATCAAGCCCGACGACAGCATGTAAGTCGGAATGCAATGCGCCATGCTGATCCACAGCGCGGCGTAGTTATAGGTGGTCCAATTACGCCGTGCAACCGGAACCGGCGCCAGGTCTTTGTTGTACAGCGGGCTGCTTTTGATGTGTTCAGCGCCCGCCGGCAGTAGCTCGACGCGACCGTCTGGATGTTCAATTGTTTCGAGGGCGTCAGTCATGATCAAGTTGAACGAATTATTTGTCGACTCCGCGACTGTTTCAGAAGGCTCAAAGCAGGGCGCAATAGTAAGCTAACCACGGTGAGGCGACAAGCTAATTGTTTGTGGTGTTAACTGCTGATTTGAGAGCTATAGATTTACGCAGGTGCCGCGTTTAAGAAACTGCCCATCGCCTGGTTTGCCTTTATACTCGCCATTCTGAATCACAACTTTACCGCGGGAGAGCACCGTCTCAACTACGCCTTTGATTTTCTTGCCTTCGTAGGTGTTGTAGTCGACATTCATGTGACTGGTCTTGAGGCCGAGTGTCTGTTCCTTTTCCGGATTGAAAATCACGATGTCTGCGTCCGAGCCAATCGCGATGGTTCCTTTCTTGGGAAACAAACCAAACATCTTGGCAGCCGCAGTTGAAGTGAGTTCGACAAAACGATTGAGGCTGATGCGATTCTCGACCACGCCGCCGTTGTAAATCAGCGGCACGCGATTCTCGACACCAGGCGCGCCGTTCGGAATTTTGCTGAAGTCGTTCCGGCCAAGTTCTTTTTGTTCCTTCATGCAGAAAGGGCAGTGGTCCGTCGAAATGACTTGCAGGTCGTCCATCTTCAGGCCTTTCCACAACTCCGCCTGGTTTGCTTTATCGCGCAGCGGCGGCGTCATTACATACTTCGCGCCTTCAAAGTCGTCGCCGTAGTCATCGAGGGAAAGGAAGAGATACTGCGGACAGGTTTCGGCGAAAGCGGGAATGCCGCGATCGCGGGCCTCACGCACTTGATTAAGCGCGTCCGTGCAGGAGAGGTGAACGATGTAGACAGGCGACTCGGCCATTTCGGCGATCGCAATCGCGCGATGGACACCTTCAGCTTCCGCCAGCGTCGGGCGAGTCAACGCATGATACTTAGGCGCGGTGTGACCTTTCGCGAGCGCATGCTTGATGATCTCGTTGATGACAATTCCGTTTTCCGCGTGCATGCAGATTAAGCCGCCGCGTTCGCCGGCCGCCGACATGGCGCGAAAGATGGTGGCATCGTCAACCAGAAACACTCCCGGATAAGCCATGAACATCTTGAAGCTGGTGATACCTTCATCCATCGCTGTATGCAGTTCTTCAATCTGATTGTCCTCGAGTTCGGTGGTGATCAAATGAAAGCCATAATCAATCGCAGTTTTGCCCTCCGCCTTTTTGTGCCAATTGTCGATGCCCTGGATCAGCGACTCGCCTTTGTACTGCACGGCAAAGTCGATGATGGTGGTCGTGCCGCCGTACGCCGCGGCGCGCGTGCCGGTCAGAAAATCGTCTGACGCCTCGGTACCGCCGAACGGCAATTCCATGTGCGTGTGCGGATCGATGCCGCCCGGGATTACGAGTTTGCCGGAAGCGTCGATCACGTTGTCGGCTTCCATTTCCAGTTTGGCGGCGATTACGGAAACGCGTTCATCTTCGATCAGAATGTCGGCGCGATAGTCGTCAACCGCCGTGATGATGCGGCCGTTTTTGATTAAAGTTTTCATCTCTGCTCCGAATACGTTTGGTTAAATTGCGAGCGCGATGTTACCACCGAATTCGTTAAGTCGATAGAAGTCCAGTCAATGGAGACCGCGAAGCAGTTCCCACCAAACGACATGCAAGAGGGAACTCTTCGCTCCGTAGGAGCGAGACGTTTATAGAACCCGACAACTATCCAGAATTCTCTTTCGCTCCGTAAGGAGCGAAGCGTTATTCAAGGAAGTCGAAAACGTATTTGTCCTCGAACGCGATGTCAAACTTTCGGAGCAGTGTGAGGTATTCATTCCGAAAGGATCGGCGGCTGTGATGCTTTTCCTGGTTCTGAATGTAGCGAATGATTGTGTTGAGTTGGGAATGCCCATAAGAAAAAGCGCCGTAGCCTGCCTGCCAACTAAACCTCCCGCGAACCCACTTGTTCTTATGAAAGGCAAAAGGGCGGCTGATCAGCCGCCCCTCTTCTTATTACTGTTGGAGTGAGCTTTTTGCCTACCC
Organism: Blastocatellia bacterium; assembly: GCA_031371765.1. Lineage (GTDB taxonomy): Bacteria > Acidobacteriota > Blastocatellia > Pyrinomonadales > Pyrinomonadaceae > PSRF01. The sequence continues at coordinate 7,392 of JANMKA010000195.1, forward strand.
CGCCAATTCGGTAGTCAAAAGCGCGCCGCCCAGACTTGGAATTGTTGCGACGATCTTGACGACCTTGTGGGTGTCCTTCGCGATCCAGACGGTTTGTCTGTCGGCATCGTTGTCAGCCGCGACGACTTCAACTTTGTAAGTATCAAACGTGCCCGCCGGAACCGTAACTGATTCCGACCCGAGCACCTTCAAGTTCTTCATCTGAACTTTCTGCGTCTGCACATCAAAGTTCCGCAGCGTTGTCGCGTAGCCATCTGCCAGCGGAAACCGGGCGATTACATCAAACGTGCCCGCGCCGTCGCCGACGATATGGCCGCCGACATCGACCGCTACCGCTCGCGGCGTACCATTGATCGTCATGGTGCCGGTGGCTTTGTTGTCCTTGAAATCGATCTCGACCACTGTTGGTCCCTGATTGATCGAACGATGCAGCAGTACCAACGTGGCTTTCTGAATAGTCGACACATCGAGAATCTTGCCTTGCGGCGTATCGGCTGTTTCGGTGACCAGCCAGTTCGCCCCCGCATCCTTAATTTCAGTTTTCAGCGTTAGCGGAATTGTCTGCCCGCCGATAGCAATGTTTGCTTTGTAATTAAACGTGCCGGCCTGCAAGTCACTGGTGGGCTTGGCCTCGCCAGTCGCCGCTATCTTCTTCGGCAACGACACGGTTTTCACATCGACTGAAATCTCTTTCAAACGCTGAGTTACTTCCGGCGTCATCGTTTCCTGGTAGCGTCCCCCCAAATATTTCGCCAAAAACTTTTCGGCGCTCGCAAACATCGCCATGTTGTTTACCGGCCGCGCAAAACCGTGGCCTTCATCAGGCGCGACCAAATACTCAACCGGAAAACCACGATCGCGAAGTGCAATCACGATTTGATCGGCTTCGCGCTTATTTACGCGCGGATCGTTGGCGCCCTGGACTACGAGCAAAGGCGTTTTGATCTTTTCGGCATGATTCAACGGCGATTGCCGTTCCATTTGCACCCTGTCTGCGGGAATCGTCGCATCCCCCATTCGCACCGCGAAAATTTTGCGAATGGATTCCCAATAAGGTGGGATCGTTTCCAGCAGTGTTATCAGGTTCGAAGGTCCAACGATGTCAACCGCGGCTGCGTACGTATCAGGGGTGAAGGTCACGCCGGCTAACGTTGCGTAACCGCCGTATGAGCCACCCATGATCCCGACGCGCCTCGGATCGGCGATACCTTGTGCGACCAAATATTTCACGCCCCAGGTTAGGTCGTCCTGCATCTTTTCGCCCCATTGCTTGTTGCCGGCATCGAGAAATTTCTTGCCATAGCCGGTTGAGGCGCGGAAGTTTGGCGTCAGAACCGCATAGCCACGGTTCGCCAGAAACTGCGCAAAACCGTTGTAACCCCACGAGTCACGGCCCCAAGGCCCACCGTGCGGCAGAATTATGGCTGGTAGGTTTTTCGCCGGCGCGGTCATTTTCGGCAAAGTCAGGTAGGCCGGAATTTCCAGACCATCGGAAGACTTGTAACGAACCGCAGTCATCGGCGCCAGGTAATCGCGGTTTAGCTTTTCGCGAATGCGATATTGGAGCGTAAGTTTTTTCGTTTGCCGATCGAAGAGATAACGTTCGCCCGGTTCAGTGTCGCTGCTGGCTACGATCAACCAGAGGCGCTCGTCTTTGGTGCCGGAAACAAAATCAATCTCGCGTCCAGGCAATTTTGTCTTCAACAGCTTGTAGTCTGCTTCGAATCCTTTGTCCTTCCAGTAGATGCGTTCGCGATCGTCATCATAAGAGGTCGCGACCAATTCATCGGTAACGTCCGAGAACGAGGGGTTACCAAAATCAACTCGATTCAGTGGATCCGATTCAACCAACTCTTCTTTACCGGTGGCCGGGTCAAATAGTTCCAAACGGGTCAGGTCGATGTCGCCTTTGTTTGTGAGGAAGTAGACGCGCTTGCCATCCTTGTGGTAACGAATCGGCCCGCAGCTCTCAAATACATTGCACGAATAAACTTTGGTGAAACCACTATCGTCGACGCGCAGCACTTCGGTATCGCCATTGTCGGCGGCGCGCGTAGCCATACGTAGTTGATCTTTGAGATCGAACACCCAGCCGGTAATGCGCTCGCTGTTCTTGCGCACTAACGTTTTTTCCCCGGTTGAGATTTTTATCTTGTAGAGGTCGTGCCAGGCGGCATCGCGGTCGTTGAGTCCAACATAAATCGCATCGGGTTCAGTGCGCGGCACTGCGAAGATGAGAGCGCGCACGCCCTTGACATCCGTTAGGTTGCGCGCCGCTGGCACGTCCTGACCGGCCACTGGGGCATCTGCCGGATTCACCGCATAGACGAGATAATTCTCGTCGCCGCCCTTGGCCTGCGAAAAAAGAATGTACTTGCCGTCGCGACTCCAGAAGTACTGAGTCACGGGACGGGCTTTGTCCGCGGTTAGGGGTTTGGCGGCGTCGAACGGCTCATCCGTGCGCTTGACCCAAATGTTTCGCGTGCCCTTGAAGGGCCTGATGAAGGCGATGAACTTACCGTCAGGCGAAATCTGCGCGCCCGAAATTTCGGGGTCGCCAAAGAACAATTCGCGATCAATTAGTGGTGGGTAAGGGTTCGCCTGACCGAACGTTGAGCGCAGGGAAGCGACGGCAAATAAGCCACAAAGTGCAGCAAACATGAACACGAACGGGCGGCGGCGAAAGCTTAGAAGTGTCATAAAACCTCTCTCATTTGGATTTGAAGGGATTGGGAGTCAAGCAGCAAAAGATTGTTACGCGCAGGTGAGGCTTAGTGTTTCAGAGAATTGCAAGGCTATTTCAATACAAATTTCCTTCCCGCTTACGTCCGGTGTAATCCACGTAAACCACTTTAAGCTCGGTATAGAAATCCAGCGCAGTGGATCCCTGTTCGCGATCGCCGATGCCGGTGCCTTTGATTCCGCCGAAAGGGATGTGCGCTTCGCCGCCCGTGGTGGGCGAGTTGATGTGCGTCATGCCGGTTTCAATCTCATCGACGAAGCGAAAGATGCGGGCCGCGTCATTGCTGAAAATGGAAGACGACAAACCATATTCCGTGTCATTCGCAACTTGCATGGCCTCTTCAAAATTCTTTACGCGCAAGACAGACAGCACCGGGCCAAAGATTTCTTCGCGGGCGACGCGCATGTCGGGCGTAACGTGATCGAAAACCGTCGGGTTTACAAAAAAGCCCTTGTCCAGGCCGTCGCCCGTTGCGCGCGAGCCGCCGCAAACTAGTGTGGCGCCGTCTTCACGGCCAATGTCGATGTACTCCAACACAGTCTTGTACTGACTTTCGTCAACGGTCGGTCCCATTTCTGTCTTCGGATCCGCGCCATCGCCGATTCGCATTGACTGCGCACGCTTGCTGATGCGCTCCACGAACTCGTCGGCGATGTCGTTCACGACGACGGCGCGACTGGTCGCGGTGCAACGTTGTCCCGAAGATCCGAACGCGCCTTGAGCCGTCGACTCAACTGCCAAATCCAGATCAGCGTCTTCAAGGATCACGACCGGATTCTTGCCGCCCATTTCGCATTGCACCTTCGCGCCGCGACGTGAAACTTCTTCGTACAAACGAATGCCAACCTGATTTGAGCCGGTAAAGGAGACGGCCTTTACCGCCGGGTGGTTAATGATTTCGTCGCCTGCTTCCGAGCCTGAACCCAAAACGAGATTCAAAACTCCCGGCGGTATGCCTGCCTCCGCAAAGATTTCCACGATGCGCACTGCTGTCGCTGGGGTTAACGTGGCAGGCTTGAAAACAACTGCGTTTCCCGCAACCAGCGCCGGTGCAATCTTCCAGACTGGAATTGCAACCGGAAAGTTCCAGGGGGTAACGACTGCTACCACACCCAACGGTTGTTTGATGGTGTAGGCGAAGTTTGCCGGTAACTCGGACTGAATCGTTTCGCCGTTCATGCGGCGTGACTCGCCGGCGCAAAACTCAGCGACGTTGATGGAACGTTGCAACTCGCCGCGCGATTCGGCGATGGTTTTGCCTTCTTCCCGAGTGAGAATTTGCGCGAGCTCTTCCTTGTTCTCCTCGAGCAAACGAGCAGCGCGTGCGACAATTCGGCCTCGCGATGGCGCCGGCGTTGTGCGCCAACCGTGAAAAGCTTCAGCGGCGGCTTCAACCGCGGCGCGCGCTTCTTCGCGCGTTGCTTGTTTCACTGTCCCGATAACGTCAGCGGTGTTTGCCGGGTTAATATTTGAAACGGAGCGTGACGATGACGATTCAACCCACTTGCCGTTGATGAAGTTGCGATAATTATCCATTTTGTCTTTGTGTCCGACAAACTTTTAGTTTGCGCTTTCGCGGAATGACACCGACTAAAAGAAACTCTGCTCAAGTCTGCGACGCGTAGCGTCGGTACGACTTTAGCCCGGCGTTTCAACGCCGGGATCAGTTCTTCCTGGCTCTCGTCGCGTAGCGACGATTGAGTATCATCTGGTTTCAAGCGTCGCTAAGCGACGCGAATACATTCCCAGCCATTCCCGGCCTTTAAAGGCCCGGCTAAATTCGTAGGGACGCTACGCGTCGAAAGACTAGTTCGTCGACATTACGTGGATGACTCTGACAAAACCGTAATATAACATAGCCTCCCAGACATGACAGCCACCAGCAAAGACCAAAACCGAACTGGCTCGCAGATCGCGCCGCAGAACCTTGGCCAACTTTTAGGGCAGCGCGCCGCAGCCTCGCCGGAAAAGATTTTCCTCTCTTCCGAAAACGACGGGCGGCGTTTCAGCTATGCAGAATTCGAGCTGGCAGTCGAACGCGTCTCCCGCCTGTTACAGTCCCACGAGGTGGGCAAGGGCGACGTGGTCGGTCTCTTATTGCCGAACGGAGCGGAATACATCATTGCCTATTACGCCTGTTGGAAACTCGGTGCGTTGGCTGGGCCGATTAATTCGCTTTTGAAGGAAGAAGAAATCTCGTTCGTCTTAAATAACTCAGTAGCGAAAGCGATTCTGGTCCATTCAGAATTTCTGCCGCGGCTCGACAACGTCCGCAAAGAGCTGCCGGACCTTCAGGCGGCGATCGTGTTTGACGACGAAGCACTGGCGACTCGGGAATTTGCGAATTCTAATTCCCTAAACTCAAATTTGCCTGACATTGGTCCTGATGACGAAGCAATCATCATCTACACTTCGGGAACTACCGGAAAACCGAAAGGTTGCTTGTTGACGCATGGCAATCTGATCGCCAACGCCAGACAGATAAGCCAGTGGCTGCAATTTACGAAAGACGATCGCCTTTTAAGTATCATGCCGCTGTTTCACATGAACGCGGTTTCAGTCACAACGATGTCAGCGCTTTATGCGGGTGGCTCGACCGTAGTCAGTCCTAAATTCTCAGCTTCGCGTTTCTGGCAAATCATTTCCGATTACGAAATCACCTCGTTCGGTTCGGTGGCGACGATGCTCTCGATGTTGCTTAGTACCTACCCGGATGGAGTTCCGGCTGGACTGAAAACAGATCAGCTTCGTTTTGCAATGTGCGGCTCGGCGCCGGTGCCGGCGGAAGTGATGCAGCGTTTCGAACAGACGTTCAATTGCCTGGTCATCGAGGGCTATGGGCTTTCCGAGTCAACTTGCCGCTCGACTTTTAACCCGCCTGATGAAAGGCGCCGGGCTGGTTCTTGCGGTATCCCAATTGGCAATGAGATGCGCGTGGTTGACGAGGAAGACAACGAAGTGCCCGACGGTGAACTCGGCGAAATCGTCATGCGCGGCGAAAATATTCTGAAAGGCTACTACCGCAACGAAGCGGCTACGGCCGTGGCATTCCGCAACGGCTGGTTTCATACGGGCGACATCGGCTATCGCGACCAGGACGGGTTTTTCTACATCGTCGATCGCAAGAGCGACATGATCATTCGTGGCGGCGAGAACATTTACCCGCGAGAGATCGACGAGGTACTTTACCAACATCCGGCTGTGGCAGCGGCGGCAACGATTGGCGTGCCGGATCTGCTTTACGGCGAAGATGTGGCGGCGTTCGTGGTGCTTAAGGAAGGTAAGGCGGCGAGTGAAGAAGAACTAGTTGCTTACTGTCGCGAGCATTTGGCCGACTACAAAAGCCCCAAAACAATTCGGATAGTGGAGAGTATTCCTAAGGGACCAACCGGAAAGCTCCTGAAACGCGAGCTGGCGAAACAGTTTCAGACGTCGCAATGATCTATGCTTGAGTCAGCTGCATGGGCGGGCCCTGTCGCGAGTGGCGCAAACGATCCCTCAGCCAGCCACCCAACAACCACAGTGCGCAGAAGACAATCATAGCCAACGAAAACCACTTTCCATAAATCCCATCCGGCGAAAATTTTTCGGTCGCGGCATGCAGCACTTCGCTATTTGGCAGCAGTCCCGCTTCTGAAAATTCATGGAGAGAATAAATGGCGACTTGGATCATGAAGAGCAATAGAAAAATTCCCGTGACCTGAAAGAACCTGCGAACATTGATCAGATGAGCAAACCGTGCCCAACCCCAGGCAAACAAACCGGCGGCGCAGAGACCTAACAGCGCGCCCGT
>JANMKA010000013.1:0-42349 GCA_031371765.1 Blastocatellia bacterium
TAAGAACCGGCGCCAAAAGCTTTTCTTTGTTCGCTTGTTTCTTATCAATGCGCGTGCCATCGCGAAGGCGAGCGGAGCTTGCGGGGCAAACCTGGAAAAGGCAGCATTAATGCTCGTCGGACTCCGTTATGAGTTTAGCGAAAAACAGGTAGCGATTGATTAGCGTGTATCCACCCGATCGGCGAAAAACAACTCAGGCCGGAAGGCGGCCGACCAGAAGCCGCCAAGCAACAGCGATACAAAGGTTTTTGCAAGAAAATGACCGGAGAGCGCGTGAGAACTGAGGAGTGCCACTTAGGTATACAGTTGTGTATCTTGTAACCAGCCTTTTAGCTTTTCGGCTTTTTTTGCAGGGAAACCACAAAGAGCTGCATCTTCACTTTCACGTGTGTTCTGCCCAGCTAACGCAATTGAAATCGGCCGACCGTGCTTTCGCCGATGCTGCCGAAATAGAGTGCGCCGTTGTGTTCTACGGCGTTTGCGATCTCGGCGTAACAATCAGCCGCAGGATTTTGCAGATTTTCAACAACCCTGCCGTTTATATCTAAACCGATAACGAAGCTGTAGCGCTTGGGCGCGGGTTGCACAAATTTCGGCAAACGATAAATAACTTTTCTGAGCAGCGGATGCGGCAACAGTTTGTCCAGCGTCGGATCGCGCGGCGTGACCAGTGCCAACCAAAATTTGTCTTTGCCGTTTGAGGAAATGCCGTCGGGAAAGCCCGGCAGATTGTCGCTGAAGATTTCGGCTTGACCCTGCTTGGCACCACTCAACCAAACTCGATGCACTCGATAGGCGGCGGTTTCAACAACAAGCAGGAACGTCTGATCCGGACTCACTGCGACGCCGTTGGCAAAGGAAAGATCCTTCAACAACGTCCGCGTCGTTTTTGTTTTGGGATCATAAGCGAGCAAGCGGCCATTTCCCTGGTGTTCCAGAATGTCCGCCGTAAAGTCTGTGAGCGGGAATTTACTCGAGGCGTCAGTGAAGTAGATGGTTCCATCTCGCCCGACATCCAGATCGTTCGTACAACCGAAGCGCAAGCCATCAGCTTCGGTCGTCAGCACGCTGACCGCGCCATCGTGCGCGATTGAAAGCAAACCCTTGATCGCATCGGCGACTATCAAGTTTCCGTTTTCATCAAAGATTAATCCCAGCGGCCGTCCCTGCGTATTAGCAAACTCTTCGGGCCGCAGACCATCCGATTGCAAACGCATGATGCGCCCATCATCGAGGCCTGCATAAATCCGACCGTCAGTATCAATGGCCACATCTTCAGGCGCGTAGCCTGCGCCTGGGCGCGGATTGCCTGTCCCTAACGAAAGCCGTTCGAATGCCCCCAGTCGCGAATTCTGTTGATACTGGCCCGTCAAAGATGGCGCCGGCGGCGGGTTCCATGCGGCCGGCGAAATCGGCACCGGGTAGACGAAGAGATAGGCAATGATCAGCACGATGAGGTCAGCGAGGAAAAACAGGAAGAGTTTTTTTCTGCTCATGAGGTTGGATAAAAGTTTGCTTTACGAGGTCCCGAATCGTCAGCGTTCGCCGCGTGCTTCTTCCACTTCGCTTTCCAAGGCCACTGTGAGCTTGCGAATTCCTGCCTGGTCCATCGGCTCGATCAGACGCAGCGCCTCGTCCAGCACTCGTCTTTGATGTTCCGGCCAATTAGGCAGGCCGGCAACACTGCCGAGTTTTCCCGCGTACAGCGCAGCTCGCGGCGGGCGCACACTCTCGACTACCGCTTTATCGACTGCCAGCGTCATGGTCGGAATTCCCAACAACTCAACCGCGCGCGCGATTAACGACACCGACTGGTGGCAAAGTCGCGAAGCAGGAATCAGCAGCGCTGCCTGTACCTCGGAACGTTTTATGCGTTCCAGAATTTTCGGCAGCAACTCATCAACTAAACGAGCTGCGTCGGGAATGAAGCCGTTGAAACTCCAGAACACCGGATTCAACTGGCCGATGATGCCATTACTCTCAAACTCAAAAAGACGCGCGAGCGGTAGCAGCGAATTGCTGTCTGCCATGACCGCCGCTGAATCGTAACCGCGCGCGGCGAACCGCAGATCTTCGGGGTCTATCTGTGAAGGGATTTCGCGAAAACTAAAATCGCCGGCACTTGCACCGCTAGCGAAAGGGTTGGTGCCGTCAATGTAAGCGCCGGCGGAAGAAATCAACGCGAGATTGAGCATCGGCAAAGCGCGCCGCGCCGGCGAAAAAGGTGCGTGCTCGTTCTTAACAAACGGATACGCGTCGCCTACGTCTTCATTGGTGGCGTGTGTGCCCCGATCACTTTGCCAGCGGGCATAGCGACTTTGCCAGTCGTCAACGCGTTCGATAATTTCCACCGCCAGATCTCTCCCATTCATGCAGCGTGCGACTGCGATTTCTTAAAATAAAGCAAACGAGCAGGGCCGCAATGATAGCAACACCAAGGGCTGCGACAGAATAGCCGTGCAGCGCGGCAAACGCCACTCGGTTCGGATCGCTCAGGGAAACCTGATCGATCGGGACAATCATGGCGGCTCGCAGGGCGCGCATCCGCGCCGCAATGATCCATTCCCCCGCGGCGGTTGTAATCGCCATCATTGCCAACAAAATCAGTTGCGCAGTTAAGCGGCCGCGCGAATAGCTTCGCCTTAGACCGACAGCAATAGCCATCAGGACTAAACTGAGAACAAAGCCGCTGAGGTTAACAACTGAGAGGGTATGACTAACGATGGTGCCGGCGATCTCTCCCGCATTTGGCAGGTTGAATCCGCGCAATACGCGAAACGAGGTGGGCGCCACGACCGCGCTAAAAAAGACTGCGGCGCCTAACCATAAGCCGAGCAGAAAAAATCTAACGTTGTTCATATGCGTCACTAATCGAATTTAGAAATTTCGGAGCGTAAAGAAATGCGCGGAGGCTGAATTTCAGGTTGCGCCAACTCGCGTGGGTCCGGAACGGTTAATAACCACGAGAGCGCAATGTCGAGTTGCGCCTGATAGTCAATCAAATCGAGCGACATGAAAACATCGCAACCGAGTAACGCAAACTTTTCTTTTGCTCGCGTATACATCTGTCGCGCTGCGCCGGGCCGCCCGATTTCCAAATGATGAAAGGCAACAGCCGATTGAATCATCGCTTGCAGGAAAAGTTTTTCCCGCGGCCCGACCGCGCCCATCCAGCGTTCTTCCCAGGCATCATGCGCCGCGTGAAACTCGCCGGCATTGTACAAATCGATTCCGGCAATGTATTCGATTGGATAGGCAGCGATGTGCGCATCGGTATAAGCATTTGAAGCATCAAGCGTCTTCATTTGCGTAAAGACCAAAAGACGTAAGGGAGACTGCCCATTAATGCAAACAATACGCACACTCCGATTGGAATCACGCAGGGTCGCTAGCAGGTCAGCACCATCAGCGTGTTGAAATTCTATCTCCCTACCAATTTGCAGAACGATCCCTACGACTAGCCCGACGAATCCCCCTACTACGGTGGCATGCCATAAGCGCATTGTCATAACGAACCCGAGGATCTTGGCATTTTAGGAACGATTGCTGCAGCGGCTTTGCCGCCTTCCGTGCGGAAAGGCTTCGCCTTTCCTGAAGTACTCACTCGTTTCGAGGCTGCGCCTCCGGAGGCATAGCCTCAAAATCCTTTAAAAGAATCGCCGGAAAGGCATAGCCTTTCCGCAAGGAAGGCAGCAGAGCTGCAAACGCCAGCACTGCTCTTATTCACTAGCGCGTCTCCACTCAACGCTGATTAACTTTCGTTTAATCGATCGCGACGCCGGGTCACTTACGTTTATTCAGTCTTGACGCGATCACTTTTGCCGCCGTCGCGCCCGCGCCGGTTGCGCCGCTGATGGTTGGTGCCAGCGGATTTGCCACGTCGCCAATTGCAAAAACATTCGCGACATTCGTTTCTTGTCCGCCGTTAACCTTAACGTAACTTTGCTCGTCGATATCAACCTGCTCGCGAAAGAGTTCAGTATTGGGCTCGACGCCGATGCGGACCAGCACCCCTTGCACCGCCATCTGAAAAGGCTTCAACGCATCCTTGCGCAAAATCTCAACTGCTTCGACTTCCGTTTTGCCCAGGATTCTCGTGACAACCGATCCGGGGAAAATCGTTATGCTGTGATGGCCTACCATCTGTTCGGTAAACTCCCTGCGGGCTCGCAACGTTCTGCCGCGATGGACCACCGTAATTGTGGGACAAATGTCCGCCAGCAACAACGCGTTCTCGGCAGCAGCATCGCCGCCGCCCACAATGCAAATGTCTTTGCCGGCGAGTTGTTCGCGATCGCGTGACGCTGATTCCAGAATTCCACGCCCCGCAAATTCGGTTTCACCGGGAATGCCAAGTTGCCGGCGTCGCACTCCGCTGGCAATGATGATGCTTATCGACTGTAGCTGTTCGCCGCTCTGGAGCACAACGCGTTTCGCATTCAAGTCTACCGACTCGATCGTCGTGTTGGTCCATAAGTCGAAATCAGCCGCTTCCAGTCTTGACGATAACAGGCCAAGAAACTCGCGCCCGTTTTTCACGCTGACGCCCGGATAGTTTTCGATTGGGTTGTAGATGGAAAGAAGTTGGCCCCCGACATTTTCCGCCTGCTCGAGCACAAGCGTGTCCAGTCCCAACTCGTCGCACCAGAGGGCCGCTGCCAAACCAGCGGGTCCGGCGCCGATAATCAAAACGTCATGCATTGAATCTCAATTAGTAATTGTTTTCCGCAGCTCGAGTTCGAGGCGTCGACGAGGTTACCCGGTCGCTGCCGCGCTCGTTGCCAACTCCGCGCGAATAGCATCAGCGACTTGATCCGGCGGCAACACCGAAGCCGAAAGCTTCCTGTCGCTGGCGATAAACTTCGCTGCCGACGACAACTCGCTCGTGTCAACGATCCACTGTCCCGCGCTGTTGGATTCTCGCTCGTTCAAGCTCGCCATGAGCGACGCAAAGTTGCGACGCTCGATGCGCGGTCTGACAATTGTTTCGGCCCAGGAATAATAGGGATAGTCGATGCGGTAAGCCCAACCATTCTGATACGGAATCGCAATTAGAAACAGTTGGCCCTGTGCATAGCGCGAGATCGCGGTGAACGGAGCGGCGTGGCGCGCCGGATCGAATCCCGATGGACCAAAGACGTCGCGCGCAATGGTAATGAGCGACAGCTTAGCGTCGCCGAATTCCTGAACAGTGCTGGCACCTCGTTTGAAACTCCCGATCGACGTTTCGATTTGTTGCCATGGCTCGCGCCATAAGTTTTCATACTCATCTGTTCGCGTCAGCACGCGTTCAACTTGCGGCAACACTAATTCATAAGCACGCGCATCGTCATCAACCAGACCGCCTGCGAGTTGCCGCGCCAAAGGTGAGCCACTGTCGCCGGCGGTTACCGGTTGATCCGAGCCTTGAATTGCAATGCTGGCGCGAATGGCGTTTTCGTTAGTGAATTCAGAAAAATCGCCAGCTTCGGCGGCGGGAATCAGCTTGTCGCGCAACTCGAGCGCGCGTTCGCCGTTAAGCATGGTCCAAACCGACAAGACACCGTCGGTATCAAAATGATTGTTGGTTACCAGTTCGATACCTTGAGTTAGCGCCTCTCGGTTTGGCGCAGCCATGACGTTCAAAGCGATCTCGGTCGAGGTGTCGGCCTTCACTGCGGCGGGCGTTTCGTTTCCCTGCCAATGCGAAAAGTGAATGCTGTTCCCGACCGTACCATCCACTGAAAGTTTGGGAACGTTGTCGAGACCCGAGTGGTAAAACTCAAAGCGCATGGGGATGCTCCTGACAGGTCTTAGGGTTCACGCAGCAGTCTAACTGATCTTCCGAGCGTATAAGAACTGACAACAACGGCCGGCTTAGTTCATGCGGAATGGAAACTGGCACACTGCATTTGCGCTATGTCTCCGTTTTGGTTACAACTTTGGCGACCGTTTCAACAACCGCTCTTATTAACGATGGAGGATTTATGAACCAGGCAACCACTCAACCGATGCCGGAAATCAGTGCTACCGAACTTAAACAACGGCTGGACAATGGGGATGACATTCAGATTGTGGATGTGCGTGAAGCTGATGAAGTAGCTATCGGCACCATTCCAAACTCGGTTCACATTCCGTTGGCCCAGGTAATCAATCGCATGTCTGAAATCGATCCGGCGCGCGAGACGGTGGTGCATTGCAAAATGGGCGGACGCAGCGCTCGGGCAATTCAGGCACTGAAGCAGTCAGGCTTTACCGGCAACCTGTTGAACCTGAAAGGCGGCATCATCGCCTGGTCCAACGAAGTCGATCGGGATGTAAAGTATTGAGTTCCTTTCCTTAATTCCGAACTGAAATATATCCACCCGCTACCGCAGGCGGTACTGACCTCATCCCCGCTTTACTTGGTTATCCCGCGGAGTTTGATGAATGGACTCATCGCCGTAATCACCATTTCTTCGATCACCTCGATGCGGCAGGAGAGGGCCGGCTTTCCATTCTCGCTCGGTTGATCTTTGGTGTGATACCAAACCTGGCAGTTAGTGCAGTCGCCGTTCCAGCAAAAATCGCCGTACGAAATTGTCTCCAGCGAAAGATATTGAAAGCAGCGCAGCAGGCGGTTTCTCTCGGGCACTGCCACCCGCTGGCCCAACACTTCAATCGTCACCAGTCGGTCGTAGGGATCAAGCAGATCGTTTTCGACGGGCGTGGTCGCTGAAGTATCGCAGGTCTGTTCGCTCATCTCCCGCGCAGTATAGCGATTCCTTTTGCGAAATAACACATTGATCTTTCTGCGCCGCTAAGCTCGGGAAGTTCAGAGTCCCACCTTCTGATTGCGGTCTCGCAACAGCTCCAATCAAGTTTGTACTCTGAATTCGTGAGGTGTGGCAGGGGACTTCAGTCTGTGGTTCCTGGCGGTCACCGACTGAAGTCTATGCCACTACACTGCTGTCCATTTCTCAACTCCACAGTTGCCTTGGTAAACTAACGCCCTCGGAGGAAACCAACTTGGCAATTGTTATCTACACGAAACCCGGCTGCCCCTATTGCGAGCAGGCGCGGGTTTATTACAACGAAAATTCCATTTCTTTTACCGACTACGACGCGCAAAACGATCGCGCCCGCCGCCAAGAAATGCTGAGCTACTCAGGCGGCGATCCGACGGTCCCTTGCATCGTTGAAGACGGCAAATACAAAGGGTCGGGCTGGGGTGATCCAGCGCGTGGTTGAACGGTCCACGACTGACGGCCGTGCGCCTCAGACAACAACCAAACTTTTTTCGCGACAGTCCCCGCTGGTGACAGCTAGGCAGGTCGAGACTCAGCGACTGCATTAGAGAGACTAAACAATGATGAGATTACCCAACACCATAGCCATCCGCCTACTGGTCCTATTGATAGCTATTTTCCCGCTTAGCACTTTCAGCTTGGCGCAATCAAATGGAGAGGCGTCCGCGCCGCAGCCGCCGATGACAGAAAAGAAAACAAAGACGACGACGATTCATGGTGACACTTTAACTGACGATTATTTTTGGCTGCGCGAGAAAACCAGTCCCACCGTTATCGCTCATCTCGAAGCCGAAAACGCGTATGCCTCGGAAATGATGAAGCCGACAACGGCGTTGCAGGAAAAGCTGTACAACGAAATGGTGGGGCACATTAAGGAGACTGACGACACCGTGCCTTATCGGCAGGGTGATTACTTCTACTACTCGCATACCGAGAAGGGTAAACAATATGCGATTAATTACCGCAAGAAAGGCAGCCTTAACGCGAAGGAAGAGTTAGTTTTCGATCAAAACGAACTCGCCAAAGGTTTGAAGTTTTTTAGCATCGGAGCATTTGTTCCCAGCGACGATGGCAACCTGCTTGCCTACACGACGGACACAACCGGTTATCGCCAGTACAAACTCCAGATCAAGGATTTGCGTACGGGCCAACTGCTGCTCGAATCGTTCGAGCGCGTCGGCAACGTCGCCTGGGCCACTGACAACAAGACCATCTTTTTTACGACTGAAGACGCAGTGACCAAACGTTCCGACAAGTTTTTCCGGCACGTGCTGGGCAGCGGCAAAACGGATTTGATTTTTGAAGAGAAGGACGAGATTTTCGACATCGGCGCCGGCCGCACGCGCGACAAAGCCATAATCTTCGTGGGCTCGGAAAGCAAAACCTCGACTGAGTATCGCTATCTGCCGGCAAACACGCCCGAGGCGGAATTGAAAATCATCAGCCCGCGCGAAACGGATCATGAATACGACATCGATCATCGCGGGAACCTTTTTTACATTCGCAGCAACAAAGGCGCAAAAAACTTTCGCGTGGTTACGGCGCCGGATTCAAATCCGGGTCAGCAGAATTGGAAAGAGTTCATTGCGCACCGGCCGGCCGTGAAGATCGAAGCCGTCGATCCTTTCACCGACCATTTGGTCCTGTCCGAATGGGAAAGCGGTTTGCAGCGATTGGAAGTCCTCGATTTCAAAACCAATAAGACGCAGCGCGTCGAGTTTCCCGAGCCTGTCTATGCCGCAAGTCTGGCACAGAACCGGGAATTCAATACTCATGTCGTTCGTTACAACTACCAATCGCTAGTGACGCCGAGTTCAGTATTTGACTACGACATGGACACGCATAAGGCCTCTCTTCTGAAAGAGACCGAGGTGCCGGGCGGTTTCAACAAACAGAATTACAAATCGGAGCGTTTGTTTGCGACCGCATCCGACGGCACGCGCATTCCGCTTTCAATGGTTTATCGCAAGGGCACAAAGATCGACGCCTCGGCGCCGTTGCTGTTGTACGGCTACGGCTCATACGGCATTTCGATCGCGCCGACGTTTAGTTCCAACCGGTTGAGCTTGCTTGACCGCGGTGTAATTTACGTTATCGCCCACATTCGTGGCGGTGGCGAGCTGGGCGAAGAGTGGCGCGACGCCGGTCGCATGATGAAGAAGATGAATACGTTCACCGACTTCATCGCCGCCGGGGACTATCTGGTTAAAAACAAATACACGTCCAGCGATCGGCTGGTGATTCAAGGCGGCAGCGCCGGCGGGTTGCTGGTGGGCGCAGTTACCAACATGCGTCCGGATCTTTTCAAAGCAGTGGTGGCTCAAGTACCGTTCGTCGACGTGCTCAACACGATGCTCGACGCCAGCTTGCCGTTGACTACCAGCGAATACATCGAATGGGGCAATCCCAACGAGAAGCCGGCGTTCGATTACATGAAGCAGTATTCGCCTTATGACAATGTTGGCGCCAGGGCTTATCCGGCAATGCTCGTCAAAGTTTCACTTAACGACAGCCAGGTGCCGTATTGGGAAGGCGCCAAGCTGGTCGCAAAGATCCGCGCGTTGAGAACGAACAACAACCCGCTGCTGTTGAAGGCGAATATGGGTGCGGGCCATGGCGGTTCGTCAGGCCGTTATGATTACCTGCGGGAAATTGCGTTTGACTATTCGTTCATGCTCTGGCAGATGGGGCTGGCAAACTAACAGTTTGTTTTATCGGACCCACGGCTTGACAGAGTATTAGTGAGTTTCTATAGTCGCATGCGAAAGCTAACCAGATGAATAAAAACTGCTTATGTTTCTGTTGCTGCGTATGTTGCGCCGGTTGTTGGGGACGCGACCGGCAGAGCATTTGCGGGTGTGAAGTACAGTTGACTTCATAAACAACCAGCAAAAGTTTTTAAGGGCCGGTCGCGAATCAAAAAGAGATTCGCGGCCGGTTAACTTTTGGCGAAGATAATTTTCGGATCAAGGTTCAGGAATATGAGCGCCGGCATTTCAGAACAACCGCAACTCGAAGCAAAGACTTCAATCGAAGCCAGCATAGGCAACACACCGCTGATCCAACTGCGGCGTATTACGTCGGTATTGCCAGTCGGCGTTTCCGTGTTTGCGAAGGCGGAACATCTGAATCCGGGTGGTTCGGTGAAGGATCGTCCTGCCCTGCAAATGATTCTGGCCGGCGAGCGTTCCGGATCTTTGCTGGCCGGCATGACGATTCTCGATGCGACCAGCGGCAACACCGGCATCGCCTACGCGATGATCGGGGCCGCGCGCGGCTATCCGGTGACGTTGTGCCTGCCGAAAAATGCCAGTCGTCAGCGCAAACAAATCCTCCGCAGTTTTGGGGTGGACATCAGCGAAACCGATCCGCTGCAATCAACCGACGGCGCCCAGTTGGTCGCTCGCGAAATGTTTCGGAATGAGCCGGCCAAATATTTCTATCCTGATCAATACAACAACGAGGCTAACTGGCGCGCGCACTACGACACGACCGGTCCGGAGATTTGGGAACAGAGCGAAGGGCGCATTACACACTTTGTTGCCGGCCTGGGCACGACCGGAACGTTTGTTGGCGTTGTGCGCCGCTTGAAGTCATTCAATCCTCGGGTTCAAGCAATCGCAATGCAGCCTGATTCGCCATTGCACGGACTTGAAGGACTAAAGCATTTGCAGACGGCCATGGTCCCTGGAATTTACGATGCGGCGCTGGCGGACGAGACCGTGGAAGTTACAACTGACGATGCGCTTTTAATGACGCGACGGCTGGCAAAGGAAGAAGGTTTGTTTGTCGGTCCGAGTTCCGGTGCAAATGTGTTTGCAGCTTTGCGACTGGCACGGACGTTAAGCAAAGGCGCAGTAGTCGTCACCATTCTTTGCGATGGCGGAGAAAAGTATCTTGAGTGAAACTGATGTTGCAATTGACAACTGAACAACGAACCGACATCGCGGCGCATGGCGAACGCGATTACCCGTACGAGTGTTGCGGCCTGTTGCTGGGTCGTTTCGAAAACGAGGGCAAGAAAGCTTGCGCTGAACTCTTTCCCATCTCGAACGCTCGTGAAGAAGCGGCTAAGCGCAACCGCTTCTTAATTCGCCCGGAAGAATTGTTGCGCGGTGAACAACACGCAGCGGCAAAGGGGCTGGAAGTAGTTGGCTTCTATCATTCGCACCCGGATCATCCGGCAGTGCCGTCCGTTTATGACCTCGAACACGCGTGGCCCGTCTATTCTTACATCGTGGTCGCCATCAAATCGGGCCAGGCGGAAGATTTGCGTTCCTGGGAGATGCAAACAGATCGAACTCGCTTTGTGGAAGAAGAGATATTGAAAGGAAACTGAGATGTTAGTCACGATTGCCATACCTACCGCCTTGCGCAACTTTGCCGCAGGCAAGTCACGCATCGAAGTACAAGGCGCAACTGCCGGTGAAGCGCTCGATCAATTGAGTTCGCAATACGCCGAGTTGCGACGCCATCTTTACGACGACAAAAATAAGCTGCGCAGTTTTGTGAATGTCTATCTCAACGATGAAGACATTCGCCATCAAGCCGGTGCTGATACGCCCTTGAAAGATGGCGACACCTTGATGATCGTTCCTTCAATCGCCGGTGGTTCAACTGCCGAGGCGGAGGTGGAAAAAGAACTGCCCGCGCTTTCGAATGAAGAGATCGCGCGTTACAGCCGCCACCTGATCATGCCTGAGGTCGGGCTCGAAGGGCAGCGGCGCTTGAAAGCGGCGAGCGTCCTGGCGATAGGCACGGGCGGGTTAGGCGCACCGCTGGGAATGTACCTGGCCGCGGCCGGTGTGGGCCGGCTGGGTTTGGTTGATTTCGATGTGGTTGATTCTTCTAATCTGCAACGCCAGATTGTTCATGGCACGAAGGATGTCGGCCGGCGAAAAGTTGACTCCGCGCGTGAACGTCTAGCCGACATCAATCCGCACGTTGAAATTGAAACGCATGACATCAGACTGACTAGTGACAACGCGCTGGCTCTGTTCAAGAACTACGACATCATCGTTGACGGCACCGATAACTTTCCCACGCGTTATCTCGTTAACGACGCCTGCGTGTTGACCGGTAAGCCAAACGTCTACGGATCGATCTTTCGCTTTGAAGGACAGGCAAGTGTGTTTTGGGCCGAGCGTGGCGCCTGTTATCGCTGTCTTTATCCAGAACCGCCCCCGCCCGGGCTGGTTCCTTCATGTGCGGAAGGCGGCGTGCTTGGTGTTTTGCCGGGAATCGTCGGCTCGATTCAGGCAAACGAAACCATCAAGATCATTCTCGGCGCCGAAGACACGCTGGTGAATCGCCTGTTGCTGTTCGACGCCTGGCACATGAAGTTTCGCGAGTTTAAGTTGCGCAAAGATCCGAATTGCCCGGTGTGCGGTGAGAACCCGACGATTAAGGAACTAATTGACTACGAGCAATTCTGTGGGATTACCCCAAGTGAAAACAGCGAGGAAACGCGATTGAAAGAGATCACCGCAACAGAACTCAAACAGCGCCTCGACCGCGGCGACGATCTTCAAGTGATCGACGTGCGCGAACCGAACGAGTACGAAATTGCGCGCTTGCCAGGAACCAGACTTATTCCTCTGAGCCAGGTAGTCGACCGCATGAGTGAAATAAATCCGGCGCGTGAAACAGTCGTTCATTGTAAGGGCGGTGTCCGCAGCGCGAAGGCAATCGCTGCACTGCAACGTGCCGGTTATAGCGGTGAGTTAGTTAATCTAAAAGGCGGAATTACGGCGTGGTCCAATGAAGTAGATCCGCAAGTGCCGAAATACTAACCGCGTAACCAACCGGGTTAATTTAGCGTGTTCCCCCGTGCGCCCGCCTGCTAACGGCAAGAACTTTTCGGCTGTGGCCACTTTGAGATCACACTTAGGCCGCAACACACTCCGCGACTCTCACTCGTTGACATTATCAAAGCCGGTGAATCGCCAACCGTTTCGGCCACGTGTGAACGTGTATTGCAGCGGTTCATCGATGCCGCCGGTAATGCTACAGGCGATGATGAATTCCTTCGAGTTTTGTGGATCGACTATGGGCTTCGCTTTTGGGAAGCATTTCGCGGCATTCCCCTCGTAAAAGAAAATGGTGCGATAGTTTTTCAAAAGCTGAGCTTTGGTCCTGATGTCTTTGATGCCATAAGGCATTGAAATGGGGTATCCCGACAAGGATACAACCGTTCCCTTGTCGCCGTTGACTACGGCTGTGCGAAACTTCTCCCAAAACACTTGCACTGAATCAGCGGTGGCTGTTTTGGGTGGAGTCTGTGCATAGAGACTGCTGCCCAGGACCAGCAAGCTGGCGCTCACAAGCGCTCTTTTCATTCGGCTCCCTCCTTAGATATCTTGGGTTGACTCATTTTCCGCAATCGTCGGGTCGGGAGTTTAACTGCAAAGCGGGACCGCAGGAAGCGTTTGCGGTTGCCGACCGACCACTCTAGGGAGTTAAATAAGGAACTCAAAAACAGCATGGTCGGCACAACCTTAGGGAACTACAAGATTCTTGAAAAACTCGGCGCGGGCGGGCAGGGAACGGTCTATAACGCGATCGACTCTAAACTTGGCCGTGCTGTCGTGATCAAAGTCCTGCCTGAGGAGCTCACCGCGAAGGTAGCAAACTTGAAACGGTTTGAGCGCGAAGCCCGCCTGGCGTCGGCGCTCGACCACCCAAACATTTGCACCATTTTTGATCTCAACGAAATTAGCGGCGTGCATTTCATCGCCATGCAATACGTCGAAGGCCGCAACGTTAGGCAGTTAGTTAACGGCAAGCCTTTGAAACTCGAGAGCGCGCTTTCGATTGCCATTCAAACTGCCGATGCCCTCGCCGCCGCGCACGCGCAGGGCATCATTCATCGCGACGTTAAAGCCGGCAACGTCATGGTAACCAGCAAGGGCCAGGTCAAGGTGCTGGATTTTGGCCTGGCAAAGTTACTTGACGACGAAGCAGCGCGTACCTCGGGAATTCATCACACCGAGTTAACTGAAGTTGGCGTTCCTTATGGCACTGCAACCTACGCCGCGCCGGAACAGGCAAAGGGCGATCGCGTCGATTCGCGCGCCGACATCTTTTCGATGGGCGTGCTGCTTTATGAAATGTTGACGGGCACCTGGCCATTTCGCGGCAAGACCGCAGTAGATGTTCGTCACGCAGTGATCCATGACGAACCCATCCCGCTAAGTCAGGCCCGGCCGGATCCAGTGCCGCCACGCCTGCAACAAATTCTGGATCGAGCGCTTAAGAAGAGTCCGCGCGATCGTTATCAGCAGATTTCCCAGTTTCGCGATGACCTGCGCGCAGTCGTGCGCGACGTTGCTTTAACGGGTGGCGCGGTCATCGATGAAAGCAATTTGCCGGTTGCGCCTCGTCATCTAAACCCCGAAGGTCCGATGGCCCGCGCCCTGCGCTGGTTCAAGAAGAATGTCGCCGGCGAGACGTCTGCCGGCTCGTCAGGCCGGCGCGGAACAGTGTCGCAACCACGTGACGCGCATGAAACACCGACCACCTTTGGCGATCGCGAACGAACGAGCGTCGCAATCATGCCATTCAAGAATTTAGGAAATGATCCGGAAACGGCGTTCTATGAGTTTTCGCTTGCCGACGCCGTAATTACGGAACTCGCGCGCGTTCGCTCGCTGGTGGTGCGGCCGTCGTCCGTGATTGCGAAATTTCAGGGCAAGCAATTTGATCCGGGCGACGTGGGTCGCGAGTTGAGCGTCGACGCGATTCTAACCGCGAGCTTTCTGCGCGCCGGCGATCATCTGCGCGTGACTGTGCAATTGCTTGACGTGCGCACCAGCGAGATCCTCTGGAGCGACCGCATCGATGCCGACGCCAGCGACATCATTGCCGTGCAGGACACAATCGTGCAGCACATTGTGGATGGGTTACGAATCGAGCTCAGCCCGGACGAGAGGGTAGAGTTGGCGAAGGGCTCGACCACCGACGCCGCCGCTTCGGAAGAGTATCTGCGCGGTCGCCACTGCATGGGCCAGTTCATCTATCACACGATCAGCCGCGCCGACCTGGATTCTGCCCTCAACCACTTTGAGCGGGCCATTGAGCTGGATCCACATTTTGCCTTGGCCCACTCGGCTTTAGGAAGTTGCTATGTCACTCGAGTATTGAAAGGGCTGGGCGAAGCAAACGATCATGACAAAGCTCAGGCCGCTTTTAATAAGGCGCTGGCGCTCGATCCCAAATTACTTGAAGCGCGCATGCAGATGATCTTTATCTATCTAAGCCGCGGCGAAAAACCGAAGGCGTGGACCGAAGTAGAGCTCTTGCGCGAAGAGTATCCCAACGACGTCGGGGTGCACTTTGCTCGCGGCGTGGTAGCTCGCCTGGACAGTGACTATGAACGCGCCTTACGCAGTTTTGATCGCATGGTCAGGCTGAACCCCGGGGAAGTGGTGGTGACCAGTTACAATCGCGCGCGCATTTTCATGTACCAGCGTCGCTTTGACGAAGCACTTGCTGAGCTCGATCGTGGCGCTGAGCAGGAGCCCGACCATCCGATGATTCAAACCTTTCGTGGCCGCGTACTTTACTATCGCGGCCAGATCGACGATGCCACCCGGATCATCGAGCATGTGCTCGAACGTAACCCGAGTATGGACGGTATTCGCCCGATGCTGGCTATCAGTTTGAGCGCGCAGGGCAAGCACGAGCTGGCTAATCAACAACTAACTGAGCGAGTGAAGATTTCTGCCACCTCCGATCACGACATTTCTTACTGGCTCGCGTCAGCGTATTTATTGCAGGGCCGCCAGGTGTTGGCGCTCGAATGGTTAGAGAAAGCAATCAAGCTTGGCAACGAAAACTATCGTTGGTTCGAGTCTGACCCAAACTGGTCGGATCTTCACGCTGACCCACGATTTCAGGCGTTGATGCAAGGGGTCAAGGCGTCGCTGCAAAAGCACGAGGCAAACACTGCATGAAAACCTTCGTCGTTGGCGACGTTCACGGCCGTTGTGCCCAGCTTCATAACCTGCTCGACATGTTGCCCCGTGACGAAGCGACGGACACGCTCGTCTTCCTGGGCGACTTGATCGATCGCGGACCTGACGCTCCCGGTTGCGTTGATCTGGCTCTGAAACTGCAACAGGCAAATCCCGAACGCGTCCATTGCCTGCGCGGCAATCACGAACAGATGCTGCTCGATTTTATCGAAGGCAGCGCCAATTTATGGATAACGCCAGTGACTGGAGGCGAACGAACTTTTGAGCAGTATGCAGGCAAAGTACTGACGATAGCGACCGAGCAGGATCTGGATGACGCGCGGCGCACGGTCGAGACCAGCGTGCCGGCAGAGCATCTGGAGTTTTTTAACGCACTGCCCTATTTCCACGAAGACGATTACGCCATCTACGTTCATGCCGGGTTGCAACGTGGCAAGCATCCCAAAGATACCGACTCACAAGCTTTGTTATGGATGCGCGATCTCGATTTTTATAAGAACTATCGTGGCAAGCCCTGCATCTTTGGCCATACTCCGACGCCGCTGTTGCCGTTACGCGGACGCCTGGGCCGTCATGGCATTTACATTTCCCACAGCGCGATCGGCATTGACACGGGCTACAACCTGCAATCGCCGCTGACTTGCCTGTCGCTGCCCGACTTCGCTTTATACCAGACGTTTGCGGATGGCCGGGAAGAAACTCACCACATCACGTCCTTCATTCCGGAAAGCTTGAAAGCGATGCAGAAGAAAGCCGGCATCAACGGCGGCAATCAATAGCGGACGCGCTCGCTAAAGCATTGGGTTCGTGAAAAAACACATTCTCATTTACGGTTTGGTGGGTGGAATACTAATCGCGCTGCTCAAGTTTGTTGAGTATCGCTTTCTGGTGGTGGAACATTCCATCGAGATCTATGGCGGCTTGATTGCGCTGGTTTTTGCCGGAGTCGGAATCTGGCTAGGACTAAAACTCACTCGGACAAGGGAAGTCGTCGTCTTCAAAGAGGTAGCGGTTCCCACCGCAGTGCCTTTTGCGCTGAATGAAGGAAGTCTGCGCGAGCTGACAATTACCCGGCGCGAACTGCAAATACTCGAATTGATCGCACACGGCATGAGCAACCGCGAGATCGCGGAAAAACTTTTTGTCAGCGAGAACACGGTAAAGACCCATTCCAGCCGGCTGTTTGACAAGCTGGGCGCGAAACGAAGAACCCAGGCAGTGCAGTTAGGCAAGGAGCTGGGCCTGATTCCGTAGCCGGCTGGTCACCTGAAAGTATTATTTTCCGCATCCCCGCAAAATCACCCGAAAGTATGACGACAGGATCTCATTTGAAGCCTTACCTTCACGCCCGTTAGTTCAAAGTCTCGGTTAGGAGTATCAATCTCATGAAGAAGACTGTATTGACATTCGGGCTTATAGCCGGCGCCATCCTCTCGTTCATGATGCTCGGCACGTTGCCGTTCATCGACAAGATAGGATTCGATAAGGGCGAGATCATCGGCTACACCGGGATGGTGCTTGCGTTCCTGCTGGTGTTCTTTGGCATTCGCTCCTATCGCGAGAACATCGGCGGTGGCGCCATTTCTTTCGGTCGCGCCTTCAGCGTCGGCATCCTGATCACATTGATTGGGTGTCTCTGTTACGTAGTGACCTGGGAAATCATTTACTTCAAACTCGCGCCGGGCTTTCTCGAGAAATATTCGGCCTACATGATTGAGAAGTTAAAGGCGTCAGGCGCCAGCCAAGCGGTGATTGAGGCAAAGCTTGAAGAGCTGAAAAACTTTAAGGTGCTGTACGCCAATCCGCTTATCAATGCCGCCATCTCGTTTATTGAGCCACTGCCCGTCGGCTTGATCGTGACCCTGATCTCAGCTGCGGTATTAAGAAGAAAGCCAAGATCTGCGGAAGCAGGCGCGTGAGCAAATGCACCTTCGCCGCGGCTTTGCCGCCTGATGTGCGGACGGTCTTTGACCTTCCGCTATGCTCTTTAATGTTTTTGGGCTGAGCCCTGGTTTTGGGGCGCAGCCCCCAAGTGTTTGAAAGTGGCCGTCCGCTGGGGCGTAGCCACCACCGCCCATCAGACGGCGCAGCCGAACCGTTTTGTAAACTACCTTACTTCAAGAGGTTTAATGTGCGGCGCCGGCGTACTTCTTTTCACCAGCTTCGATGCGCAGCGCCAGATGATTCTGCCTGGGTGGCAACGGGCAAGTTGCGTAAGCAGTAAACGCGCAGGGTGGGTTGTAAGCTTTGTTAAAGTCGATCACGACTTTTCCCGAAGCGTCAGGCGGTGACACATAAAGATAACGGCCGGCGCCGTAAGTTTCACGGTCGGTAGTCTCGTCCGCAATCATAATGAAGTAGTCAGTCTCGCCTTTTTCCAAAATCGGATCGATGCGATAGGTTTTCCCGTCAACTTCAAATGCCAGCGCGCCCGGCGATGTTTCATTGTCGGTCATGCCCAAGACATTCGTAATCGGCACAATCTTCGCGGGTTGATACGGTTCAAAGCGCGCTTCAATGCGCCACTTGGGATCGGTGGGAAAATATTCCAGACCCTTAAACTGCAAACGCGCCGCAGCCTGCGTGTCCTTCACCCGCACACCCAGGCGATCGCCGCGTTTGACGACGTTGATAATCAGCGTGCCCATTTTTAGAATTGTTGGGCCACTGTCATCGTTGTCGTCTTTGAGATTAAGTTCAGTGACAGGCTTACCGTCCGCTGTTACGTTCGCAGCAGGCAGAGCAGCGAGCCGGACGTGCCCCTTGTCGAGCCATAACGAACCAGCAACATCAGGCGCCTTGTCTTTTGGCAGGGCGACTGCGTTTGCTGTACTACTGCCAAACTTGTTCTCGCCTTCTTTCAGCCAGTAAAGACCGACCAGCGTTAACCAGCTGTCTTCCTTTTTCAGGTTAATTGCACGGTTCGTCTGCCACTTATCGATCTCTGTTTTGTAAGCGGCAGCGTCAATTGAAGCTGTTGGTTTGGATTTGTTGCAGGCGGCCACGAAGGAAATCGCGAAAATGAAGATGAGAATTAATTTAGTTTTCATAAATCTCTTTTACTTTACATCATGCCTCGCGCTGAAGAATGAAATCGGCAATTGCTCGTAGCAAATCCGTTGACGGCTCAATGTTGCTAAGCGGTTTGCGGGCCGCCGCATGCGTACTCGCCAGATAATTGCGAGTGGCTTCGATTCCATGCAACGCCGGATAAGTTGCTTTGCGCGAGCGCGCATCTTTGCCCGGTGTTTTGCCAATGGCTTCGGCGGTTGCGGTTACATCCAATAGATCGTCGGTGATTTGAAACAACAACCCGAGTTGGCTGGCATATTCCGTAACAGCTGTCAGTTCGGCAGGCGACGCGTCGGCGATGATGGCGCCGCAGCGAGCCGCGACAGTAATCAAGGCGCCAGTCTTCAAACGGTGAATTTTTTCCAGCTCCTCAGCAGCAACGGTGCGCGCTTCTGCTTCGAGATCGTAAGCCTGACCGGCGACCATTCCCTCAGGCGTGCCGGCTGCTCCGGCGATTTCCGAAATCAATAGAACCCGCTTGGCGGCCGGCAGTTTTTCGTCCTCCGCAACTGTCTTGAATGCTAAAGTCAGCAGCGCATCGCCCGCGAGAATCGCAGTTGCCTCGCCAAAGCGCACGTGACAAGTGGGCCGCCCGCGTCGCAGATCGTCATCGTCCATCGAGGGCAGGTCGTCATGGACCAACGAATAAGTGTGAATCATCTCCAGGGCGCAGGCGGTGGCGATAAGCGACCCGCGGGGCGCGCCAAAAGTTTCGCCTACTGCCAGCAGCAGCGCCGGACGAAAACGTTTGCCGCCGGCGAAAACGCTCCAACGAATCGCAGCGTGAATGTTTGTTGGAGAAACTGAGGCGGCGGGCAGAATCAGCTCGAGGTGGCGGTCAACCAGCGTTCGTGCTTGGGCCAGGAATTCAGGCAAGGGAAGGACGCGCGCGGAACCGGGCATTTCAGAAGACGTCTTCATCATTGCTGCTACCCGTCCCGCTCACTTTCGAGTCTTCAAAGGCGCTGACTACTGGACGACCCTGATTGTCGCGCAACAAAACTTCAATTCGCCGTTCGGCCTGGCTAAGCCGTTCCTGGCATTGGCGCGACAGTTTGATCCCCTGCTCAAAAAGCTCCAGGCTTTTTTCAAGCGGCAAGTCACCGCCCTCGAGTTGCTGGACGATTTCTTCCAGGCCCTCGAGCGACGCTTCAAAACTTTTTGGTTGTTCGTTTTTCATTGCTTTGATTTGGGGTGCTGGCTTGACGCCGCTTTCGCCCCGCAGCCAGGGGTGCGCATCATGTCATGGGCGATGTTGGGTTCGGCTCTGCCGTCTGATGTGCGGCGGTGGCTATGCCCCGCTGTGAGCAGACAATCTATTCTGGGCTGTGCCCTTAATCCAGCCTAAGCCCTGGATCTGTTGGGCCAAAAGGGCGTAGCCCAAAAAGTTAACAGGAACCTTTACGGCGGGGCATAGCCACCGCCGCACATCAGGCGGCAGAGCCGAAGCTGCTGCCGCATTGCATGGCTTAATGCAAAGTCTCTCCGATTTCTTCTCTGTCTTCCACTTTGGTCTTGATTCTTCCCTCTGCGAGTCGCACCCGCACTGTTTCACCGATCGACACCGCACTCGCGTCGCGCAACAGAGATCCGTCTTCGCGTTGGGCGATCGCATAGCCGCGCTGCAATACTGCCAGCGGCGACAGCGCATCAAGCGACGCGGTCGCCAGCGCGAAACGTTTTTCGGCTGCTGCAATCTGACTTTCAATCGCCGTCGTGCAACCAGTATACGCTGAATCAAAGCGGACTTGCGCTTCCCGGAGCAGCGCGCGAAGGTGGGCCGGCTCGAGCACGCGATTCAGCGAATCAGCGCGCAGGTGCGCCTCCCGCAATACTTCGCTCAGTAAAATTTGCAGACGATGGCCGGCGGAACTGGTTGCGGTCGCAGCGTCGCGCAGTCTGCCGCGCACTTCCGCGAACGCCTGCGAGAGGGCCTGTTCCTGAACGCGTGACCGCGCATTCACAATGCGATAACGAATCAGGCGCGACAGAGTTTGCCCCAACTGTTCAATCGCCGAGCACATTTGATCCTCGCGCGCGGCGACCAGTTCAGCGGCGGCGGAGGGCGTTGGCGCGCGGCGATCGGAAACAAAATCGGCGATGGTGAAATCCGTTTCATGGCCCACCGCTGAAATAACCGGAATAACCGACGCCCGAATTGCGCGCGCGACTTCCTCTTCATTGAACGCCCACAGGTCTTCGGTCGAACCACCGCCGCGACCGACTATCAACACGTCAACCAGATCTTGTTGGCGTCCTTCACGTTGGGCATTCGCATGATGATCGTTAATTAGTTTGATGGCCCGGGCGATGTCGCGGCCGGCGCCCTCACCCTGGACGCGCGCCGGAGAAAAGAGCACATGAACTGTGCGTGTGCGGCGCGAGATGACGTTGAGAATATCTCGAATAGCGGCGCCCGTCGGTGAAGTGACCACTCCCACTCGTCCGGGAAACACCGGCAGCGGGCGTTTCAACTCATCCGCAAACAAACCTTCCGCCTGGAGACGATCGCGCAGTTGTTCAAAAGCAATTTGCAACGCGCCGGCGCCAACCGGATCGAGCGCCTCGACGATCATTTCATAATCGCCGCGTGCTTCATAAACCGACAGCCGCCCGCGTGCGCGCACGTGCAACCCATCAGTCGGACGAAAGCGTATGCGACTGTTGGCGGAACGAAAACACTTCGCGCGCAGTTGAGCGCCCTCATCCTTGATTGTGAAGTACCAGTGGCCGGATGAATGCGCTTTGAAGTTTGAAATTTCGCCTTCAACCCAGACCGAGGCAAAACGCGCTTCGATCGCTTTGCGGACCGACTCGGTCAGTTCGCTAATTGACAGCGGCCGCCGTTCGACTTCATCGAAAAGAGAGTTGAAAAGTGGTTGGCTCATCGCAGGGATGAAGGATGAAGGATGAGAGATGAAAAGTAAACCCGGCGCCCGGCGCGCGTCATTTGCTTTTATGCAAGCACCGACAGAAGGTAATTCAGCGTCATTAACCTAAAACTTACGGGGTTGCAACGCCTACCACCGGGCTCAAGCGCACCGACGCGCCGTCGCGATTCGCGCGCACGCGCACGCGCGGATTGCCCGAGGTGCGCACGTTTGAAGCATAGGTAATTGTGTAGGCAGTGCGGAGTTGGACCACCACGTCATCGTAGGCGCGTTGCAAATCTTCGAGGCGATGGACCGGATAGTAAACGCCGCCAGATGCCTGCGCGAGTTTTTGACCTTCTGCTTCAGCGCGCGTCGTCAACGTCAGATAGCGAGTGCGCAACGGATCGATTGTTACTTCCGGTTTCAGCACGCTGCCTTCCGGAATCAAGCCGGAAGGAATGTATAACGGATAGACCAGGGCGCCGGACTCAACCAGCGCTTCGAGGATTGCGGGGAACGGCACAAACGATCTGTTGTCGTCGCCGTCGGAGAGAATAACGATGGCGGTTCGTTCGCCACGTAGCCGCTTGACGGGATCCGCCAGCACATAACCCAGCGCGTCATAAAGCGCAGTTGCACCGCCGGCGTCGATGTCCTCGAGTTTTCGGGATAGCAGGCTGCGATCAGTCGTGAAGTCCGAAATCACCTGAATATCGTCGCGAAAACTGATGATAGCAATGCGGTCCTGCGGGCTGGCCGTATGCAAAAAGTCGCGCGCGGCTTTACGAATAAAGTCCATTCGTTCTTCAACGCTGCCCGAAACGTCGAGCAGAAGAATTAAATTAAAAGGCTCGTTGGTGGGCGTTACCTGTTTGACTTCGCGTTCAACGCCGTTTTCATAAACGGTAAAGTCCGGTGCTTTCATGCCGCCGATCGCGCGGCCATTGCGATCGGTGACACTGGCATTGAAACGCAGCAGTTGCGGCGACAAGACGCTGACAAACTGACCCGGCGCGGAACGCTTAACAAGTTCCGGTTGCTTCTCTGGCGGCGGCAATGTGTTGGCGTAATCGCCAAACATTTTTGGCGACACCTTGCGAATGGCATCGGTCAATTGACTGTCACCACTGCGAACAATCGCGCGAGCAGCTTCGGTGAGCGGACGCTCGCGCAAGTCGGGTGGCACCATCGCCGGATCGACATTCAGCAGCACGACGCCGCGTTGAGTGAGAAACTCAAGCCGCACCCGGTCCACTTTGTCGGCTTTCTCGTCTCCCAGCTTTCCCGAAATAGTGAAGACGCCGGCGGCTTTTTCTTTTACTTTTGGTAACTCAACATCGCTCAAAAAACGTGGCCGGCTCGCGCTCCACATGAAATTAAATTTGACGGAATCGAGCGGCACGTCAGCGTGAATCGTGCCGGTGTTGGTGCTGACTTCGGCTGATTCCAGGTTGCCTACCACATCAACGGCACCGGCTTCGCTTTCGACTTTTATTTTGGTGCGAGCCGGGACGCGCACGACGAGGTCGATGCGATCTTGCTCGCGTCGATCGCGCACAGTGATGTTGACCTCGCCGCCCTTGGTTACGATCAGCACGTCCGTTTGATCGACCACAGCGCCGGCGGAACTAGCTTCGATTGCGACTTTCTTCAACTGCTCATCGGTGGCTATTACGCTGACGCGACTGTTGCGGCTCTTCACCGAAACCGAGGTCTTATCTCCAGTTTCCACCTCATGACGATAGGTTTGCGCGCCAGCCGGGGCCGCGATGCATACAAGCATCAGCGCAAGTAAGCCGATAAAGTTTCTGTTGTGCCAACGAGTACGAACAGGAATTGGCGCGGGGGAATCCGGGTGGTGCATAGCGCAGCGATCTTGCCGGAGCAACAAGCCACTGGTCAAGCGGTCGGGGCGCGGCCTTAGTTATTGATAATCGCGAATGATCGGCTATCATGCTTGCCCACCCCCTAGTTCTTGAACGGACCTAACCACAGCGATCCAGAAAACCGGCGACTGATGTCACACCCACCACAAGTGCAGCAAGAGAAGTTGTTCATGCACAACCTCGTCAAGCGTGATCCGCTGGCCGGCCTTGCAGAAGATGTTCGGCGCGGACTGACAACTCAACCCAAGCGGTTTCTGCCCAAGTATTTTTATGACGAACTCGGTTCGCAACTTTTCGAAGCGATCTGTTTGCTGCCTGAGTATTACCTAACCCGGGCTGAAAACGAGATACTGCTGCGTTATGCGGATGAGATAGTGGCCACGGTTGCGGGTCCGACGACATTAATCGAGATGGGCAGCGGCAGCGCGTCTAAAACACGCCTGCTGATCGAAGCGCTCCTGCGAAAACAAAATGAGCTGCTTTTCATGCCAGTGGACATTTCCGCTACGGCACTTGAAAACAGTTCGCGCATCCTGCTCCAGTCCTATCCGCGACTGAACATCGAGGCGTACGCGGCCGATTACTTTGCAGCGCTGGCCGAGTTGGCGAAGGAACAGCGAACACACACGCTGGCATTGTTTCTTGGGTCAAACATCAGCAACTTTGATCCGGAAGAGGCGCTAAAGTTTCTGCGCGCGCTGCGCCAGGTATTGCGAGCGGGCGATGCGTTGCTGCTCGGCGCGGATTTGAAAAAAGAGAAGCAGGTGCTCGAAGCGGCTTACAACGACGCTCTCGGGGTGACGGCTGCATTTAATCTAAATGTGCTGGCGCGAATCAATCGTGAGCTGGGCGGTAACTTTGACTTGCGTGCCTTTGCACATCGCGCGGTCTACAACGAAGATCCCGGACGCGTGGAAATTTATATCGAAAGCAACCGCGCCCAAACGGTAACGATCGACAAGCTTGACCTGCAGGTTCAGTTCGGCGCCGGCGAACAAATCCATACTGAAAATTCCTACAAGTACGATCTCGAAGACATTGGTAAACTAGCGACACAGACCGGTTTCACTCGCGCGCAAACCTGGCAAGATCAGAAACAACAGTTCAGTAGCAACTTGCTGCTGGCGGTGTGAAATTGTTTGGACAAGATTTACATGATTGACATGATTGGAATGAAGACAGCTTGAATACTTCCGTAATCCTGTTCATCCTGTAAATCCTGTTCTGATCCCGTTCTCCGAAAAAATGTCTGAAGCTTCCAACAAGCCCCTGGTTGAGTTTCGCGACGTTAGTTTTTCTCATGCCTCCGCGGCAGCGCCGATCATTTCTCATCTCAGCTTCTCGGTCGCGCCCGGCGAAACGTTGGTATTGCTTGGTGAATCCGGTTGCGGCAAGACAACCACTCTCAAACTAATCAATCGCCTGTTGCTGCCTGACGCGGGACAGGTTTTGGTGGAGGGAAAACCAACCACCGCCTGGGATCCGATTCGCTTGCGCCGCCGCACTGGCTACGTGATTCAGGAAGGCGGCCTCTTTCCTCATTTCAGCATCGCCAAAAACGTTGCGCTAGTCCCGGCGCTTGAAGGCTGGGAAGAAGCTCGTATCAGGAATCGCGTCAGCGAATTGTTGTCAGTGGTCGGGCTCGAACCGCGTGATTTCGCCGATCGTTATCCGGGCGAACTATCCGGCGGCCAACGTCAACGCATCGGCGTAGCGCGCGCGCTGGCTGCTGACCCGCCGTTACTCTTGCTTGACGAGCCTTTTGGCGCGCTCGATCCGCTGACTCGCGCGAGTCTGCAACGCGAATTCGCCATGCTCAGCAAAAGTCTAAACAAGACCGCCGTATTTGTGACTCACGACGTGCGCGAAGCATTGTTGCTGGGCTCGCGCATCGGGCTAATGCACGCGGGAAAGTTACTGCTACTGGAAACGCCTGAGAATTTTCTGCAGTCGAAAAATGAAAAAGCAAGGGCGTACCTGGCCACCCTGCAAATTTCCGCCGGTTCCATTCAGGAGAAGGCAACGTGAGTTTCTTCAGTTTTCTCAAACAAAACTGGCCGGAACTAGCCATCCTCCTGCGGCAACATTTGTCGCTCGTTTTGATCTCGACTCTCGTCGCGGTCGCGATTGGCATTCCCACCGGCATTTTGCTTACGCGCAAAAAATCGTTGCGTGCGCCAGTGCTGGGCATCGCCAACATCATGCAGACGATTCCGAGTTTGGCCCTGTTTGGTTTTCTGATTCCGCTGCCGTTCATTGGCGGCATCGGCGCGCGCACCGCCATCGTGGCGTTGGTGGTTTACGCGCTGCTGCCAATCATTCGCAACACGGTAACGGGTATTGTGGGCGTTGATCCAAACGTGCACGAAGCCGCCGTCGCGATGGGCATGACCAGCCGGCAGATTTTGTGGCAAGTCGAACTGCCGTTAGCAATGCCCGTCATCATTACTGGCGTTCGGGTGGCGCTGGTGATCGCGATTGGCGTGGCGACCATTGCCGCTGCAGTCGGCGCTGGGGGGCTGGGCGTCTACATCTTTCGCGGGCTGCGACAATACGACAATCACTTGCTGCTCGCCGGCGCGGTGCCCGCGGCCCTGATGGCCTTAATCGCAGATTTTGGGTTGGGTCTGCTCGAACGCTATTTTTCGGTGGCCCGCAAACGAAAGGCCGGCACAACTTCAGGCAGGAAGAAATTTCTGACCGCCGCAACGGCTGCAATCCTGGCGGCCGTGGTAACCGGAATCTTTATTGGTTCACGCGAATCGCGGTCACGCAGCGCTCAGCCGCAAAGTGCTCAGGTCGTAGTTGGCTCAAAAGATTTTACTGAATCGACAATCCTGGCTGAAATTGTGGCGCAGATGTTGGAAGCGCGCGGCGTATCGGTTGAACGTAAGTATGAACTTGGCGGAAACCTGCCGCACGATGCGATGCTGGCGGGAGGCCTTGATCTCTATCCGGAATACACCGGCACGTCATACACCGCGATTCTTCATCATCAGCCGATCACCGACCCGCGCGCCGTTTACGAACAAGTCAAAACTGAGTACGCGCAAAAATTCAGCGTAGCGGTAAGTGAGCCACTCGGATTTGAAAACACTTTTGCGATTCTCATTCGGGGCTCCGAGGCAAGACGGCTCAAGTTGAAAACTATTTCTGCGGCAGCACCGTACGCCCGGAATTGGCGCGCCGGATTTGGCCAGGACTTCATGTCGCGGGCGGACGGCTATCCCGGTTTTTCGCGAGCTTATGGATTGAAGTTTGCGGAACAGCCGCGCGAGATGGACCTTTCGCTGACTTACATAGCGCTTTCATCCGGACAGGTCGATCTGATTGCCGGCAACTCAACTGAAGGAAGAATCGCCGCGCTCGATTTGTTTCAACTCGCGGATGACAAGCATTACTTTCCGCCTTACGAAGCGGTCTATCTTGTCCGGCAGGACACGCTGGCGCGCGTGGCGCAAGTGCGCGAGGTGCTGGCAAAACTTGCGCATGCCCTTTCAACTGAAGAGATGCGGCAGCTAAATTACGAAGTCGATGCGAACAAACGCGGTCAGGCTGAAGTCGTGCGCGAGTGGCTGAAGAAAAAAGAATTTTGAAGTGGCTTAACTTGCAGAACCGCGAGCGGTAGCGACCGGATGATACATTCAAGTTCAGGGAGTTCTAGAGTCGACATTCGAATCGCTAAATAGATATACAGTCGAGTGGTAACATCCGGTCGCGGTTCTGCAGATACGCCTTCCCAACACGAAAGCTCTAGCGGAGCACAATTATGAAAAACTTGCTGATCACACTCGTCCTTATTTTCTCCTTCGTTTCAACCAGCACCATCGCTCAGGTGAAAAATCCTGAAACAGTCGTGCTCATCAAGGCTGGTCGCCTGATTGATGTCCGCGCGGGACGTGTCCTTGAAAATCAGGGGATACTGGTGGCTGGCGAACGAATTAAAGCGATTGGCTCCTTCGCCGAGGTCCAAAAATCCGCACCGGCAAATACTCAGACAGTAGATCTTTCGCGCGCAACTGTGCTGCCGGGCCTCGCCGACTGCCACACACACATACTCTTGCAAGGCGACATTACTGCGGCCGATTACGACGAACAACTTCTGAAAGAATCAATTCCCTATCGCACCATTCGCGCGACTGTCGCCGCCCGCACCGGCTTGATGAATGGTTTCACTGTAATGCGCGATTTGGAAACCGAAGGTGCGATGTATGCCGACGTTGACGTCAAGACAGCAATCAACCGCGGCGTCATTCCCGGGCCGCGCATGTTCGTATCGACGCGAGCTTTTTCCGCGACCGGAATGTACCCGCTGAGCGGCTACTCGTGGGAATTGAAAATGCCGGAAGGTGTACAGATTGTTGACGGCGCCGACAACATTCGCCGGGCCGTGCGCGAGCAGGTGAAGTATGGCGCCGATTGGATCAAGTTTTATGCAGACCGCCGTTACTTCATCAAGGATGGCGCGCTTCATTCCTGGGTCAACTTCACCGACGAGGAAATGAAGGCCATGGTTGATGAAGCGCATCGCCTGGGACGTCGAGTTGCTGCCCACGCGATGGGTTGGGATGGAATTGACGCTGCGCTCAAGGCAGGCGTGGATTCGATTGAACATGGATATGGACTCGACGAAGCATTAATGGACCGAATGGTGCGGCAGGGAACTTATTGGTGCCCGACAATCTACGTCGGCGTCTATGTTGCTGAAGGCAGAGCGGCTGCCGGCGCGCCCATTTGGCTGGCCATGCGCGATCTCGAAGCGAAGGCTTTTGGCGTCGCCCTTCGCAAGGGAGTGAAGATTGCCTATGGCACGGATGCCGGTGGTTACGCCTGGACTGAAAATCAGGCGAAGGAGTTTGCCTACATGGTGCGGTACGGAATGACGCCAATGCAGGCGATTCAATCGGCAACTATTAACTCCGCCGATCTGCTTGAACGTACTTCCGACTTTGGCGCCATCGAGCCGGGACAATTTGCCGACATCATTGCCGTGTCAGGCGATCCCTTGCGCGACATCACTGAGCTTGAACGCGTACGTTTCGTGATGAAGGGCGGACAGATCTATCGTAACGAACTGGGACGTTAAGGCAGGAGCGGTAAAAGGGAGTTCAAATGACCATACTTGATCTAATCGTATTGCTAATCATCGCCGGACTCTGTGGTTCTTTAGGCCAGGCAATCACTGGTTACTCACGCGGCGGTTGCCTGGTTTCAATTGCGTTGGGATTTGTCGGCGCTTTGCTGGGAATGTGGCTCGCGCGCAGCCTTGGTTTGCCGGAGCTGTTTTCCGTGCATATCGGCACGACGAATTTTCCGATCATCTGGTCCATCATTGGCTCTGCGTTGTTTGTGGCCATAATTGGTCTCTTGAGCAGAGGCCGGCCGTAGAGTCTTGACGCACAATCTCAGGCCATCTCGCCGCTGAAGACCAGACGGCGACTTCTCCTCGTTCCACATTAAGACTTGGCGCGCCAGGCGCGAGGGACCAATTCAACTTACCGCGTCGGCCAAGTCAGTTTTTAGTGGCGGGCTTGGTTGGGGCAGCGCAGTAGACATGGATTGTCCAGAGCGACGGGTCTGCTGCCTCACTATCGCTGTCATACTTGACAGTACTGTTTCCGTCCTCGACCGTTACCCGGGTTATCGTATGTTCACTGGCTTTGTGATTGCGAGGTTTGCCAGGTTCCTTAGGGTACTTAGCATCGTCGAAGTCAATGTCCACCGAACTGCCTTTGATGATGATGTCGGCACCGTTTGCCATTTGAGTTTCTCCTTAGAGTGATGTGAGTTGAGTGTTGAAGGACGAGACCGTCTTTTGGCTGTTGCCGTTTGGTTGGTTGACTGCAGCCTGAACACAACACGACAGACCATGCCTCAAACGACGGCCTCCTGGTTGCCAAACCCTCTGCTCGATAATCTCTATTTACAGAAAGTCGTGATGTCGCAGCGCAAACCGTTCGGGTGATCCCCGCTGTCAAAGTTGATGTCTCCGGTGATCAGCACGCGCGTGATTTTCTTATTTTGATTCTTGTGCTTTTTGTGATCACTCGAATCGCGTGGGTAGACGGCCTCGTCGTAATCAATATCGACAGAACTACCTTTAATGATGATGTCGGCACCGTTGGCCATGTGAGTTCTCCTTTTCGGTCGGGTTGGGATTAGGTTTTTCCTGACACTATCTCGTTGAGTTGCCTGAGAGATAACTGGACGTCAGGTCTGTTCAGGTAGGAATTGTAGTAGTCGCTCCTCCATTCTTCCATGGCGAAAAAAACTTGTTGCGCTCGCGAAGCGTAAGCGCGCGCTTTTTCATCGTCACCGCTCGCTTTGCTGGCGCGGGCTGCGACCAACCAGGCGAGCCACTCGCAATCGTGACGCCCCGCCGCCGCAAAAATCTTTTGTGCTTCCAGGGCATTACTCGTCGCGCCGGCTGCAGCGCCAGCCTGGGCCATGGTTGTCGCCAGCGCGAGCAAAGATTCGCCAAGAACGGCAGGGTCATTTGCCAGGCGCGCTGCCTCGACAGCTCGCTCACATTTGGATTCGCTGTTTTTTGCGCCGCCCGAAATCGTCTGCGTTAAGCAAAGAGTGAGTGATGCTTCGGCGGCGATCCCGTGCAAATCCGTGCCCGCCAGGGTTTGCGCTTTTTGCGCGTTGGCCTGAGCGTCCGGCCAGTGATTCTGGCTAAGGGCTATGCGCGCCAGCACAAGATAATAGGATGAGGAGATATTCGGCGGCGCAGTTGGTTTCTCAACGAAGGCCACGGCCTCATGTAGAGCTGTCTGCGCATTATCGTAACGTCCCACCCTCCATAAGGCGTTAGCAAGGTCTGTGGCGCTCAAGGCAACATTCTTTGGATTACCCACCGACTTCGCAATTTTGAAACTTTCATCCAGGTGTTCAATGGCTTCAGGATAGCGACCTTGTCGAATAAACAAACGACCGATGTCATCATGCGCAGTCAGCGTCAGGCTGGCATCGCCCAACTCCTGCGCCACCTTAAGGTCTTGCTGATATCCGTCCAGCGCCTCAGCGTACTCACCTTTATGAACCTTCCCGCGCGCCAAAAGCGCAAACGCCTGCACCGTCTCTCTGCGGTATCCCCCTCTTTGATAAAAGGGAATCGCTTCATTGAGGTAACCTAAAGCTGCATCGGGATCGTTGCGTCGTTCCGCAAGGCTGGCCAGCGTCAGTAATGCGCGAGCGGTGTTGCGCTCGTCTTTTTGTTTTTGAGCCAGGTCGAGTGATTGTTTGTAATATTTTTCCGCCTCAGCATAATCGCCGGCAACTAAATAAGTATTGCCCAGATCGAGAATTCCCTGTTTGGTGAGGTTGTCGATGCCCTTGGACTGCGCGCGCTCGATCGCTTCGGTGATGTATTTGCGCGCCCCGTCAATGTCGCCCTCCTCGACTTCGAGATCGGCGATCTTTAGCAGTGTCTTTACATATTGATAGTCATTGCTGGTCGTGCGCGCTAGTTCCAGCGCCCGCATCAGATGTTCACGTGCTTCCGGAATCTTGCCTAGCTTATCGAAAAGAAAACCCCGCTGAAACGAAACTTCAGCTTGTCCTTCAAAATTGCCATCCGCCTGATAGATTGTTTCAGCTTTGTCGAAAGCGGCCGACGCGCTGGGCTGATCGACTTGGCGTGCGTACAGAATTCCTGCGCGCAAAAACGCAGTGGCATGCTGAGGCGCGCGGGTAGCGGCCTCCACGTAATTCTTGATCGCTTCTATGATCTGATCGTTCTTTTCGTAAGCGCGACCGAGGTCCAGGTATGCGCCCGGATCATTGGGATTAAGCCGCACCAGTTCTGAGTACGCTTTTATGCCACCCTCGTAATCGCGTGTGAGCGTGGCGTTAATTCCTTCCAGGTAAAGTGCGTCGGTCCTGGCAAGTTGCGAGCGGTTAGGCACCAGCGTCTGAACTCTCAACATCTCGTCTTTTGCCCTATCGGCATAATCGAGCTCATTCCACGCTTCGGCCAAACGCGCATGGGCCAATGCGAACTTCGGATCATAGGCGACTGCCTGGTCCAAGGCCTTGGTGGCCTGCAAGAAAGCGCCGTTGCGAAGCGCATCAGTTCCTTTTTCATACCACGCAGCTGCTTCCGCCGTCGGTTTATGCGGTGTCGGTGTAAACCAGCGAACGAGCAGCCAGCCAGCCCCAACCACAGCCAGGATGGCCAGGATCAAAGTACCGCGCGATGGCCCAGGCCGGCGCAATGTTTCGGCTATCGTCGTAAGCGCACTGGCCGAGTAAGTACGTGGTTTGAGCAACGAGTCGGTTGCGCGCACCTGCCGGTAGCCATCCGTTTGCAGCGTCGGCAAAACTTTTCCCAGGTCTTCAATTAACTCGCCCGCCGATTGATAGCGATCTTCGACTTTCTTCTCAATCGCTTTCATCGTGATGCGATTGAGTTCGCGTGGAATGCGATTGTTGATTGTCGAAGGCAGGGGCGGAGTAGCGTGAATCACCTGAGCGCCAATATCCAAGACGCTCGAGCCGCCGAAAGCCGCGTGGCCGGTGATGCATTCATAAAGCACGACGCCAAGGGCAAACAGATCGCTGCGCGCATCCACTTTTTTCCCGGTAGCCTGCTCGGGCGACAAGTACATTGGTGTGCCGACAATTACATCGCTGCGCGTTCGCGTAAACGGCAGCGTGGGCAGGTTGGGATCTCCGCCGAGGCTATGCTGTTCGTAAAGTTGCTTGACCAAACCAAAGTCGAGCACCTTTACCTGACCGCGTTCAGTAATCACGACGTTCGAGGGCTTAACATCGCGGTGCACTATGCCCATGTGGTGCGCTTCGCCGAGCGCTTCAGCAATCATCGAAATAATGCGCACGGCTTCCGGCAGCGGCAGCGATCCTCCGAGCAGCTTGTCACTCAGCGGCTCGCCCTTGATCAGTTCCATGACGATGTAAGGCCGATCGTCTTCCGTTTCGCCGTAATCGAAAACAGTGGCAATGTTTGGGTGAGTCAGAGCCGAGACAGCCCGCGCTTCGCGCAGGAATCGGGCGCGATATTCTTTGGCGGTGGAAGAGAGAAACTTGATCGCAACGCGCCGGCCGAGGGTTGTGTCTTCAGCCAGATACACGACCCCCATGCCGCCTTCGCCGAGCTTCTCGGTGATCCGATAATGAGAGATGGTTTCGCCAATCATGTTTCAGGAGTTATCCAGCGAGACAGGCAAGAACGTGAAAAACAAACGAAGTCAACGGGGGCGTGCTTCGTCAGCGGCGCAGCTCTTCAGTGCACGCATTCTGCTCTAACGTCTGCGATATTTCAAGAATAACTTGGGAAAAAAGGAATCAAGGAAGGGTAGTGCTGCGAATCTTCTGTTCCTGATTCGCTCGAAACTCTCTTAACTTTGCGGCGAGGTCGGGGTTGGTGGTTGCCAGGATGGCAACTGCAAATAAAGCGGCGTTGATGGCGCCAGGTTTTCCAATTGCCAGCGTAGCGACTGGAATGCCAGCCGGCATTTGTACGGTGGACAGCAACGAGTCCATGCCGTTAAGCGCATCGCTCTTCATTGGCACGCCGAGCACGGGAAGCGTTGTGTGGGCGGCAATCACGCCGGCCAGATGGGCGGCGCCGCCGGCAGCCGCAATGATGATTTGCACGCCGCGATCAGCGGCGCCGCCGGCAAAGTCGGTAGCGAGTTGTGGCGAGCGATGGGCCGACATCACGTGACATTCATGAGCGATGCCAAAATCGGTGAGAGTCGAGTCCGCATGGCTCATCGTTTCCCAGTCGGATTTGCTGCCCATGATTACGGCGACTAGCGGTTGGGTTGCGGATGTGTCACTCATGATTATTCGGTATTCAATCCCTTCTCGTCTTTGATGTCTTCGTTGTCCGGTTTCTGTGCGCCGGGAACACCCTCGGCCCCCGGTACAATTTCACCGGCTTCAGACTTTTGCTCGTCGCGCAGTTTTTCGGTTGGACCCTCGTCGTCGCCGTCGCTCTTTTGTTTCACGTTATCTTGCATAGCGCTCCTCTTCTTGGCTTCTTTGTACCAAAAAACCCGCAATCCGCAAGCCGAATCCCGAAATCTACTACGCTCCCTGATCGAGCGAATATCCCTTTTCGCCAGCGAAGGTATAGAGGTTCTCAGTCTTAATGAAATCGAATCCTGCCGCGGCAACGCGCGTAAGCAAAGAGATGATCTGCGGATGCGAAACCTCGCCGCCTGCGGTCGCCGCCAGAAAGCGGCAGCGCCAATGGTCGGAGCAAAAGGTTTCGGCATGACCTCCCGGCCAAACTTTCACGCCGCGATTGCTCATCATCTCAAGCTTGATGCCATCGCCACTAAGTCTTGCTAAGGAGTCGCCAAGATCGTTTGCCGTGCCTTTGGTCCAATCAAGAAATACATCGACGCCCACCAGATCTTTTTTCTCGGCTTGCCGCTGCCGGCCGCCGCGCGGTTTGTCACTCGTTTCGGCAACAGCCTTATAGCTTGCTGCCTTCAATGTTTCCGGCTTTTGGCCCACGCGCGCTGCTACCGCCGCGGCGAACTCTTTGGTGCCGACTTTTTGCGTGCTGTGGCCGTCTTCGTAAATGTCGTAGGTATGGACTCCGTCTTCTATGGTTCGCAGCCAGGCGTTGTGCACCCGCTCGGCTACTTCTATTTCACCGATATGGACCAACATCATCACCGCGCCTAAAAGCAGACCAGACGGGTTTGCCAGATTTTGCCCGGCACGCCGCGGCGCCGACCCATGAATAGCTTCAAACATCGAAACGTGCTCGCCGATGTTTGCCGAACCGGCCAACCCAACTGAACCGGCGATTTGCGCGGCCACGTCCGACAGCACGTCGCCATAAAGGTTCGGCATCACCAGCACATCAAATACTTCGGGAGTATCCGCGAGTTTGGCGGCGCCAATGTCCACGATCCAGTGTTCGTTCTCGATGTCGGAATACTCGGCGGCAATTTCATCAAACACTTTGTGAAACAAGCCGTCGGTGAACTTCATGATGTTGTCTTTGGTGAAGCAGGTGACTTTCTTGCGATTGTTTCGCCGCGCATATTCGAACGCATAGCGCACAATCTTTTCCGAGCCCGGGCGCGAAATTAGTTTCAGACATTGATAGACCTGCTGGGTCTGGCGGTGCTCGATGCCGGCGTAAAGATCTTCTTCATTTTCACGAACGATCACTACATCCATATTCGGATGCTTCGTCTCGACAAACGGATCATAGGAAACGCACGGCCGCACATTCGCGTAAAGACCCAGCGTCTTGCGCACGGTAACGTTCAGGCTTTTGTAGCCGCCACCTTGCGGCGTGGTGATCGGCGCTTTTAGGAAAACTTTAGTGCGCCGCAGCGAATCCCAGGCGCTCGGCTCAATGCCGGAACTGTTACCGGCCAGATAAACTTTTTCGCCGATGTCGATCGTTTCAATCTCGAGGTTGGCGCCGGCTGCTTTCAGGATGTGCAGCGTGGCCGCCATGATCTCGGGACCGATGCCGTCGCCGTGCGCCACAGTTATGGGAACAGATTTGGACATTTCCAAAAGAGGCCTTTCGCAAAATAATTTGAGTGCGAAGCACTATATTCGATCGAGCTTGGGACAGGCAATCGCCTGTAGTTCAGAGTACAGACTTTAGTTTGCGCTTTCTCGCGAACCATCAAGCTAAAGGTTGGACTCTGAACTGCTTGAGACTAACCGGAGGCTTGAACTCCAAACCGGGCCTGGGGCATACTTGGCCCGTTAGTTCCTGCTCTCGCGCATCAGTGGTGATTGCGCCTGTCCGTGTTCGTGATGCGACCCGCGTTCGGCTGAGGAGAGAGTGAGATAATTGTCAACTTGTTGGAAGCCGCTCTCGCAGTTTAGAGCACCGGGTGCGTCGCGTTCGCCTGATGGTCAAGTATCTCCCGCTTGAGTCTGCGATCTGATTTTTACCCGCGCTTCACTCAATCAAAAGGATAGAAGGACAAAATGGGTACCAAACTTTATGTCGGAAACCTCTCGTTCCGGACGACGAGCGAGGAACTCCGCGATGCTTTCGCGGCAGTAGGCACAGTCGAATCGGCTTCCGTGATCGAAGACCGCGACACTGGGCGTTCACGCGGTTTTGCTTTTGTGGAGATGGCGACGGCGGAAGAGGCAGCGGCGGCCATCGAACAGTTTAACGGCAAGGACTTTGGCGGTCGCAATTTGACGGTCAACGAAGCCAAGCCGCGCGCTGATCGTGGCGGCGGTGGTGGCGGTGGCGGTCGGGGTGGTTATGGCGGCGGTGGCGGCGGGTACGGCGGCGGCGGAGATCTCGGTGGCTACGGCGGCGGTGGCGGAGATCGCGAGCCGCGCTGGTAAAACTCAAGAACAAAAGTGATCAGTGATGAGTGATGGGTGATGAGTGATGAGTACGCGGGTCTTACGCCCCGTAACTATCGCTTTTAACTCATCACTACTTTCTGGCTGCCGGCGTGATTGTCAACTTCATGCGCTCGGTGCCGCGCAGCAACTCAACTAAGTATTCCTGCCCCGCTTTCATTTCGCCCAACGCATAGGTGTAATCGTAGACGTTGTGCACCTCGCGACCAGCCAGTTTCACAATCCAGTCGCCGGCTTTAATTCCGGCTTTCGCTGCCGGTGAATCATCGCGCACACCATCCAGCAACAAGCCATCGCCTGAGTCGGCATAGTTGGGAATGGTACCGAGATAGACGCGAAAGCCCATCGTGCGTCCCTGCGATTCGCTCTTGGCAACCGTGTACGCAGGCCGCGCGTCGTTAGCGTCGACGCTGCGAATAATGCGAGCGACGAAACTAAGTATGTGCGATTCGTCTTCGTAGTTAATCTTGTCTGCAGTGTCGGAAGGCTTGTGATAGTCCTCATGCGTTCCCGTCCAGAGAAACAGCACCGGAACTTTTTTCGCGTAGAACGAGGAATGATCGCTTGGTCCATAGCCGTCTTCGCTAAGAGTGAGGTCCAACGCGCGAATGCTATCTAAAGTAGCAGTCAAGCTGCCGTTCGCAGATTGCTTTGCGCGTGCGGACGAAGATTCAGGTTTCGCGGTCAGCTCGCCGGCAAGCGGCTTGCCGTAAGACGCAGGCACCGGCGTCACTCCGATTCCCCAAAACTTTGCGGACGAGTCGATAACCCTGCGCCAGCCCTCAGCCGTGCCCACACCGCCGACAATCAGTTTGTTGTTCTTCATCCGCCCGATCATGTCCATATTGATCATGGCAACAGTGTTTCCGAGCGGCCTGAGCGGGTGGTTCACGTAATAGCTTGAACCAAGCAGGCCTTCTTCTTCACCGCTGAAGGCGATGAAAACAATTGTTCGTCTCGGCCGTGGCGAATCTGAAGAAGCAAAGATGCGCGCGAGTTCAAGCAAACCCGCGGTGCCGGAAGCGTTGTCGTCAGCGCCGTGATGGATGTCGCCCTCGCGCGGCGCCAAACTGCCTTCGCCGCCGCGGCCGAGATGATCGTAGTGCGCGCCGATGACGATGAATTCATTTTTCAAAACGGGATCGAAGCCGTTTACGATGCCGACAACGTTGGCGGCATCAACCTCGCGCCGGACCACGTCAGTCGAAATACTCAGTTTCAGTCCGGCGACGGGCACTCGTAGCGACGCCGAGTTAGA
Organism: Blastocatellia bacterium; assembly: GCA_031371765.1. Classification (GTDB taxonomy): domain Bacteria; phylum Acidobacteriota; class Blastocatellia; order Pyrinomonadales; family Pyrinomonadaceae; genus PSRF01. Next base: position 37,171 of record JANMKA010000013.1, read on the forward strand.
AGTGTTCGAAAGAGCTGTAGCTGCGCTGCCGGTGGACGAACCGAGTCTCGCATCGGCAAGTTTTTCGTAAGGAGAGAGGTCGTCACCATCTCGCACGCCCAGAATCCTGGCTGCCACGCCCCGCGAGACAACGAGTACGGGCAAGCCAGCTTCCCCGGCATTGTCATAGGATAAACGCGAAAGCCGATCGTCTTTGAAATTGGGTTCACTGGCGATAATTATTAGTGCCCGTGCACCGGCTGCGCGAGCGGCGGCAACCCTGAAGCGAATGTCTCCAGCCCGGGCGAATTGTCCATGTGGATTGTCGCCATCCGGCGTTCCCGCAAGTACGATCGCGGCGCGGTCCTTTACCGCGGACACCGCATAATCGTCATACTTGAGTTCTGCTGACGAGATTCCGTAACCCGCAAACGCTACCTCCAGATTTTCGAGTTTGGTATTACTGGAAAGGCCGAGTGGCATCCAGTCATCACTAACCTTCAGCTCGAACAGCTGTGCCACAATGCCCGGGCCCATGACCGGCACTATCGATAGCTGGTTATTTTTGCCAAGTTCAACTCCAGCGACATAAGGAAACTTTTGCAGGTAACGATTCGGCGAATCAGCTTCGAGGATCGACATGCCCGGCGTATCCCAGCCAATGCTGCGCTGCAAACCACAGCGCGAAAATTCTTTGGCGATGTATTCGGCGGCGAGATTCGCGCCTTCGCTGCCGGTGCGTCGGCCCTCCAGTTTGTCCGAAGCGAGATAGTTGATGTGCGCGCGCAGGCGCTCAACGCTGGGAACAGGTTGGGTCGAGGTTTGTTGACCGAAAACAGCAACGAATGAAATCGCTGTAAGCAGGAAGATGACGAACGATTGGCGACTCAGCGTTTTGATTTTCATGCAAACAACACTTTCAAGTTATGTCAGGCAATGTCGCGCCTGCGGCGCATTGCGGGCGGGACGCCCGCGGTCCCAGTACCGCGGTCCCAAATTGGTAAGGAGATATTCACTCGATCCAGTCGGCGATGAAGATATTGGTATCGCCGCGGGTTTTTGCGTTGCGGTTTGAAGCAAACACAAGCTTCTTGCCATCAGGCGAGAACATGGGAAAGCCATCGAACGTGTCGTTGAAAGTGATGCGCTCCAAGCCCGAGCCATCAACATTGATTTTGTAGAGATCGAAATTGCGCCCTTTGGGATCGTCCATGTTCGACGCAAAGATGATGCGCTTGCCGTCGGGGAAGAAATAAGGCGCAAAGTTGGCCTTACCGTTGTGCGTGACCTGTCGCTTGTTCGAACCATCCGCATTCATCACCCAAATTTCCAAAGTCGTCGGCCGAATCAGATTCTGTTTCAGCAGTCCAATATAGTCTGACCTATCTTTTTCGGTTTGCGGATGATAGGCGCGAAAGACAATCTGCTTACCGTCATACGACCAGAATGGACCACCGTCATAGCCGAGCTCATTCGTCAAACGCCGCACGTGTTTGCCGTTTCCGTCCATCGTGTAGATATCGAGATCGCCATCACGCATCGAAGTGAAAACCAGCTTGCCCTGTTTTGAAATCGTTGTCTCGGCGTCATAGCCCGGCGTGTTGGTTAGTTGTTTCAAATCCGAACCGTCAGGCCGCGCGGTGAAAATATCAAACGTCGGATAAATGGCCCACACGTAGCCTTTTGAAAAATCCGGTCGCGGCGGACATTCCTTCACGCCAAGGTGGGTCGATGAAAAGAGAATCTTCTTTCCGTCTGGATAAAAGTAGGAACACGTCGTGCGGCCGTTGCCGGTAGAAACCAAACGGATGTTCGAGCCGTCGAGGTTCATTGTGTAAATCTGATCACATTCGCGGCCGTCGCGCGTTGATTGGAAGATCAATTGTTTGCGGTCGGCTGAAAAATAAGCTTCCGCATTCTCGCCGCCGAAGGTTAATTGTTTTATGTTCGCCAGATGTTTCTCGGCAGGGAGTTTGAGTGAATCCTGAGCCGGATGTGTGATTGAAATCGCCGCAGGCGATCCGGCCAGGCAGAAGAGAAGTGCGGAAGTTAATAAACTAAGAATTGTTTTCACTGGTTTGAATAGTTCTGAATTCTGGTTGAGAGTGCAACAGAATAGTTGTTGCTTTGCCCCAGAGGGGCGAGATGTTTATAGCCTCGCAGTCCTTTCACTACTCCGAAGCTCTGTAGGAGCGCAACCCCTTTCGCCGATCAGTAATGGCTCCGGTTCCGGGTTTCGCTCTTAACGGAGCGAAGACTTTCCAGCGCGCGTCCGTAGCTATAAACTTCTCGCTCCGCTGGAGCGAAGAAGAGTTTTGCTCACGTTGATGCTTTCTTAGCTCACAATTAACACACCTAGTCAATGCTCAGCGCTTCCGACACCAGCTTTGCCTGCTCGGCCTGATGAATGTGATACGAGCCGGTTGCCGGACTAGCCGACGCAGCACGGCCCACATAGATCGGCCGCTCGCAAACCGGAACAAGTTTCTCCAGGCGCGGCTCGACAAAGGTCCAGCCGCCCATGTTCTTCGGCTCTTCCTGCGCCCAGACCAGTTGTTTCGCTTGCGGGTAACGCGCTAACACTTCACGCAGGCCCACGAGCGGGAACGGATAAAACTGTTCGACGCGAACGATCGCAACCCCGGCAGTTTCCGTTTTCTTGCGCGCTTCAATCAGATCGTAATAGACCTTGCCGCTGCACAGCACCACTCGCTTAACCGTGTCACCGTCCGCGATCTCTTTATCGTCAATCACCGGTCGAAAGCCGCCGCTCGTCAAGTCTGCGATTGCTGACGCAGCCGCCGGCAAACGCAGGAGGCTCTTCGGCGTAATGACGATCAGCGGCTGCTCCATTCCCGGCGTCACCTGCCGTCGCAGCACGTGAAAATATTGCGCGGGCGTGGTCGGATAAACAACCTGCAAATTATTCTCGGCGCACAGCTGAAGATAACGTTCAAGCCGCGCGCTGGAATGCTCCGGCCCCTGTCCTTCATAACCGTGCGGCAACAGCATCGTTAACCGCGAGGTCTGTTTCCATTTGTCCTCCGAAGCCGCGATGTACTGATCAATGATCGTTTGCGCGCCGTTGCCAAAGTCACCAAACTGCGCTTCCCACAGCACCAGCGCTTCGCGCGAAATCACCGAATAGCCGTACTCAAAACCGAGCACGCCTTCTTCCGAAAGTGAACTATCAAAAACTTCAAAGCGCGCCTCGGGTACGGACTCCGAACGCAATTCCTCGAGCGGCGCCCACGAGTTACCGGTTTGCGTGTCGTATAAAACAGCGTGGCGTTGACTGAATGTGCCGCGTCCGGAATCCTGCCCACTCAGGCGCACGCGCGTGCCATCGATAACAAGCGAACCAAACGCAACGGCTTCGGCGAACGCCCAATCCATCGGCAACTCACCCGCACCCATTTTGGCGCGCCGGGCGAGTTGGCCCACCATTTTTGGATTGACATGAAAGTCCTGCGGCACCAGGGCGACCTTCTCGCCGATTGTCTTGATCACCTCGGCGCTCACCGCGGTTTCGACAACGTCTGAACCATCTCTGTCCTCAGTAACGATGACGGTCGCGGTTTTTTCCTGTTTCGCCACAACCTGCTTGGCGCGGGCGAGCGCTTCTTCGTAGCGGCCGATCCGCTCCGCTATCAGCGCGTCCAATTCAACTTCACTGATGACGCCTTCCTTAATCAAGCGACGCGAATAGACTGCGCGCACGCCGGGGTGGGCCTTCACGCGCTGGTACATCAGCGGTTGGGTGTAGCTTGGTTCGTCAGTTTCGTTATGGCCTAACTTGCGGAAACCGACCACGTCGAGCACGACGTCCTTGTTGAACTCCTGACGATAATCGAGCGCGATGCGCAGTGCGCGGTAGACAGCTTCCGGATCGTCACTGTTAATGTGAAAGATTGGCAACTGCGTCATGCGCGCGACGTCCGTTGAATAGATGGTGGAGCGGCCGGCTTCAGGGGAAGTCGTGAAACCAATCTGATTATTGATGATGATGTGAATCGTGCCGCCGGTGCGATAGCCCTTAAGACTGGCGAGGTTCAGCGTTTCCATTACCACGCCCTGGCCGGCAAACGCTGCGTCACCATGAAGCAGAACCGGCAACGCGCGATCGATTGCTTCTTCGCGCGGCGTTCCCAGGCGCCCACGCAACTCGTCCTGTTTGGCACGCACCATTCCTTCAACGACCGGATCGACTGCCTCGAGGTGGCTGGGGTTAGGCGACAGGGTCAACTTAACTTTCTTGCCGTCCGGCGTCTCGCGTTCACCGGTTGCGCCCTGGTGATATTTCACATCGCCTTCGTCCGCGGGAAATGACGGGTGCACCGAGCCTTCAAATGAAGCGAAGATGCGTTCACAGAAATTTCCGATCACATTTGCCAGCACATTGAGACGGCCGCGATGGGCCATGCCCAAGGTGATGTCGGCAACGCCGCGCGCGGCCGCGCCATTGATCAACTGATCAAGCAGCGGAATGATCGTTTCGCTACCCTCAAGCGAAAAGCGTTTCTGACCCAGATATTTGGTGTGCAGGAAACGTTCGAACTGTTCGGCTGAGATCAGTTTCCAAAGCAACTGCTTTTTGATTTCGACCGGGATTGGTTCCGGCTGCACCAGCTCGCGACGGATTTGTTCGCGCAGCCAAACTTTTTCTTCCTTGCTTTGAATGTGGCGATATTCAATGCCGACTTTGCCGCAATAGGCGCGTTGCAGAATGCCGAGGATTTCGCGCAGCGTTGCGCTTTCGGTTCCTGCCAATCCGCCGGTGATGAACTCGCGATCGAGGTCCCAAATCGTCAAGCCATAAGTTTGAATGTCGAGTTCCGGATGATAGAGCACCGGCATCGCATGCAGCGGATCGATATCGGCGATCAGATGGCCGCGCACGCGGTACGAGTTGATCAGTTCCATCACGCGCGCTTCTTTGATCGTTTGCTCGCGTGTTTGATCACCGGGCAGCAGCAACGGATTGCGGTCGACGCTCCAACGGAAAGGAACGTGCGCTATCCCAAGCGCCACAAAAATGTCGTCGTAAAATCTATCCTGGCCCAGAATCAGCTCGTGGACGCGCGCGAGAAACGCGCCCGACTCCGCGCCTTGAACGATGCGGTGATCGTAGGTGCTGCTGATGGTGATTGCTTTGGAAATACCCAGTTGCGAAAGAGCTTCGGGCGCCATCGCCTGGTAC
>JANMKA010000177.1:0-39401 GCA_031371765.1 Blastocatellia bacterium
TTTTTTTAATTAATTATAATGTTAAACGGTTTTTATTATCCTGGTGGTTGTGTGGGGGGGGGGGTGGGGGTATTTCCCCCCGCTCTTGTTGTTTTACGGGTTTGGTTTCTGCCCCCAACCACTGGGGGGGGCTGCCCCCCCTTCCCGACCTCGAGACTCCGACCTGGATACTCTATGCGGTTTCCCTTTGGATTGACTGACAACAAACAGTTCGATGCCGTGGGCTTTGGACTGAACGCGGTCGATCATTTGATTGTCGTGCCTGAATACCCGGCTTTCGACACCAAGATCCGTTTGCTGGAACACCAACAAGCAGCGGGAGGACAAACCGCGACGGCAATGGTGGCGTTGCAAAGGCTCGGCTTGAAGACCGCCTACGCAGGTCGGTTTGGTTCGGATGCTGAGGGCCAATTCGGTTTCCGCGCCTTGCAGGAAGAAGGCGTCGATTGTGAGTTCGCCGAAGTGATCGCAGGCGCGCGCAATCAACTCGCTTTCATCATCGTCGATGCCCGTAACGGCGAGCGCACAATCATCTGGGATCGCGATGGGCGTCTTTCTTATGCCGCAGAAGACGCGCCGGTCGCTCTGCCTGCAAGCGGCCGTGTGCTGCATTTGGATGCTCACGATCCGCCGGCCTGTGTGCGCATGGCCCAGGCCGCGCGCGCTGCCGGAACCATCGTTTCTGCGGATATCGACAACATCTATGAAGGACTACCGGAACTGCTGCCGCTGATTGATATTCTGATCACGTCCGCAGAGTTTCCCCATCGCTTAACCGGAATTGCGGATGAACGGGCTTCGTTGGTCGAACTGAAGGCGCGCTATGGCTGCGCGATTGTTGGTTTGACCAAGGGCGCGCGCGGCGCGGTGATTCGTTGTGGCGGGCAGTTTCTCGAGTCGCCGGCTTGTAAGGTCCCGCAAGGTTGCCGCGACACAACCGGGGCCGGTGACGCATTTCACGGTGGGTTTCTTTTTGGTCTGTTGACCGGAGAAGATATTGAAACGAGTATCCAACTCGGTAATGCGGTCGCCGCGCTGAAGTGTCGCGACCTGGGCGCGCGCACGGCCCTTCCGAGCGCGCAAGAATTAGCGGAGTTTGTTGAACCTGGCCGCGATTCCAAAACCGAATAGGACAAGATTTACAGGATGAACAAGATTACAAGCGTTCGAGCAAGCTCGTTACGACAGCTTGGCGGCTTACGGCTTTCATTCGGTCAATCTTGTTAATCCTGTCGTCAGAAAATCATCGGAGGCACTTAAGTGGAAAAAATATTTCTGCCGGTTCTATTAGGGACCTATCGCAAACAACGAAACAGTGTGCACCCGGCGAAGTGGCTGGTCGGCGAGATGCAGAAGCGCGCTGAGATTGAAACGAAGTTATTCGATGTCGGTGATTTCGCGATGCCTGGAGATGACTACGGTCAGGCGCTCAAGGACCAGTTTCCCGAATGGCGCGACGCGATTATCAGGGCGGATGGACTGGTGATAGTTTCGCCTGAATACAACCACGGCTATCCCGGACCGTTAAAGGCCGTACTGGATTTGTTGTTGCGCGAATACGTTCACAAGGCGGTGGCGTTTGTCGGCGTGTCTGCTGGTCTATGGGGCGGCACGCGCGTAATCGAAGCAATGGTGCCACTGGTTCGAGAATTGGGGCTGGCGGTTACATTTTCAGATCTTAACTTCCCGAAGGTACAAAACACGTTTGACGCTGAAGGCAAACTTTTGGATCCGGCTGTTGAAAAACGCGCTAAGGAATTTTTAGATGAACTCGTTTGGATGAGTCGCACCTTGAAGTGGGGCCGCGAGAACGTGCCGTCGAAATTCCATCCCGCGCCCGCCTCGAAGGAATCTCAATGATCACTTACTGGAAGCAGATCGGATCTTCGGGCTAAATTAATTCGAGCAGTTCCTGCTCGCCCGTACTGCCTGCCACCTCGTCACCTGGTCCCACTTGATTTTCAGTCCGGCTGGTCCACCATCCGCTGATGGCAAGTCGTTTAGCGGCCGCGAAAGGTGAGACTTGTGTGACGTGATGAGAGTTTTTCGGACTAACATTAAACAAGATCAGGGAATTAAAGCTCGGAGTGATATAGCGATTCTTTTGGCACCAGAAAAGGTCGCCGCCCCAGTGAGGCTGCCAGCTCTTACTTAAGTGCCAGACGAAGGCTACTTGTCGATAGGCACCCTCGTCTCCAGGCAAGTCATCGTGAGGGAGAGAATAGTCGCCGGGTAAATACCAGCTTGCGGAAAAGACGGTTTCACCGCTGCAGTCTCTTTGCGAGAGCGTTTGCATCAGACTCTTTGTCAGTTCGCTTCCGAAAATCCCCCGACACCATTCCAGATCTGGCGGGTAAAGTGCGCCGTCATAGATATTGTGATGGTGGTAATGGAAATTAGTTTGATAATCTTCAAAGACTTGCCAAGCTGAAAACTGATCGAGGCATGCAAACATTCTCTCGGCCACACTTTCCAGTAGCGCGTCCCTGATCAAGACCAGACCGCCATTTGCCAGGTGATGGCTAATTTGGCGTTTGCTCACTTCATTTCCAAGAATGTGAGGATTAGCGACGAACTCGAGCGAAGTCAACATCTGCCCCAAAAGCGCATTTTTTTCTTCACGATTATCTGGGACCATGGCAGCGCATCGTACCGACGCTCTGAGATCTGTGTCAATTGAATCTTGCCTATACTCAAGGCACTCTTCAAGCGCCAGTTGGAAGGGCTATCGTCAGGTGTTTCCGAAATAGATCCAGCACGCGTCGCCACGCATCGGCCGCTGCTTCCGTGTCGTAAACTTCCGGCCGCGTGTCGTTGAAGAACGCGTGATCTGCGTCATAGCTAACTACTTCGAGCGGCAAATCATATTTACGCGCAGCCTCCCTTAATTTATTAACCTTCTCAGGATTGATCCAACTGTCGCGCTCGCCGGCGATGAAGAGCGTCGGCACCGATAAATTTTTCAAGACGTCTTCTTCAGGAATGTCCCCATAAAAAGGGGCGGCGGCTGCCAGTTCGTTGATCACACAAGCAGCGCGCAGGGCGAAAATGCCGCCCATGCAATAGCCCGTGATCCCAAGCTTCTGCACGTTGTATTTTGCCTTGGCCGCAGCGATTGTTTGGCAAATTATTTCCATGCCCTCTTCGATGGGCAGGGCCTGCATGAATTGGCTGGCCTCTTGCGGATCCTTTGCCAGTTTGCCTCGATATAGATCCGGAGCCAGACAGAGATAACCCTCGTTCGCATAACGACCCGCAATGTCGCGAATGTGATCGTTGATGCCCCAGTACTCCTGAACCAGAATTACGGCCGCTACCGAATCTTGTTCCGGGCGCGCAACATACGCAGTGGTCGCACCGTGCGAGGTGTTCAGATCGAGTTTTTCAGATTTCATTGGCAGGCCCTCCCCGGTAGAATTCCGGTCTATCTTTTTGGAACCGATTATAGTTCAAAACTATTGCATGCTATAGCAAGGCACGATCATCAATATAGTGATGCAGTTTGAAATTGACGGCTCGCAGTGCCAATGAGGTCAGTACCCTCGGCGGTAGCCGATGGTTTCCGACAGTGCCAATTTTCGATTGCCGATTGGCCCCGATCGCGAGACCCGCATCGCAACTCGGCAATTGCCAATCGGCAATCACTGAATCCATCCGCTACCGCGGACGGTACTGACGTCACGACACTCAGTCACCTCAAATCAAACTGCATCAGCACTCGATCCACAAAGCCAAGGCCGGTGAGGCCGTAGTTCAAGAAACACACCTCTGCCCTACAGTTTCTGCCACGCAAGTGATATAAAGCTGACGCTCTGCTGACAATCTCCGCGACTTATTAAAACCAAATGAAAGCTATTGCAGCTGTCTTCCTTGCGATCGTCGGCGCTTATGCGCTTGCAACGACTTCGCCACGAATTTCACCCGCTGATCTGGTCCTGAAAAACGGCAACATCTACACCGTCAACGATCGTCAACCGCGTGCCGAAGCAATTGCGGTTAAGGGCGATCGCATTATCTTCGTGGGCGCAAATCGCGACGTGCAAAAGTACGTCGGCAAAAACACCCGCGTCGTCGATCTCAAAGGCGAGACAGTTTTGCCGGGCATGACTGACGCACATCACCACCTCGAAGGCGTCGGCTTTCGCGAGATGACGCTCAACCTCGAAGGCGTCAACAGTCTTCAAGAGTTTCTGGCGAAGGTTAAAGCGCGCGTGAACCAGGCACGGCCGGGCGAGTGGGTGACCGGCCGCGGTTGGATTGAAACGTTCTGGCAGCCGCCGGTGTTTCCCACGCGCTGGGACCTCGATAAGATTGCGCCTAATAATCCGGTTGTGCTGACGCGCGCTGATGGGCACGGGATCGTCGTTAACAGCGCTGCCCTAAAGGCTGCGGGCATCGACAAAAACACGGCCAATCCATTCGGCGGTGAAATAACAAAAGATAAACAGAGCGGCGAGCCAAACGGGATGTTACTCGATGCCGCTCAGGGTCTGGTGCGGAATTACATTCCCGCAACCACCGTGGCTGATGAAGAGCGCGCGATCGTGCTGGGCGTGAACCGCGATGTGAGTTTGGGTTGGACTCAAGTGCAGAATCCGGGCGGCAGCTATGGAGAAATTGATTTATACAAAAAACTTTACGCTGCCGGGCAGATCAAGCTGCGTATTTACAAAGCTGTATCCGCGCCCGGACTCGAAGCGCAACGACTTTTCCAGGATGGCCCAATCATTGGCGCTTATGGCAATCGCCTGACGGTGCGCTCGATCAAACTCTACGCCGACGGATCGCTTGGCTCGCGCAGTGCGGCGCTGCTGGCTCCATATTCTGACAAGCCGGACACTTCCGGTTTCCTGACGATCAAAGAGGAAACGCTGCAGCCGATTCTGCAGCAAGCTCTGCGTGCCGGCATTCAGGTGGAAACGCATGCGATCGGCGATCGCGGCAACCGCTTCATCATCGACGAATACGAAAAGGCGATGAAGGCAGTGCCAAAGGCCGAATGGAAAATCAAGGAGCCGCGCTGGCGTGTCGAGCATTCGCAGATCGTCAATCCAACGGATATCCCGCGCTTTGCGAAACTCGGCGTCATTCCTTCGATGCAGGCGTCGCATGCGATCGGCGATCTGCATTTCGCTCCAGCGCGCCTGGGGCTCGACAGACTGGCGGGCGCATATGCGTGGCAGAGTTTTGTTAAGTCCGGATCGATTATTCCCGGCGGTTCCGATGCTCCAGTCGAACGCGGCGAGCCGATGATCGAGTTTTACGCGGCGGTGGCGCGCAAGGATATGAAAGGATTTTCAGGCGCAGGCTGGCATCCGGAAGAAGCACTAACGCGCGAGCAAGCGATCAAGATGTTCACCATCTGGGCTGCGTACGCCGCGTTTGAAGAAGGGCTGCGCGGGTCAATCGAGGTGGGCAAGTTGGCGGACTTTACCGTTCTCTCCGCCGACATCATGAAGATTCCGGAGGCCGAAATTCTGCAGACGCGTTGCCTGATGACAATCATCGGCGGCGAGATTGTTTATGAGGCGAAGTAGTGACCTCAAGTGTTCAGCCGCGGAGTCACGCGGATGAACGCGGATCAGGAATTTGAAACAAAAATAGTTGTGCGCCTGGTCCCAAACATTGGACTCTGTCGATTCTGTTCCGTCCGACTTTTTGTCTTTTCTGAATCAGCGTAATCCGCGTTCATCCGCCGCTAATATTCGGATACTGAAGGAACACATTCCATGAAACCCAGCTTTGAGGTTGACCGCCGCAACTTTCTTTCTCTAGCCGGTAAAGGCTTCGGGCTCGCCGCCCTCTCTTCGGCAACCGTCGCGTCGCTGCTTAAGGAAGTGGTAGCGGCTTCAAATAGCGTCGCGCATCTCACGCCGGAACAAGTGGCGATGGATGAGGACTACTGGTCCATCATTCAAAACTCATTCTCCGTTACGCGCGGCATCATCAATCTCAACAACGGCGGCGTTTGCCCCAGCCCCCGCCTCGTCACGGAAGCGCTGGTGCGTTACATCTGGCAGCAGGAAGACGCTACTGCCTACACAATGTGGCAGATACTTGAGCCGCAGTCGGAGACTATCCGCACCGGCCTTGCGGAAATGTTTGGCTGCGACCGCGAGGAGATTGCGATCACGCGCGGCGCCTCCGAGTCGCTCGAGGTTTTGCTGATGGGCATGGACTTGAAATCGGGCGACGAAATCCTGACGACGACGCAGGATTACCCGCGCATGCTGACGACTTTGCGCCAGCGCGAGAAGCGCGAAGGCCTCATGCTCAAGCTCATTAAGATTCCGATCCCGCCAAAGAATCTAAATGAGATCGTGGCCGCATTTGAAAAGGGAATTACAAACCGCACGCGCCTGATCCTGATGGCCCACCAGGTAAACATTACGGGCCAGATCACGCCGGTAAAGGCCGTGTGCGAAATGGCCCGCGCGAAGGGAATCGAAACCATCGTCGATGGCGCGCATTCATTCGCGCAGTTTGATTTCCAACAGAAAGATCTCGGCTGCGATTACTTTGGCACCAGCCTGCACAAGTGGCTCTATGCACCGAAAGGCACCGGCTTACTTTTTATCAAGCGTGACAAGATTGCGAAGATTTGGCCGCTGATGGCCGCCGAATCCAAACAAGCAAATGACATTCGGAAGTTTGAAGAGATCGGCACTCACTCGGCCGCGCCAAAACTCGCCATCGGTGAAGCGTTACTCTTTCACCACGGTATTGGCGGTAAACGGAAAGAAGCGCGACTCAGATACCTGTCGCGTTACTGGATGAACCGGCTGAAAGATGTGCCTAAGGTTCGCTTCAACACTTCATTCGATCCGCAACAGTCTTGCGCCATTGCCAACGTGGACATAGCCGGTGTGAATCCCAGCGCGATCGGAAGTTACCTTTTCGACAAGCATCGCATCTTCACCACGCCGATTATTCATGAAGAGTTTCAGGGCCTGCGCATCACGCCAAACGTCTACACGACGCTGCCGGAGTTGGACCGCTTTACTAATGTGATGGAGTTGATCGCGCGAAAGGGCTTGCCTGCATGACGACGAGCATCAGCAGACGACACCTGATCGCGGGTGGACTCAAAGCCGGCGTCGGCCTGGCGGTGCTTCACCAGTGCTCCGCGCGGCCAGTAATCGCTGCTTCAATCAATTATTCTAAGGCATTGTCCTCCGGCTTTCACGAGGCCTATGAGCGGCTTGATAAGTTCATTGCGCGCCACATGAACGAAACAGGCGCACCGGGAATGACGCTGGCACTCGCGAATCGCGAACGTCTCTTGCGCACTTCGCAATACGGATTCGCGGACCTCAAAGCAGGGATCAAGGTTCAGCCGGAGACGCTCTTTGAGATTGGTTCGATTTCAAAGTCCTTTGTAGCTATTGCGATTCTACAACTCGCCGACGAAGGCAAACTCGATCTCAACAAGCCAGTCAAAGATTATTTGCCGTGGCTGAAAGTGGAATCAAGTTATGCGCCGTTCACAACTCACCATTTGTTGAGCCACACGTCGGGTTTGTCAGGCGTGCCCTTGCTGCTACGCGTGGCCACCACTACTTTGCGCGTCGGCTTTGAGCCGGGAACCAAGTGGTTGTATTCGAATATTGGCTACGTGCTGCTCGGGTTTTTGTTGGAGTCGCTTGAGAAACGACCCTTCGCCGAGATCATGCGCCGGCGAGTTTTGGATCCGCTGGGCATGTACATGAGCGTGCCGGTGATCAGCGCCGCAATTCGAGATCGCATCGCGGTCGGTTATGGACCACTCAAAATAGATCGGCCGTTTCCGCCGCACGGGAAACTAGCCGAAGCTCCCTGGGTCGACGTTGCCGAAGCCGCCGGCAGCATTGCTGCAACCCCAGGCGACATGAGTAATTACTTGCGCCTGTTGTTGAATCACGGCGTTGGACCAAAAGGCCGCGTCCTATCAGAAAAGGGTTTTGATTTGCTGGTTAGGCCTGTGATCAAATCTCTATTTCGCGGTGAAGACGCCAGCTACGCTTATGGCTTATGGGTGAGCGAAAAAGATGGTCATACCCTGCTGCGCCACACGGGCGGCATGGTGGCATTCAGTTCCGCGCTGCACGCAGACTTAACCGATGGCCTGGCGGCGTTCGCGTCAGTAAACGCTTCGCTTCAGGGCGGGTACCGGCCGGTTGCCGTTGCGCGTCATGCAGTTGAGTTGTTGAGCGCTGCGGCAAGAAACAAGGAATTGCCCGCGCCGCCACCGTCGCCAGCTGCGACTGACAAGATTGCAAATGCCGCGGACTTTGCGGGAACGTTCAACAGCAGTGATGGCGATAAACTTGTGCTGCTGAGCCAGCGCGACAAGTTAATTTTGCAACAAGCAGGTACGGCTGTCCTTCTCGAACGAGCAGCCCCGGATCTTTTTTACGTAAAGCATGCTGATTGGGATCGGTTCCTGCTCGGCTTCAGCCGGGAGCAAGGCAAAGTTGCGGAAGCATTTCATGGCGGGCGCTGGTGGACCAACGAACATTACTCAGGTGCCAAAACTTTTCCGTACCCGGCGGAGTGGGACGCTTATGCCGGCCACTTCCATTCTGATAGTCCGTGGTACGAAAGCACGCGGCTGGTCATACGCAAAGGCCAACTGCTTGTCGAAGGCTTGCAATCACTGGAAGCAATTGAGCCGCGCGTGTTCCGTGTGATGGGTCAGGCGGTTGATGTTGACCGAGTCGTGTTTGATACCATAGTGGATGGCCGCGCCATGCGAGTGACTTATTCAGGAATTGAGTTCTTCCGCGCGTGGACGCCTTAATTCGTTGCAAGCGAAAAGCGTATCCGCAGATTTCGCAGATTACACAGACGCCGTACGAAAGACTTGAGGCGAGTTCTCTGCCGGCTGTTCTTTTGTAATCTGTGAAATCTGCGTAATCTGCGAATAAACAAAATCATAAACAGGAGAGTTTCATCATGTCGAGTCCCGCAGCACAACAACCATCACCGCAATTGTTTTTCCAAACCATCAATGCCTACCAACGCACTGAGGCACTGAAAGCTGCAATCGAGCTGGAAGTTTTCACCGCCATTGGCGAAGGCAACAGCACTGCCGCCGAGATCGGAAAGCGCTGCGATGCCTCTGAACGAGGCACGCGCATACTCTGCGACTTCTTGTGCATCATGGGTTTTCTAAACAAGGAAGAGAATCGTTACAGCCTGACGCAGGACTCGGCAATTTTTCTCGACAAGCGCTCGCCGGCTTATATGGGCGGCGTGACCGGATTCATTTCGACGCCGGAACTGACCGACGCTTTCAGAAATTTTGCTGCGATTGTCCGCAAGGGCGGCACGATAAGTTCAGAAGGCGGCACGGTCTCGGCTGAGAATCCGATCTGGGTAAAGTTTGCGCGCGCGATGGCGCCGATGATGGCGATGCCGGCGCAGATGCTGGCAAAGATTATTGATCCCAAAGCCGATGCCAAATTGAAAGTGCTCGACATTGCCGCCGGGCACGGTCTCTATGGCATCGAGTTTGCCAAAAATAATTCGCAGGCCGAGGTCGTGGCTTTGGATTGGGCCCCGGTGCTGGAAGTGGCCGTCGAGAATGCAAAGCTTGTGGGAGTCAGCGACAGGTATTCAACTCTCGCGGGCAGCGCTTTTGACGTGGATTATGGCACCGGCTACGACCTGGTGTTGTTAACAAACTTCCTGCATCACTTTGATATTCCAACGAACGAAAGGCTGCTGCGAAAGGTTAATGCTGCGCTAAAGGATGGAGGACGCGTGGCGACGGTTGAGTTTGTGCCGAATGACGATCGCGTCACGCCTCCGGATGCTGCATCGTTCAGCGTGACGATGCTCGGTGGCACTGAGGGCGGCGATGCGTACACCTTCGCCGAATTCGAGAAGATGTTTGCCAACGCAGGCTTTGCGCACAGCGAAATTCAACCGCTGCCGGCTTCGATCGAACAAGTTGTGATTTCGCAGAAGTGAAGTGGATAGCCGCTGGCCTCAATGTATGCAAGTGCCGGGTTCGAGCGCGGACTGAAGGCGGTTAGTTTTACTTGCTGGGAGTTGCGATCAGGCTGGCCACAGTTTCCAAAAGGTGTTCGCTGCTGAACGGCTTTGAAACATAAGCGCTGAAGCCGGTCTTCAAAGCCTGGCCGCGATCCAGATCGGCGTGTGCCGTGACGGCCATGCAGGGAATCTCCAGCGTAAGCTGATCGGCTTTGAGTTCGCGCAGCACTCCCCAACCGTCCAGGCCGGGCATGGACAAATCCATCACAATCAAATCCGGCATGTGTTCGCGGGCCAGGATCAGGCATTCACTGCCATTGCGCGCTTCGTGTACGTCATAGCCTGCGGCCGAAAGCAGGATCTGCATCAGCTCGCGATTGTCATCGTGATCGTCGGCAATGAGGACGGTACTGGGCATAAAACTTCGTCGTTTTACTTGTGCGACTTATAACGTAGGGCCAAAAATGTGTCAATCTGCATTCCGGAAACGATATCTTGACTCTCCGAATAGCCCGCGTCCATAATCGTTCAAGAGACGAACAGCCCCCCGCAAAGTCTCCGTGATAAGCGTTCTGTCCGCGTAGGATGCTCACCATGAACGCCTCAAAAAATTCCGTCAAACGGAGGAATAACCTGTGGTAAGCGCACAATTGGAAGAGAGCCTGCGCCGCGATATTGAAAGTTATATTGAAGGGCGCCTCGGTGGTATCAAGCAAGAGATCGCTGCGCTTCAGAGCCAACTGAACGAATCGCTCAGCCAGCTTTTGGATCGCCAGGGCGAGGTCCAACTGGACGGAGCCGTCGGCGCTTCTATCGTTGAACATCTGCGAGCCGCACATGAAGAAGGCATAGACCTCGCCGCTTCGGAATCGTCGCGCGCTAAAGCGTCAAGCGACGTGGCGATCATCAAAGCCGCCATCTCCGAAATCGACGAACAACAATCGCAGGCAGAGATTCTGAAAGTCCTGGTGAATCGCGCTGCTGCCTTTGCACCGCGCGTGGCTTTCTTTGTGGTCAAAGGCGATCAGGGAATTGGCTGGCGCGCGCGCGGTTTGCAGGGAACGGTCGGCGACCAGGCAGTGCAGCAGATCAAATTTGCCTTGAGTGCCGACACTACAGTCGGTGGCGCCTCGCGTTCGGGAGAAACCTGGAGCGGCGGACCTGGCTCGCACTCAGACGATCATTTGATCGTGAATCACCTCGGCGAAGAACCACCGACGCGTATCGTGGCCGTGCCGCTGAGAGTTGGCAATCGCAGCGTGGCCGTTTTATATGCTGACTCGGGCGATCTCGATTCTGAAGCGATCAACCTTGAAGCTATAGAAACGCTTGTGCGTGTGGCGGGCATGGCAGTTGAACTGTTAGTGGCGCGCGCGGGAGCGGCAACGCAACCAGCAGAAACAGCACGCGTCGCGGAACCCGCAGCCGAGGTGGGCGGGACGCGGGGTTACGCACCAACAGTCGAGTATGACGAGCTCACGCCGGTCGTCGAAGAGAGCGCGCCGACTTTTACTGAAACTGCACCGATCGCGGTTGAGCCGGAACCAATTGTTGCTGAGCCCGAGCCGCGGGCGCCGGTTCAAGTTGAATCAACACCGGCGCTGGATCCGATTTCTGATCCCTTTGCGCAGACATCCCCACCGGTGGTTGCTGAAAGCGCGCCGCCGGCAGAAGCTCCGCGCCGTCGGTATGGCGCTGATGTGGAGTTGCCGATCGAAGTTTCCGGCGATGAAGAGCGGCGCTTTCATACGGACGCACGACGGTTTGCTCGCTTGTTGGTTTCGGAAATCAAACTTTATAAAGAGACTCAGGTTACGGAAGGGCGCTCGCGCCACGATTTGTACGACCGGCTGCGTGATGACATTGAGCGTTCGCGCGAAATGTACGACAAGCGGGTCAAGCCTGAAGTGGCACAGCGTTACGATTACTTTCACCACGAGCTGGTGAATACGCTGGCTGAGGGCGATGCCGCCAAGCTTGGCAACTCGTATCCGGGAACCACGGTTTCAGCTTAGGTAGCAATGAAACTGCAGTTTCGAGTTTCGAGTTTCGAGTTTCGAGTTTCAAGGCTCGGGACTCAGCTATCAGCGCTAAAGACCTTGGACGAAATCCGGAACGCGAATCCCGAAACCCGGAACACGAAACTCGAAACTCGAAACCGATCTTTCCGGGGGCATTGTGTTTTCAAAGATAAGTAAGCATCGGTTTTTTCTCATCATCGTTGGCCTCGCCATTATTATTGGTGCGTCGCTGCCGTCGTTCATGACTGCCAGTTGCTTGACGCGCCTGCAAACACCCGCTGAAGCAAAAGCACTCGACAATTTGCGCGCCATGACGCGGGGCGGCGTGTTGCCGTCGGAAGACGTCGTGGCGCGCATCGAATCGCAGTTTCCGCGCAGCAAAGCGGCGGCGCTAGCTCGTCTCGTGCGCGCGCGCATCAGAATCGGCAGAAAAGATTTCGCCGGCGCTGCGGAGTTACTTAACACCAGCGTTGTGCGTGATTACAGTTCGCTTGGCGACTACGCCCTCTTCATGCGCGCCGATGCGCTGGAACAAGCTGGTAACAAGGCGGAAGCGCGAGCCAGCTATGAGCAATTGTTGCGTGATTACCCAGGTTCGTTTCGTGCCCGAGAAGCCGCACTACGGGCGGCAAGCATTGCCTCCCAGTCGGGAGACGGTGCGGCAGTTCCGGCATTATTAAAAGACCTGGTCGCGAAGGATGACGCTGCGGCGCTGTTGTTGATAGCAAAAGCACGTGCGCAGGTTGGCGATACCACCCAGGCTGGAGCGGCTTACCGGCGCATCTATTTCTTTGCGCCGGCTTCCAGCGAGAGTGCGGAGGCTGCTGCCTCAATTCAGCGATACGCTTCATCGCTGACACCGGCGACCCAGGAAGAAGCGATTACTCGCGCCGACAAACTCTACGCGGCTAAGCGGTTCGCCGAAGCCGCCCAAGCCTACGCGGACGCGTTTGCAAAGTTTCCCGGCGCCGGCAATTCAGCAGCGCAATTGCGTCGGGGTATCGCGGCGTCAACGGCCAGGAAAACTGCGGACGCGATCAGCGCGTTGAATAGTGTGCCAACTTCGGCGGGCGAGACCCGCGCCGAGGCGCTTTACAATCTGGCGCAAACGTACGCGCGCGCGCGTCAATGGGACCAGGCACGCGCGACAACCCAGGAGCTGCAGCGCAGTTTTCAGACAAGTGCGTTCACTCCGCGCGCCCTGGTTGCCGTCGGCCAGATTGCTGAAGACGCCAAGAACGATGCCGATGCTTCGTATTTTCTGCGCACGGCGGTGAATTCTTATCAAAGCTCAATTGAAGTCGCGCAGGCTCAATTTGATCTTGCCTGGATGGCGCACGACGCCAGGAACTTTTCCGAGTCTTCCAAACAGTTAACTGAACATCTCGCTTACTACGCCGACAAGAACACCGACAACCGCGGCCGCGCCGGCTATTGGGCGGCACGCGATTCTGAACGCGCGGGCAAGCTGGCCGAAGCGCGCGCGCTTTACCATGCGCTGCAGGGACGCTATGACGCCAACTGGTATGGCTATCTCGCCAAGCAGCGTTTGGACGCGATGCTGCGCGCCGGTGTCGGAACGATTCCGGTGAAAACTTTTCCTGCGGATTCAGTGGTGGGCCGCGCGATTGCCAACTTGCAAACAGTTACAGTCGCCGAAGAAACTGCCGGCCCAAACGAAGAGAAGGTAATCGCAAAAGCGTCGGAACTTACGACTGCCGGGCTCGATGACTGGGCACTCGAGGAGTTAAACGCAATCTCTGCGCCGATGCCAAATAGTCCTAAGGTGAATCTCGCTATTGCCCAGGTCTATCGAGCGCAGGAAGACAACGTGCGCGGGTTGAACGTACTGAAGAAGAGTTTCCCGGATTACTCGCAAATGAAACCTGAGGAGATGACGCGCGAGCAGTGGGACGTTTTCTATCCGCTCGCTTACTGGGACATCATTGTGCAGGAGTCGCGCGCGCGCAATCTCGATCCGTTCCAGGTAGCCGGGTTAATTCGCCAGGAAACGGTTTTTAACCCTCGCGCACGCTCGTTAGCAAGAGCATATGGATTGATGCAGCTCCTGATACCAACTGCGGTTTTGACCGCCAGGAAGTATGGAACAGACCGCTCAATCACCGAGGAGTCGCTTTACGAACCGCGCTTGAATATTCAACTAGGCACCGCCTATCTGCGCGATCAGATCGACAAGTTTGGGCGCATCGAGTATGTGGCCGCTGCTTATAACGCCGGACCTCAGCGGGTGGTCCAATGGAAGACTTCCTTGCCCGCTGACATAGACGAATGGGACGAGGCTGTGCCATTCAAAGAGACGCGCAGTTATGTGCAGGGCGTAGTGCGCAACCGCTTGCAATACGAGCGGCTCTACGACGCCAACGGAAAATTTCGTCCGGAAGTCGGCAAGCGTGCGGTAACAGAGCGGCCGAAATCGGCGCAAGGCACCCAGCCTGAAGACTCAACAATTCACCGGCAAGTTGGCGGGTACGAGAGCGAGGAGTAACGTCAAGCATGGAGCATCATGAACGCAGTCTTAGGGGCGGGGCTTGTGCCCGCCCAGCTTGTTTTGTGGTCGCTGTAATCTTATGCGCGTCGCTGTGCAGCTCGCTTTTTGAAACGAATGCGCAGAAGCGCAACCCTCCCGGACGTGTCGCGGCGGTCACGCCGGTTTCATCGCTCACCATTAACACCGAGCCCAACGCGATTGTTTGGATCGATGAAATTCGTCGTGGCCAAACGGACGCTGCCGGCAAACTTGAAATAAAGAAAGTTTCCCCAGGTGGTCACACGTTGCGTGTCCGAGCAATCGGTTTCAAGGAAAGCACCACTCGTCTGCTGCCGGGAAAAAGAAGTGTGTCCCTGAAGTTGCTACCGGCAAGTGATCAAGCCGAGTTACTTTTCCAGCAAGCTGAGGCGGCACGAGAGCAAGCCAAAGACGACGCGTCGCGCCGCAAGGCCGAAGATCTTTATAACGAAGCGCTAAAGATTCGACCTTCGTTTCCCGCCGCGCACCTTGGGTTGGCGCGCGTGCTGCTCGATCTGAATGAGTATCAGAAAGGGTTAAGTGAAATCGATGCCGCGCGACGCAGCCGTCCGGTTTACGCGGAAGCCTCGGCGGTTGAAGGGCGCCTCAATCGCGAGGCCGCCTTCATTGAAGAAGCCATCAACTCGTTTCGCCGCTCGATTAGGGAAGCGAAGGGCTTTCAGCCAGAGGCGCACGTCGGATTAGCGCGCGTGTTTGAAGACAGAGGGCAGTATGCGGAAGCGGTGGTTGAGTATCGCAAAGCACTCGATCAACTTTCAGATTCGGAACCGGTGATTTATCAATTGCTCGGAGCGGCGTATGAGAAACAACAGAAGTACAAAGATGCAGTCGCCGCTTATGAAAAGTATTTGCAGTTAGCGCCTAACGGCAGCCTCGCACCCGCTATCCGGTCCATCATCGATCAGCTTCGGCGCGACGCCGCCGGGCAGGAAATCGTTCCTTGAGCTAAGATCCGCGCGAACAAGTTCTAAGGTTGCATCAGTGGGTCTTTGTCGGTCGCCGGCTGCGTCGGGTTGACGCGAATTAGCGGGGAACTCGAGTCCAGGTAGAGGTGCCGGCCGGCTTGCTCGCCGGTACGCACCGGATCCGCATTGATGCGATAAGAGTTTGCGCTCGCCTCCATCGTTAGGACGTAGTCTCCTATCTGAGGTGTGCTGGAATTGAAGCGCTCATCAAGATAACCACCCGCGAACAGCTGTTGAAAACTGCCGTAGCCGCCGCCGTTGCTGACCGAATACGTCTGTTGCGCAGTGGCAACCGTTTTGAGCGAAGCGGCGGCTGTCATCTCACCAGCGCGCGACACGCTCTGCTGCAAACCGGTCGAGTAGGTCTGACAGGAAAGCAGAAAGGCGAACATAATCAAGAGGCTGGCAGCACTCACAACTCTAACCATGCTTTGCTCCTTTTAGCCAATTTCGCGATAACGAAAGCAGGTTAGGTTGTGATCGTTGACCATTCCCACAGCCTGCATAAAGGCGTAGCAGATAGTTGAGCCTACAAACTTGAAACCGCGCTTTGCCAGATCTTTGCTCAGCGCATCTGACTCGGCAGTAGTTGCCACTATGGCTGCGCCGCGCTTTCGTTTCTTTGCTTTTCCGCCAACAAACTGCCAGATATATGCGTCGAAGCTGCCGAATTCCTTTTGCACTGCAAGAAACAGGCGCGCGTTTTGGATCGCGGCGGCGATCTTCAAACGGTTGCGAATGATACCCGCATTTTCGAGTAGTTGGGCAACTTTTTTGTCGTTGTATTTCGCGATCTTTGCAGCGTCGAACCGATCGAAAGCAACCCGGTAGTTGTCGCGCTTGCGCAAAATGATTTCCCAGCTAAGTCCGGCTTGCGCGCCTTCGAGAATAAGAAACTCAAAAAGCGTGCGGTCGTCATGAACAGGCACGCCCCATTCATTATCGTGATAGGCGATAGAGAGATCTGTAGTGGCCCAGGCACAACGAGTCTTCATGTGGGCCAGTCTATCAGGTTGCGTTTAGTCAAGAAACAGGTTGTTGAGTAAGGAAGGAAGATTTCTCATTTGAAATTTTGAAGGGCAGTTTACAGCTACCCAAACTTGCATGTCCTTCCGAACATCGGTGTCAATCTTGATGGAGCATTGATTAACGAACGATCCGAAATGGCAAATGAGGTATGTAAAATGAGAAAAGGTAAAATTTATTTCTTTGACTTGACGAGCTAGCTCTTGCCCAACCGGCCAGCGAGGCTGGCGACCACAGTCAGCAGTTCAGTTGCTTCTACTGGTTTCGCGACGTGAGTGCTATAGCCGGCCAGAATCGCGCGCATGCGATCCTGCACGCGCGCGTAGGCAGTAAGTGCAATTGCCGGAAGTGGCTTTTCGGTGCCGGCTTCCTGCTTCCGAACCTGGCGTATCAGATCGTATCCATCCATTTGCGGCATTCCAATATCGCTGATCAGAACGTCGAACCTTTCCCGGGAAAGAGCCTGCAAAGCTTCTGCGGCACTGGGAACGCCCGTAACCTTGGCGCCGTGTTGGGCCAACTCCATGCTGATTAGGTCGAGTGCATCGGTTTCGTCGTCGACGATTAGTATCCGCAATCCCTGGAGACCCGGGGCCTCGGCTTGCAGGTCCATAAAACTAGCAGCGGCATTTGTTAGTGACTCAGCGCGCAACTCGCCGGTGGGCAGCGGCAGCCGAATTGTAAAGACCGCGCCTGCGCCATCAATCCGGTTTTCGACGCCAATAGTTCCGCCATGCAACTCAACCAGGTGGCGAACAATTGCCAGACCCAGACCCAGACCGCCATGCGTGCGTGTGGTGGTACCATCGGCCTGGCGAAAGCGCTCGAACACGTGCGGCAGGAAGGCTGGATCAATTCCGGGTCCCGTATCCTTGATCTCGATTTCGACGTGCGCATTTTTCTGGCCCACCCCAATCTGAACCTTGCCGCCGACCGGCGTAAACTTTGCCGCGTTTGAAAGAACGTTCCAAATCACCTGCTGCAATCGATCGGGGTCGCCGGAAACCAAACGCAGGTTCGAGTCAAGCACGGTTTCAATTTTTATGTCTTTAGCTTCTATTGCCGGACGGACCGCGTCCAGCGCCGCATCTACGGTGGTCACCAGATCGACGGCGGTGAGGTTCATTTGCAGTTTGCCGGTGATTACGCGCGACACATCCAGTATGTCCTCAATGATCTGTTTCTGCGCCCAGGCGTTGCGCTCAACTACCTCCAGGGCGTGGCTGGCGCTTTCCTGGTCCAAACGGCCTGACCGCAACATGCGCGCCCAGCCAATCACTGCGTTCAAAGGCGTGCGCAGTTCGTGCGAAAGCGTGGCCAGAAATTCATCCTTCAAACGGTTTGCTCTTTCGGCCTCGCCGCGCGCCGCGCGTTCACTGTCGAGCAGTTCGGCCAGTCTTTCTTCCGCACGTTTCCGTTCAGTGAACTGACCCATCTGGCCACCGATGCTTGCCACGAGTTTGAGCAGTTCGTCATCAGGCGTTCTAACCTCGGGGCTAAAGAAATCGATTACGCCCAACACTTCTTCGCCGAGTTTAATGGGGAAACCAAAAGCGCCGCGCAATCCTTCGCGCGCGGCCACCTTGGAACGCGGGAGATTCTTATCGGCAACGAAGTTATCAATCCAGACTGGCTCCCCGCTGGCCCAGATACGTCCCGGCAGGCCGATGCCTTTTGCAAAAGTGGAAGTTCGCGTCAGCTCATCGAACACCGGCGTTTTTGTTTCCGAGGCATGGCACAGCTCTACAAAGCGCAGTACGTTGGCTGCCTGGTCCACTCGCCACAGCTCGCCCACTTCCCATTCGAGGCTTTCGCAGGCAGCCTGTAGAATGCGGCCCGCGCTTTCAATGAAGTCGTGCGATTCAGAAAGAATCTGCGTAACCGCGTACTGCAGGGCCAGCCTTGTTTCAGTTCGTTTGCGATCGGTAATGTCACGGGTGAAGCAGCGTGTATGGATAAACTTACCGGCTTCGCGATACACGCTGGAGTTGATGCGAACGTACTTAACCGCGCGGTCCTTGCCGCGCATGCGGGCGTCGTAATCATGTATTACTTCGCCGGCGCTCAGCCGCGTCAGAATGTCTTCAATAACATCACCGTCAACATGAAACTCCTCGATGTTCCGGCCGACGTACTCGTCGCGCTGGTAGCCAAGCATGTCCAACTCGGCCTGGTTGACGCGCAGGATCGTGCCGTCTGGTCCAACCCAGTGCAGTCCGATGGCGGCGTTTTCAAAAAAGTCAGTTAATTCTGCTTCGCTGCGTTGCAGTGCTTCTTCCGCGTGCTTGCGCTCAGTAATGTCTCGCTTGATGCCGATAAAGCAAAGCGGCTCCCCGGCTTCGTTTCGCAACGCGAAAGCTGATAACTCCAGGTGCCGGGTTTCGCCGCTCTTCGTCCGACTTACTACGTCGCTGCGATACTCCCCGTCTTGTGCGAGCGCGCGGGCCACTTCAGCAAAGACTGCGGCGCCCAGGTGAATGGCCGGAGTTTGACTGCGGAGTTCGGCGTCGGTGTAACCCAGCAGTTGCGCGTGCGCGGCATTCTGTTCCAGGTACACGCCCTGGAGATCGATGATGGCCACAGGTTCGCGCGAATGACGAAAGATCGCCTGGTACAGATCGGCGCCCAACGCTTTCGAGCCTTGTGCCACTTCGTGGTTGGATACTTTGCTAGACATCTTCGTCTGCGAGAAGCAAAGGGGAAATACGTCTAATCAAGGGGGCCTTCATGATACCACTAAGTCTGACCGAGGCTAAAAGCGCTACGACGGTAAAGGGTCTTCGGTTGGGACGCGTGCGCGTACTTATAGAGAGGGATGATTAGAAGAAGAGAGGTCACAGCAATCTTCTTGGAATTTCAACCCGACCGACCGCACCCGCCCCCGCAGCTTTGAACGCTAGCTGCCGGTTAGATTGACTTGCCGCCACTTTGGTTGTAAAAGCGTGGTGGACTCAATACAACTACTGAACCGCCGACCTATCCTGTCAAATCAGGAAGTTTGATCCACTTTCGGAAGGAGATATGAAATGGCTTTACGCTTAGGAGATATTGCTCCCGATTTTACCGCTGATACCACCGATGGTCCAATTCGTTTTCATGAATGGATTGGCGACAGTTGGGCCGTGCTGTTTTCCCATCCAAAAGATTTCACGCCGGTGTGCACGACCGAGCTTGGTGAGTGTGCGCGACTTAAGCCGGAATTCGACCGCCGCGGCGTAAAAGTGGTCGGCCTCAGTGTCGACCCTGCGGATTCACACAAACGCTGGGCAGAAGACATCAAAGAAACGCAAGGATCCGCTCTGAACTTTCCCATCATTGCCGATCCGGATCATAAGATTTCCGAACTCTATGACATGATCCACCCGGAAATCAGCGACATCTTTACGGTGCGGTCCGTCTACATCATTGGGCCCGACAAGAAGGTCAAATTGATGTTGACTTATCCGGCCAGCACCGGTCGCAACTTCCAGGAGATCCTGCGCGTCATCGATTCGCTGCAGTTGACTGCCAAGTACAGCGTGGCCACGCCGGTAAATTGGAAAGACGGCGATGATGTGATCATCGTGCCTTCGATGTCCGACGAAGACGCGAAGACAAAGTTTCCTGCGGGCTGGAAAGCGCCGAAGCCGTATCTTCGCATTACGCCGCAACCGAATAAGACTGCAACCCCTGACACGGCCGCGAAGAGCGCTTCGTGAAAAAGAAAGACTGTTTAGTTTGTGACTTCTGAAGTTTAGGCGCAGGGTGATGTACTCTGCGCCTATGCTTTAACCAGCCGCGCTGCCCAAATGAACAGGAAAACACTGAGACGGATAGCGACCATGCTGATGGCCATGGGGCTCGTTTGTTCTTCGGTCACCGGCCAGCGGCATTCCAAATCGCTTGTGAAATTGACGCCCGAGCAAACGGTTGCCGCCCTCTACAAACAACACAAGAAGCAAAGCCCGTTCTTTCAAAACAAGAGCCGGGCGCTGGTCGATCGTTATTTTGACAGGGAGCTTGCCGCCCTGATTTGGAATATGCCCAACTCTCCTGACGAAGTTGGACCACTCGATGGCGATCCGCTGTACAACGCGCAAGACATGGAAATCAAGAGCTTCGTCATTCATAAAGCAATGGTGAACGACGGCACGGCGATAGTGCTAGTGAGCTTCACAAACATTGGCAAGAAGCAGGAGGTCAAGTTTCTGCTCGCTTCGCGCCAGGCTGGTTGGAAGATCACGAATATCAAGTATGACGATGGCACTGACCTGATCGGAATTCTGAAGTCAGATTGATAACTCCATGCGGCAGATCGTAACCACAAAAAATGGCGGCGCCGACGTTCTCCAGGTGCAGGAGTCACCCGACCCGCAAGCGAAACCCGGCGAGGTGGTCGTTAAAGTGCGCGCGGCCGGCCTCAACTTCGCGGACATACTCGCCCGCCAGGGACTCTATCCCGATGGACCAGCAAAGCCTTGCGTGATGGGCTACGAGGTTGCCGGTGTCATTGAGTCGGTCGGAGAAACTGTCGATCGCGACCTGATTGGAAAACCGGTCGTGGCAATGACGCGTTTTGGCGGCCAAGCAGAAAAAGTTGTCCTGCAGGAGCGGCAACTCTTTCCCAAGCCCGAGTCGCTCAGCTTTGAACAGGCGGCCGCCGTGCCGGTGAATTACCTGACAGCCTGGGCGCTGCTTGTCGTGATGGGTGGCCTGCGAAGAGGCGAGTCAGTTTTGATCCATAATGCCGGCGGCGGCGTCGGCCTGGCCGCACTCGATATCGCCAAACACATCGGCGCAACGACATACGGCACTGCCAGTCCCGGCAAGCACGATTTTCTGCGGCAACGAGGTTTGGACCATCCAATCGATTATCGCAATCAGGATTGGCTACCCGCGCTGAAACAAATGACCGAAGGACGTGGCGTCGAATTAGTTATCGATCCAATCGGGGGTGGGCATTGGAGAAAGAGTTATAAGGCATTGCGAACGACGGGTCGGCTCGGCATGTTTGGCGTTTCAACTGCATCGGCAGATGGTCTAAGGGGCAAGCTGAAAATGGTAAAGGCTGCTGCGCAAATGCCACGGTTTCATCCGTTGAGTTTGTTGAGCAAGAACCGCGGCGTCTTTGGTTTGAATCTTGGTCACATGTGGCATGAGCCGGAGAAGGTTGCTGATTGGGTGCAGGCGATCATGCAGGGAATCAACGAAGGCTGGATTCAACCTCACGTCGACAAGGTGTTCCCGTTCGCTCAGGCAGGCGCGGCGCACGCTTACATGGAGGCCCGCAAAAACATCGGCAAGGTGGTGTTAGTACCGTAAATGTTCTAAATGATTTCTGTCGACTCGCGTCCCAACCGCCGCGCGAGGAAAAAAGCGACCAGGGTTGAATAGATCAAACCGAATATTAGCGATCCAAAAAATAAGCCGGCGTAAGCCACCACCACTACTTGCCACAGCGCCGTCGTTTGCGGCCCAGCCTCGCTCAATATGAGTTTTGGTCCGGCAACTAAATATTCGATCATAAAGAAAAGGCAGGCGGAGATCGCGTAGACCAGCGAAATCGCCATGCCTGTCTTCACGCCGTCCTTAAAACGTAGTGCGCCCCCGACTGCTTGCTTGCGTTCCCGCATTCCCAGGAAAATTGCCAGGATCGCCGCAGCGTTAAATAGCACGCCGGAAATAATCTGGCCTGCCGGGCCGGCGCCCAGCCCCAGCCACAGGCGCACAATCACAATCCAAAGCGCGACGACAAGAGTGATTAACAGTCCATACTTAAGCGCAATCTTCATGGGTAATTTACCTCAAATATGGTTCGACGAAATCAAATACTTTCCACGTACGCCGCTTCGCCGTGGATAGCCATATCGAGTCCCTCAAGCTCGCCGGCTTCATCGACTTTCACTTTGGTAATTCGGTCTATGATCCAGAGCATCCCGTAAGTAAACACGAAGGCCCAGACTGAAGAGAGGACTACCGCGCCGAGTTGGACCAGGAAAAAATGCGTGTTGCCGCGCAGTAAGCCGTCTGTGCCCGCCGGGTTGAATAACGTGGTAGCGAAGATGCCGCAAAGAATAATGCCGAGAAAACCGCCGACACCGTGCACGCCCCAGACGTCAAGCGCGTCATCCCAACGAAGTCTGTTCTTCAGCGCCACGGCGTAAAAGCAGACGACGCCCGCAATGATGCCAATCAGACAAGCCGTTGCCGGTGAAACATAACCCGCTGCCGGCGTGATCGTAGCCAGGCCTGCCACAGCGCCGGTTAACAAACCTAGAAACTTCGGCTTCTTCGTCGTCATCCAGTCCACGCAGAGCCAGGCGATAGCGGCGAAACTGGCGGCAAGGTCGGTATTAAGAAAAGCGACAGCCGTGACAGAGTCGACGCGGAACTCGCTGCCGGCGTTGAAACCGTACCAGCCGAACCAGAGCAGGCCCGTGCCCAGCGCCACAAGCGGGATTGAGTGCGGGCCCGAGTCCGCTACCCGACGCCTGCCGACATAAAGGACCGACGCCAGCGCCGCGATGCCGGCGATGTTATGGACCACGATGCCGCCCGCAAAATCCAGTACGCCCCAACTCGCCATGATGCCGCCACCCCAAACCATATGCACAAATGGAAAGTAGACGAGGGTAAGCCAGCCGGTGAGAAAGAGCATGTAAGCTTTGAAGGTCACGCGATTCGCAAAGGCGCCAGTAATAAGCGCGGGTGTGATGATGGCAAACATCATTTGATAAGCGCAGAAAACAAACATTGGAATTGACGGGTTGATCAAAGACGGTGTGTCCAAAGTAATCCCGCGGAGAAAGACCCAGTTAAAGTTACCCAGGATACCGAAAAAGTCTGTGCCGCTTTTTAGATCGCCGCTGAAGCAGAGCGAGAAACCAAACGCCCACCACAACACGGTGGTCCAACCCATGGATACGAAACTCTGAATCATGATGGCCAGCACATTTTTGCGTCCGACCAGACCGCCATAAAAAAACGCCAGCCCCGGCGTCATCAGCATGACCAGGCTGGAGCAGAGCAACATGAAAGCCGTGTTCCCAGTGTCGATGATCAGATGGGGCATGGTTTCTCCTTCGGCATGCAAGCGGCATAGCTACTGTTTGAAGAAAAGCTTCCGCATGATACGCCTTTCAAGCGGATGATCAAGATTTGCGACAGGGATTAGCTCGACCGTTAGGGAAGGCGTGACGGTGGTTCCGGCTTTGCCGCCTGATGTGTGGTGGCGGCTATGCCCCACCTTGCAAGCCCCACTAAAAATCCTATGGGGCTGCGTCCCAACATTAGGGGCAGAGCCCCGAAATTCATGGAAGAGTTTGCGGAAGAGCAGAGCCCCTTCCGCACATCAGGCGGCATAGCCGGCTGTGACGTTGAGAGTCTATTAATACTGGCGATAAGGCGTGCCGTCTCATAGGTATTGGTGGTGATGAGTGTATTCACTCACCGCTGTTATTTTTGTTCTGCCAAATTAATCGGCGCCAAACCCGCCGCCCGCAGTTGTTGATTCAACGTTGCGATATCCTGCGACGTCAGTGCTTGCCAGCGAGTCCGCAGCGACTGTGCATCGGCTTGTACTTGAGTAACAGCAGCGGCCGTCTGGGGCGTGGGCGCGACGTCCGCGTCCTGAAGAACTCCGAAGAGCGCCTTTATTCTCGCGAGCGCGCTTAGTGCAGTCAACTTATTAGCCAAGTCGGGCCGAGCCACTTCGGTACCAACCAGCTCCTTGACCTTCTGCACGAACGCATCAATCTGAGTTTTGACTTCATCAGTCTTTGCAGTCGAGCGCAGGTCAGCGAGTTGTTTGCTTATCGGGTTGGACTGATTTGTTATCAGGTTGAAAGCGACCCAGGTATCGTACAGTTGTTTCGACAACCTGAATTGCTCAGCCAAGTCGCGAGTGGGCGTCTTAACGCGCGGGTCCATCTGCACGGTTAGAGTTTGTGTATAACTCTTTCCATTTACGTTTAGCACAAAGGTGTACTTGCCCGGCATTACCCATGGCGAGGTGAAGTCAGGCGCTGTGTTGCGATAAACGGCGGCGATTGGATAAGAAGGTTTTTCGCCGGGCACTGGCGCGTAATGCATGTCCCACAAAAAGCGATGCATACCCGTTACGCTGGAGAGTCCTTGCGGCGGTCGCACCCAGTAAAGGGGAACTGACAGCAGTGGATCAATCGCAGGGATGGGATCAGCGCTGGAATAACGCCGCACAACCTGGCCCGCCGGGTCGCGAATTTCCAAAGTCACCGGGCCTGAAGGCGCGGAGCCAAGATGGTAATCAATCACTGCGCCATCGGGCGGATTCTCACCACCGGGTTCGTCCGGCGGCAGCGGCGTGTCGGTGTTCATGTTCCACCGGACACGGATCGCGGTTTGCGGTCTGAATAAGAACGCTTCGGAACTAGTCACTTTTGTTTCCAACTGCCGTAGCGGCGTGATGTCGTCAAGAATCCAAAACCCGCGTCCGTGCGTTGCCACACAAAGATCGTCGCCTTTAATGATCAAGTCGCGAACCGAACTAGCGGCCATATTCAACCGTAGCGACTGCCAGTGATCGCCGTCGTCAAACGAAACGTAAACTGAGCGTTCAGTGCCGGCAAAAAGCAATCCCTGCCGTTCTGGATCTTCACGCACAACGTTCACGTTCTCGTTGTTTGGAATGCCGTTCGTGATTTCGGTCCAGGTGGAACCTGAGTCGCGCGTGCGATAGATGTGCGGCCGCAGGTCATCAAGCCTAATTGTATTGACGGCGATGTAAGCCGTGGTGGGATTGAAATGACTGGCGTCGATGATCGAAATCTTCTGCCAGGCTTTAAGCTGCGCCGGGGTGACATTGTTCCAATGGGCGCCACCGTCGGTGGTCAGATGGACCAGCCCATCGTCGGTCCCGGCCCAGATGCGTTTGCTATCAAGCGGTGATGGCCCGACGGAATAGATAACACCGCGCTGAATCGGCTGCGCCGTTGGTTGCGAGCGATACTTGCCAATCGTCGCCGGAAGTTCGAACGTCTGGCGCGTCAAATCCGGACTAATTTGCTGCCAGTTGCGGCCTCCGTCTCTTGTCTTCCATAACGTATTGGCAGCGAAGTATAAAACGTGCGGATCGACCGGCGAAAAAATCACTGGCTGGGTACGTAGCATGCGAAAGTCCGGCGCGCGAAACAGTTTGGGCAAAATATTCTGTGCCTGCGCGGTGCGCCGGTCATAACGAGTCAGCTTCCCACCATAAACGACATCCGGATCCAGCGGGTCGGGAGTGACAAAGCCGTATTCCTCGGCGCCGACCGGATGCCATTCGCGAATGGTTATCTGGCCATCGTTGCCGCGACTCGAGATGCAAACTGAACCGCTCTCCTGCTGACCGCTGCAAAGGCGATAGGGAAAAGCGTTGTCGGCTCCGACGTGATAGAGCTGCGCCGTCGATTGGTTATACCAGCTACTCCACGACTTGCCGCCATTCACGGTGATGATTGCGCCCTGGTCGTAGCCAAGCAAAATAATGTCGGTGTTGTTTGGGTTGATCCAAATGTTTTGCGTGTCGTCACCGCCGGGCGCGCCACGAAAACCTAGCCACGTCTTGCCGCCATCGCTGGATTTCCAGCAGACAGTGCTGGCGACATAAATGACATCGGGATTCTTAGGATCAATGCGTGGGACAGGCAGGTCACCGCCGCCAATACGCCCAGCCGGACGCGCATCGTTAGTTGCCACGGTCCAATTGTCGCCACCGTCATCCGAAGCATAAAGCTTTACTCCGTCCGGCGCAGCGACCGAGGCAAACAAATGTTTCGATGAACTCGCGGAGATGGCCAGGTTTGCCTGAATAATTCCCGCGGGCAAGCCCTTACTCAGTTGCTTCCAATTCTTGCCGCCGTCCGTAGATTTGAATATTCCGCCACCAGTTCCATTCCAGGCAGCATTTTCCCAGGGGCCCTGACGCGCTTCCCACAGCGACGCGTAGGCAACGTCCGGATGTAACGGATCGATCAGCACATCGGCGGCGCCGGTGTTCTCATCTTTGTAAAGAACCTTTTCGAAAGTCTTGCCGCCATCGGTCGAACGGAACACGCCGCGTTCTTCATTCGGCCCATACGGATGACCGGCAACAGCCACTAACAAGTGATCGGGATTCTTTGGATCGACAGCTATTTGTGGAATTTGTTGTCCGTCGCGCAGGCCCAGATGTGTCCAGGTTTCTCCCGCGTCAGTGGATTTGTAAATGCCGTCGCCGACAGAAAGATCCGGTCGCTGCAAGCCCTCGCCGCTGCCGACATAAATAATGTTTGGGTTCGACGCAGCAATGGCGATACAACCGACGGAGCCCGTTGGTTGATCGTCAAAAATTGGCATCCAGGTGCGGCCATAGTCGGTCGTCTTGAAAACACCACCATTCACCTGAGCGACATAAAAAACGTTGGGTTGCGAAGGCACCCCAGCTACTGCGCGCGTGCGGCCGCCGCGAAACGGACCGATGTTGCGCCAATGAAGCGACTGCAACAAATCGGGGCTGACCTGGCCGCTAACGGTCGAGCCGGTGGCCAGGAAAGCCAGCAATAGCAGCGGCGCTAAACCCGAGCGTAGAAACAGGGAAACTGATTTGCGGTGCACGAGCTTCGATAAGTAGGTAATCATGGCGATTGGTAGGAACGTCCTTTGTGTATTTGCTAGCCCTGATGCGCCAAATATTAACTAAATGGCGTTGTTAGTTTGCCCAGAAAGGGAGACGCGTGTAAGCGGTCGAGAAAGATTCATCGAGACTAAAGTCGCGCTTGATAATTGCAGCTGGATCGAAAAACCAGCGACCTAACGGTTGCTCGCGCGTATCTTTATCAAACCAGGCCCATGGAGTCCGGGCCATGTTAATGCCGCCGGCTTTCCCGAGAAAGGCGACACCAATTTTTCCTACGGTTACCTTCCTAACAGTCGCCCCGCCGTTGCCCTGGGCCACGTTGATCGTTATTTGTCCGTAGTCGTGGCTGCCGCCAAAGGTAATGTTTGAATTGCTGGTGGCCCTGGGCCAAATCGTAGTTTGCAGCGGCAGCAAATCGTAACCCACCCGAGAGTCTTTTTGTTGCTCAGGATCTTCGGGCTTCCCGGTGAATTTATAGATCGAAAATTTCTTGCCGCCGATTTGCTTTTCATCGCCGCTGTAAGCCTCAAGGCCGTGTCCTTTAGGTTCAACATACAGCAGGACGTTGGGGCCAGCCATGCGAAACTCTCCAAATCGTTTAGTCGGCGACTCTCCAGGCAAGTAAGGCAAGAAGTTGTTGTGATGAAGTGTCTCGACAAAGACAACTCGGGCACTATCCAGATCAGTCCCGTGCTTTTCAATCACCAACAGGCAGCCTTCCATGTCGTTTTCATGGGCCACACCCGCCTCTTCCAGCCAGCCAGTGGGATCGTACTCAGTTCCGCGCTTCGTGCCCTCGTGAATTATCTCGCTCAAGATTCGCCCTTTGGTTTCCCCACCCTTGTAATCGCGCGGATGAAAAACAGCGTAATGGATAAAGTAGTGAGTTTTGGTTTCGCTGACGGCATAGTAGATATAGCCTCGCAGGGCAAATTTCTTGTCGTCGGTATTTACCCAGTTATTATCGCCGCGCCAGTCACCATCAAAATCGAAGTTGGTGAGGTAATCACTCCGCGGCTTGTCCCCCAGTGCCTGATAGAAAACCGGAGCAAAGCGAGCCGCGATCTGCCGGTCAGTGACCGCTGGAGGTGTCGCGGAAATAAGAACAGGAGCGCGGCCGTCGGTAATGATAGGCGCTGACGACCGTGCTCCGGATAAGACGAGCAGGCAGGACCAAAGGATGAGCAGGGGGATTTTCATGGGCCCGCTAAGGTTCGAGCTACTTGCTGAACATGCCGCCAACTTTGCTGGCCATGTCGCTTAAGCCACCGGCGGCACCGGTGCCGCCACCAACGACGTTGTCCAACTGCCCGGCGATCGGGGCCGGCAATTTTTCTTTGAGAAAACCCAGGACAGTTGTCACCGCGCCCCGTGCCTGATCCTCTGATATTCCAGTTTTTGCGGTTACTTGTTTGATCAGTTCTTCCATGATGTCTCCTTACGTTATGTTCTGTTAAGAACGAATGTTGTTGAGCTTAGTGGCGCAGACACAGACTAGAGTGCAGGCCACCATTATTGCCAACCCGGCGTTTTTTCTCCCTGCGTATCCTGCCAGTACGGCGCCCACGCCAAACTCAAAACCTTAACGCCGATATTGGTCTTTGTCGGTTTCAGTGTAATCGTTTCCAGTGGTTCGCTCTGCGCATCAAAAGATTTGTCCAACGCGTCCGTTTCTGCCTTAAACTCCGCGTCGAGATCGGCCGCCATCTTATTGACTGCTTCAACTGATTCCTGCGCCCGGCCCACATCTTCTGATTCCTTCATTGAGCGACCGACGCCGCGCGCTGCGGTGGTGGCACGTCCGAGCGTGGTCAAACTAAGAGACTTGCGGCCGAGGAATGAAGAAAGCAGCGTGGTGCCAAACGAAATTGCAGTTTGCATTTTTTGACTCTTGGCTTGCTCCGCTTCGCGATCCACCGCCTGTTCGGCGCGCCGTTTTCTTTCGTCCAGAGCGGCGATCTTCGGCGCGTATTTTTGCCGTAGCTTCTCCGCTGCGGCATCGCGCGCTTCGCGGGCAGACTGCTGTAGGCGAACACGAAAATCGCGTTCCGATTCATCGATGTTTGAAGTCTGGTCCAAAGTAGGACTCTGTAAGAGTTCTATCTTTTGGGTGCGGTAAAGCCAGCCCGAAAAATCTTTTTTCCAGGCATCGTAGCTTTTGGCTTTGCTGGCAGGCGACGGTAAGTCCGCAAACTGCGCCCCGTCCGGAGCCGTCTGGTCCAAATCCGCAACCGGCAAATCGACAACTGTTGCGTGATCCCAATCGACTGCCACGACACCGTCGCCAATTGGCGCAACTACGCTCAAGTCCTTTGTGGTGTCAATATTTTTGTCGGTAAAGCGCACCTGCGCTGCGCCGAAAACTGCCGGATGATAGACGAGCGCCGCTCCTTTTACTTCGCTGCGCACCGGAATGAAGTATTGGCTGATTTCGGAAGGTAAGACCGGCCGCGCGCTGGCTGCAGTCCTCTTCATTGCTGGGGCCGGAGCAGCAGCAGTCGCTCCGCTGGATTGCGAGGAGGCGCCCGCGCCGACATTTGCAGTTTGCGCGTACGCGTCACCTGTCTTCGTCACAAGCGGCGCCATCAAGGTTTTGATTTGCGTTCGCGTCAGCGGCCCACGCAGATACGACATGGCCCAGCGACTCTCGAAAACTTCCGGCCCATCTTCGTGCACATTGTTCATCACAAAAATCCGGGCGCCGAGCCCGGCCAGTGTTTGTTCCATCTCCGCTCGATCAAACTTCATGCCTGTGCCCGCCGCAACTCCCTCCAGCCCTTCGAGCACGCGATTCTTGTCGCGTTCAGTTTGCAGTCGGCCAATGAACCAGGTGCCGGTGTTTGAGAGTCCTTTGTAATCAAGGTCAACGGGGTTCTGCGTAACCAGCACGACGCCGAGCCCAAATGCGCGACCCTGCTTCAGCAACGTCAGCAACGGCAACTTCGAAGGCGGATTCGCAACCGGAGGAAAGTAACCAAAGATTTCGTCCATGTACAAAATCGCGCGCAGGCTGGTAGTCCCCGACTGGGCCCGCATCCAACCGAGCGTCTGGTTCAGCAACAACGAAACAAAAAACATTCGTTGCGCATCGTCGAGATGCGCGATTGAAAAGATTGCGATCCGCGGTTTGCCCTCGGGCGTATGCAGAATTTGCTGCAGGTCGAGCGGCTCGCCTTCCATCCAACTGCTAAAGCCCGGCGCCGCCAGCAGATTGTTCAGCGCCATTGCCAACTCAAAACGATCTTTCGAGGGAAAGAACGAATCGATATCCATGACGCCGACCTTGGTCATCGGCGGCGTCTGAATCTGCTGAATCAAGCTCGCGATGTCCAAATCGTTTCCTGCTGACCACGCGGTATTGAGAATGTTGGAGATCAGAATATGCTCGCGGCTTTTAATCGGATCGGCTTCGATGCCGAGTAGTCCAAGCAGACTGGTGGCGGTGGTACTGATACGATCGCGCATCAACTCCGGGTCGTCACGCATCGCGGCCGGCGGAGCGGCGAACGATTTCAAAATTGAAACTGGCAAGCCGGCGTTGCTGCCCGGCGTATAAATGCGAAAATCAGCGGCGTCCTTCAGCCGCTTGATGCGCGCGCCATCCTGCCCCCATTCCGCGAGCCCTTTTTTCCAAAACTCCGCTTGTTGCGCGGCGTAGTCGTCAGCGGAAAGGCCTTTCTTCTCAGCGTCCTCTGCATTGATCCAGGGCGCGAAATCTCCGGCCTGCAAATCCGGAAACGTCAACATCAAGTTCGCCAGATCGCCCTTGGGATCAATGATGATGGCCGGCACGCCGTCAATGGCGGCCTCCTCGAGCAGAGCGATGCAAAGCCCCGTCTTGCCGCTGCCGGTCATGCCCACGCAAACCGCATGAGTTACGAGGTCCTTGGAATCGTAAAGAACGAGGCCGTCCTTCGGCTTCTTCTTTTTCAGATCGTAGGGACGACCGAGATAAAAAGCACCTAGCTTTTCATAATCTTCCATCTGCTTATCTCCCGCTTTGAAAATGATCCAGCGCGCATTTGTGCCAGCGCCTCAATGTTGTTTGGCAATCACCTTGTCCGAAATCATTTCATAGGTTGATTGGCTAATGATATTCCGTCTCACCAGATCGGTTTTTTCCCGGTACGGCCGGCCATCAATTATCTTCTGCGCATAGGCTTCCCCAATCCCCGGCAACAAAACCAATTGATTCCTGGAGCAGGAATTGAGATCGATCAGTTCTGGACTGCTTTGGTTGTTCGCGGGATGCGATTTTGCATTCTTTAGTCCGGCGCTGCTGCCACTTCGGTTACAAGCAATGAAAACAAGCGCAGCACTCAACAGCAGGAAGAAAAGATATTTGCGCATCGTGATGCTCACTTTCGGCGCGCGGCCAGCAAGAGTTTGAATCGAGCGGTATTCACCAAATTTCTCGACTTAATCCGTTTGACGTTCGTGGATTATGGTTGACTTTCCGCTAATAGTGACATAGAAGCAGGCCGATCTACCAACGAGCCTAAGGAGACCAAATCATGACCCAGTCAAAGGTATTCTTTCAAACTATGATTACGCTCGCTTCTGCATCGTTAGGGTTGGTGGCGGCCCTGGCCTGGAATGAAGCAATCAAAGCAATAATCAAAGAAGTATTACACGCCGACGAAAGCATTACCGGTTTGTTGGTCTACGCAATTCTCGCGACAGTAATTGCAGTCATCGTGCTCATTTTGTTGGCGCGCGCCGCCTCGCGAGTTGGCGGAGAAGCTGCCATTGCCCGCGAGGCTGAAGGCTAGGCTTTCGCTGTCCGCGTTCAGGCTATCAAACTTTGCTGCCCATGGCCCTGGCAATGGAGGTTATCAATTTCTCGGGATCAATGGGTTTGGCAACGTGCATTTGAAATCCGGATGAAAGCGTGCGTTCCTGATCTTCTTTGGTCGCATAAGCGGTGAGCGCAATCGCGGGCATCTCTTTCGCACGTTTAGTTTTCAGCTTGCGCAGTTTTGTGATCAGGCTGTAACCATCTTCGTTTGGCATTCCTATATCGCTCACTAGTAGATCCGGTTTCCAGCTCTTGAAAGCCTTCATGCCCTCGGCAGCCGATTCGCAGCAATTCACATCGCTGCCACAGCGCGTTAGGATTGCACTGATCAGATCGCGCGAGTCCGCTTCATCATCAACCACCAGGACGCGCAGTCCCCGCAAAACTTTTAAGAAGCCGGGCGCGACGCTGTTGCCATTCGCTTCCACGGCGGCAGTATCTTCCGGCGTCAGCGAAGCACTGCTCGAGACCTGCGGCAGCGTGACGATGAATGTCGCGCCTTTATCTTTGCCCTCACTCTTCACTTCGACGTGGCCGCCGTGAAGTTGCACCAGATGTTTCACGATCGAAAGCCCAAGCCCCAGGCCGCCGTGCATTCTGGTGGTTGAACCATCAGCCTGCCTGAAGCGATCGAAGATGTAAGGCAGAAACTCCGAAGTAATGCCGGTACCAGAATCGGTGACCGCAACCCACACGTGTTGTTTCTTTTGCTTGACCTCGACCCGCACGGATCCGCCTTCGGGGGTAAACTTGATGGCATTGCTGAAAAGATTCCAGAAGATTTGTTGCAGCCGATTCGCGTCTCCCGCAACTACACACCCCTTAGTGGCCAGCGATGTTTTGAATTGAATGTTCTTGGCTTCGAACGATGGGCGCAGCGCATCGACGGCGGATTCGACTACGGCGCAAACATCAATCCTGGTCGGCTCGATTTGCAACTTGCCGGTGATGATGCGCGAGACATCAAGCAGGTCGTCGATCAATTGAGACTGCGAGCGCGCGTTGCGTTCGATCGTTTCCACCGCGCGGTTTAGTTGTGACTTGTCGAGACTTCCGGTACGCACTAAGTGACTCCAACCGAGAATGGCCGTAAGCGGGGTGCGCAATTCGTGGGAAAGGGTGGCCAGAAACTCATCCTTGGTACGATTCGCCTGCTCGGCTTCAGCGCGCGCTGCTTGTTCGCGTACTAAAAGTTGCGCACGTTCTTCTTCAGCTTGTTTGCGTTCAGCAATTTCTATTTGCAACTCGGTGGCGTGGCGTTGCGCATTGCTGTAGAGCACTGCGTTTTGATAAGCGATGCCGACCTGGGTTGCGAGGGTGGCTGCCAGACGCTCGTCGGCCTCCGAGAAATCGTCAGCGTTCGGCTTATTCAGCAGATAAACCCAACC
This sequence comes from Blastocatellia bacterium, assembly GCA_031371765.1. GTDB lineage: Bacteria > Acidobacteriota > Blastocatellia > Pyrinomonadales > Pyrinomonadaceae > PSRF01. Next base: position 33,340 of record JANMKA010000177.1, read on the forward strand.
GCAGACTGCGGTCGGCGACATGATGGGCGCCCCCAGGAACGTATGCACCAGGTCGGATGTCTTGCCTTTCTCGCGCAGCAAATCATCCGAATCATTCAAACGCAGCGGACGCCCTTCCTTTATCAAATGGCGCAAGGCGCGCGTGAGGCTTTTCGAAACGCCGTTGCCTGTGCCAGCCTCGCCATCGGCGCGGCAGCGAAAGAAGTAGTGCAGGGTCTTGCCGTCATCGTCGATTAGGCCGACAGCAGACTCCTGGGCGTCAACAATGTGGCGGGCGGAACGACAGAAATTTTCCAGTACATGCCAGGGATCGTGTTCGGAAGTTAGTTGATGGCCCAGGTCAATAAGCATGTTCAGGCGGGCGAGGTTGGCGTTCTCCAGCTCAAGGTTCTTTTCTTTAAGTAGCTGCGCCTGCCGTTTGACCTCCTGGGTTTTCTTGAACAACTCAACAAAGACGGCCACCTTGGATCGCAGGATGTCAGGCTCGATTGGCTTAACAATGTAATCAACTGCGCCCAGCGAATAGCCACGGCTCAGGTGACGCCCGCCGGTGCTGTCGGCCGTCAGGAAGATAATGGGTATGTCGCGCGATCGGTCACGGCCGCGAATCAGCTCCGCAGTTTCCAAGCCATCGAGCCCCGGCATATAGACGTCCATCAGGATAACTGCGACTTCGTTGTCGAGAAGATAACGAAGCGCATCATCGCCGGAAGCAGCGTTGACAAGATTTCTATCTGGCGAACTAAGGATCGACTGCAGCGCCAACAGATTCGTCGGGCTGTCGTCAACCATCAGTATGTTGATCTGTTCTTCATCTTCCATAATGGGCCGCCACCGAGCTAACCAGTTTGTTCAGGCAGGGAGCGATTTCTTCGAGCGGTAAAACCCAGTCCGCGTTTGTGTGGGCCAACGCCGCGCGCGGCATCTCGTGACTGGCGGCGGTTTCCGGATTCTCGACCAAGGTTACGCCGCCCCGCGAACTTATTTTTGCCAGACCGCGCGCGCCGTCATTGTTTGCACCCGTCAAAATTACGCCGATCGCTTTGTCGCCATATTCATCAGCAACACACTCAAACAACACATCGATCGACGGTCGCGCATAAGCAACTGCGTGATCAACTGACAAAGCAAAGCTTCCATTCTCAATCAACAAATGATAATCACGCGGCGCCAGGTAGGCGCGGCCAGCTGTTACTGGCTCTTTGTCTTCAGGCTCCGTAACCGGCAGCCGGCTCGACTTTGCGAGGAATTCACACAATCCGTTTTCCGAAATGCTGCCGCGATGCTGAACGATGACCACCGGCAAGGGAAAATCGGCCGACAGACCTGAAAGCAATGTCTGGAGCGCTTTCAGTCCGCCGGTTGAAGTGCCAATAACTATGATCTCGGGTGCCATCTAATTGGTTTCGAGTTTCGAGTTTCGAGTTTCGAGGTCGAGGCTTCAAACTACTCTCTCAGCTTCATTCAGAACCCTCTTCAAGTTATCCCCGCGTAACCCGCTCCTCGCCTCAGAGAGGCGAAATGTTTATAGCCACCAACACCCCGCTTAATGTTTTCGCTCCGGAGGAGCGAAAAGAATAAAAAAGGTTTCGTTGCTATAAACATTTGGCTCCTACGGAGCCAGGCAATCGAACCACTTAGTCCTCAATACCGCCCCTGAAATTCCGAATAATGTCACTCAACGACTTCCGAACTGGAACTCGAAACTCGAAACTTTGTTTACGCTACCTTGCGATAAAGCTTGTCTTTGTCATTCAGATGCTCATAGAGTGTTTCGCGCGGCGTAAACTTCAAAGACTCTTTATTCCCCAACCCAAAAACTCCGAACATGCTCAAGCTGTCATACAGCAAGTTGTGAACTCGCGCCTGGAGCTCTTTATTGAAATAGATCATGACGTTGCGACAGAGGATCACCTGGAACTCATTAAAACTGCCGTCGGTCGCCAGGTTGTGTTCTGAGAACACGACGTTCTTGCGCAGCGCGGAACTAAAAATCACATGGTCGTATTGAGCGGTGTAGTAATCCGAAAACTCGTGCGCGCCACCGGCCTGATGATAATTGATGGTGTAGTCTCTCATCGCTGCGAGCGGAAAAATGCCATCGCGCGCGCGACGCAATACGGCTTGGCTGATATCGGTCGCATAGATGCGACATTTGCTATAAAGCCGCTCTTCCTCAAGCAGGATTGCCAGCGAATAAACTTCTTCGCCCGTGGAGCAGCCCGCAATCCAAATCTGCACGGTCGGGTAAGTTCTGAGCAGCGGTATCACACGTTTGCGAAAAGTAAGATAGAAGCTTGGGTCCCGAAACATTGACGTTGCATGCACGGAAACTCCCAGCAGAAAACGCTCACGGCAGGCATTGTCGTGCAGGATCTTGTTTTGAAACGCGGAAACCGTTTCCAGCTTTTCTGCGCCCAACAATTCCAGGATGCGCCGCTTGATTGAAGCGCGCGAGTAGTCGCGGAAATCAAAACCGTGGACACGGTAAAGTCCTTCGAGCAACAAACTGATCTCGATGTCTTCAACTTTGTCCGCGGCTCTTTGGACTTTACTCACTGCGTTTCTTCCGGTTTGTAAAGCCAGACTCGCAACAGCGATAACAGTTGATCGATGTCCAGCGGCTTGGAAATATAGTCTGACGCTCCGACCTCCAGGCAGTGATCCCGATCCGCCTTCATGGCCTTGGCCGTCAGCGCGATAATCGGAAGTTGTTTGAATTCTTCCATCTGGCGAATGGCGGTGATTGCTTCGTAGCCGTCCATTTCCGGCATCATGATGTCCATCAACACAGCTTCCACCCCCGGGCTGGCTTTCAAGAGGTCGATGCCTTCCTGCCCGGTCTCCGCGTGAATGACCTCCATGTTATGAACTTCGAGCGCGCTGGTCAGCGCAAAGATGTTCCGTACGTCGTCGTCAACTACCAGTACTTTGCGTCCCGCCAGCACCGGATCGTTGCGATGAAACTTCTCCAGCATGCGACGCTTCGACTCAGGCAAATCCGCCTCAACACGATGCAGGAACAACGCGGTTTCCGCCAACAGTCTTTCCGGCGAACTAGCTTCCTTAACGATGATCGCGTCCGCGACCTTCTTCAGGTGCAGTTCTTCTTTACGCGTTAACTCCTTGCCGGTGTAAATGATGATCGGCAGATCGTAACGACCGAGATCAGTTTGTAACTTCTCGATCAGGTCGAACCCGCTCATGTCCGGCAGCTTCAGATCCAGTACCATGCAGTCGAAGCGTTCGTCTTTTAGAATGGCGAGCGCTTCGTTGCCGGTAGCCACTGCGGTCGTCTTGACGTCGCCGTTGCCTATCAGTTCCACCACACTCATGCGCTGCACGTCATCGTCTTCGACGACAAGCAGTTTTCTCACTCGCCGCTCGGCGAAATTTCCGATGTCATCGAATGCCTTAATCAGGACTTCGCGCGTCACCGGTTTCTGTACGTGATTAAAGGCGCCTTGCTTTAAGGCGCGCTGCCGTTCTTCTTCGACCGAAATAATGTGGACCGGAATGTGACGCGTGGCCGGATCATGCTTCAGACGATCCAGCACCGTCCAGCCGTCGTGATCCGGCAAGCGAATATCCAGCGTGATTGCCGCCGGTTTGAACTTCTGGGCCAGCGCCAGCGCCACCATGCCGTTGGTTGCGACCAGGGCTTTGAATCCTTTCTCGCGCGCCAGATCCAACAGGATGCCGGCGAAACTAATGTCATCTTCAACTATCAAAACGACGCGGTCGCCGCTTTGAATGTCGTGGCGGTCATCAGCAAGCGGGGAAGACTGGCCGGCCATTAGTGCCATGGCTTCGCTGTCAAACGCGTTCACTGGCGTCCAGGCGGCTGCGACTTCTTTCGCGTCGCTCCTCTGCTGACGTGACGGCGCAGTGGTTGCCCCCGCCGGCACGTAGTTGCGCGGCAAATATAAGGTGAAGGTGCTGCCTTCGCCGGGTGTGGACAGCATGCGAATTTCACCACCTAGCAAGCGCGCAATTTCGCGACTGATCGATAAGCCCAGACCAGTGCCCCCGTACTTGCGGCTGGTGGTGCCGTCGGCTTGTTGGAAAGGTTCAAAAATGATGCGCTGTTTGTCGGCTGCGATACCAATGCCGGTGTCGCTCACCGAAAACGCCACAACTTCGCCGGCGCGATTTAGCGACTCGAGATGGTAGTTTTCGTCCCTGGGCGCCGGAGCTACCCGCAGCACCACCTTGCCCTCGTGAGTAAACTTGAACGCATTCGATAGCAGATTCATCAGGATCTGTTGCACGCGCTTCTCGTCAGTACGCAGGGTGGGATCGAGGCCGTCCGCGCGTTCGATCAGGAACTCGAGATTCTTATCCTGCGCCAGTTGATAGAAACTTCTCTGCAGCTGGCCGGTTAACTCGTCGGTTGTCACCTCGCCAACTTCGATTCCCATCATTCCGGATTCAATCTTGGACAAATCAAGAATGTCGTTGATTAGCGTAAGCAGGTCCGATCCGGAAGAGTGAATTGTTTCGGCAAACTGCACTTGTTTACCGGTTAAGTTGTCATCATTGTTTTCCGCAAGCTGGCGGGAAAGGATCAGCATACTGTTGAGCGGCGTGCGCAACTCGTGAGACATGTTGGCCATAAACTCTGATTTGTATTTCGAGGTGAGCGCCAACTGCTCGGCCTTTTCTTCCATGTCCCAACGCGCTTCTTCCACTTCGCGGTTCTTAGCTTCGACTTCCGCTTTCTGGCGCGCCAGCAAGGCCGCTTTCTCCTGCAACTCTTCGTTCGTTTGTTGCAGCTCTTCCTGCTGGCTCTTCAATAACTCTTCCGACTCGCGCAGCGATTCCGCCTGCTGCTCGAGTTGTTCGTTGGTTTTCTTTAGCTCGTCCTGCTGGCTTTGTAGTTCGGCTGCCAGCGACTGGGACTGTTGCAGCAAGTCTTCAGTACGCGTGTTGGCGGCGATCGTGTTCAGCACGATGCCGATACTTTCAGTTAGCTGATCGAGGAAGGTGAGATGAGTGTCGTTAAAAGTTTGGAAGGTGGAAAGCTCGATGACGGCTTTGACTTCACCTTCAAACAAGACGGGCAGCACCACAATGTTATTTGGCGGCGCCTCACCCAGCCCGGAACTTACGTAAACATAGTTATTGGGAACATTGGTTACCAGGATGCGCTCGCGCTCGACCGTACACTGGCCCACTAGTCCTTCCCCCGCCTTGAATTCATTCGCCAGGTTCTTGCGCTTCTTGTACGCGTATCCGCCCAGAAGTTTCATGACCGGCTGGCCGTTTGGACTTTCGTTAACATAAAACACGCCTTGCTGCGCATCGACGAGCGGCGCCAGTTCTGATAGGACCATCTGTGCGACCGTGGTCATGTCGCGTTGGCCCTGAAGCATTCTGGTGAAGCGCGCGAGGTTCGTTTCAGCCAGTCCTGCTCCATGTTTTTCTGCGTAGTGTCCTTGAGATTGAGAATCATCTCGTTGATGTTGTCTTTCAAGGCCGCGACTTCACCCTGTGCCTCGACCGTAATCGATCGCGTCAGATCGCCTTTCGTCACCGCGGTCGAAACTTCCGCAATGGCGCGCACCTGCGTTGTCAGGTTGGCTGCGAGACCGTTTACGTTGTCGGTCAAGTCGCGCCAGGTACCGGCTGCACCGGGAACGTTTGCCTGGCCGCCAAGCGCGCCTTCGACGCCGACCTCGCGCGCCACCGAGGTAACCTGATCGGCAAACGTCGCGAGTGTGTCTGTCATGTTGTTGATGGTGTCGGCGAGTTCGGCGATTTCGCCCTTGGCTTCCACCGTCAGTTTTCGTTTCAGGTCACCGTTCGCAACCGCCGTAACGACCCGAGCGATACCGCGCACCTGATCGGTGAGGTTGCTGGCCATCGAGTTCACGTTGTCGGTCAAGTCTTTCCAGGTTCCGGCAACGCCGCGCACGTCAGCCTGGCCACCTAGTTTTCCTTCGGTACCGACTTCGCGGGCCACGCGGGTAACTTCCGACGCGAACGAATTCAACTGGTCCACCATCGTGTTGATTGTGTTCTTGAGTTCGAGAATCTCGCCCTTAACGTCGACGGTGATT